>JAOUKH010000195.1 GCA_029882685.1 Cyclobacteriaceae bacterium
ATATCACTTAGCACTTGTAAAAGGGCAGTCAGGCTCGTTAATAGGAGCGCTTAATGATCTTAACCGTGTTATCAATGAAAAGGAAGATTTTGGAAGAGCTTATTATAATAGGGGAATTATCAAGCAGCGATTACAACGATTTGAAGAAGCTATTAAAGATTATTCAAAAGCTATAAAATTGGAAGTGAAAATTGCTGACATCTATGCACGAAGAGCTGAAATGTATTTAGAACTAGGCGAAAAGAAAAAGGCTTGTACAGACCTTAAAAATGCTGTGAAACTAGATGATGGATATAAAGACTCTTATAATAATTATTGTTTATAACTTGATGAACCCTGAGATTAACTTTTTTCATCTACATAGTCTTGTAAAAAAGAAAATCGTTCAGTAAGCTTGCCATTTTGTGTAATAGTAGCACGTTTGATTACTTCTTCATCATCATCACCTAACAGGTGAGGAAGCACATTATTAATGAGCTCTCTACCAAAATCTTCAGAAGCATTTCGAGGCAACTCGCATGGTAAATTATCCACAGCCATAACCGTAATATTTGCTTCATCACTTAGAGCAGGTTCCACTTTGTCTTCACTTGGATTATAGTCGTAGATAGGGTTATCAATAGTAGCAGGTTGTTTTGTAGAAGGTATAGATCCTTCAATATCGCAAGTAATATCTGCTATAACTTTTATTTTAAATCCATTATGCATTATGTTTTCTCTAGTGAACAATACTGGAGCTTTAGGATTCCAAAAAGCTCCAGCTATGAGTAAATCACTGACATCAGCATACTGTAAAAAATCCCCTTCATAATCTTCTGGAAATTCATGAAAATGGTTACGCTTAAACTCTTTTCCATTTTTAGGTTTATAATAATCTCGGCTGTTTAACTGTGTGTATACAGCTTCATTATAATGCTCATTGAGTATTTGAGCTGGTGTTACTTTACGAATGCCCATTTCATTAAGAACCTCCATTGCACCTTTCGAAACTCTACCGCCTCCTGTAATTAGAATTTTAATAGCTGGTAATTTCACCTTTTTGTATTCCCTTTGCATTTCAGCCATATCGAAACATTTATGGGCAGGATTTAAATGAAAAAGGTTGTAGCGTTTTCCATAGGTTAATATACCATTATAAGCTCCAACAATTCCAGCATATCTGCCAAAAGCAACAACTCTAAGTCCATTGGCATCCGTTAAGTTTTCATAATCAATAAGTGTAATGTTTTTCTTCAATATAGCTTGAAGAAGTGATCGATTATATGGCTGTTTTTTTGTGGTATGTGAAAAGAAAAAATAAGTTTTATCAGCAATTAAATCTGGAATAGGAACTTCTTTTACTCCCATTAGGACTTCGCAATCGTCTATTTCTTTTACTACTTCAATACCATTATTACTATATTCTTCATCTTGATAACACCGAACCTTGCTCGTTTGGCACTTTATTTCAGCATTATTAAATAAAGTCGAAATTTTTTTGGCAGCTTCGGGAGTAAAAGGCACTCTATGATCTACAGGTATTTTACCTTCACTAATAATTCCGATTTTCACTTTACTCATAATTAACAGATTTCAGGGTGACAAAAGTAGACATTATTCTGTTAATTGAGAATCCATTTTTTGAATCCAGCAGAAGACTACATCAAAAAATTGAATTCCATTATTTGAAGGAAAGCTCTTATCATTTACGCCTATCTTAGAGGAGGAATATTATTTTTTCTTTTTATTGCCTTTACGATCTGTAAGCTTTTTATCGGTAACATTCTTGTTTAGAAATTCATTAATCTTATCGATATCCATAGTTGATTTAATTTCTCCAAAAGAATCGATTTTAATATCAAATCCTTCTAAATCAGGATTTACTTTAGGCTTTTTTTTGTCTTTCTTTTTTGTCATTATTAATCAACTACCTTCACTGGCAACTTTTCAATAGCAATTCCAATTCTCTTAATAACTTCTTCTTTTCCAAGTATTGCTATTATATCCATTAGTTCTGGCCCCATTCCTGTTCCTGATATTGCTAATCTTATCGATTGCATTATTTTTCCTATAGGAATTCCGTTACGATCTAATACAGTAATTAACGTAGATTTAGCGGTTTCGGATGTCAATTCAGCAATATTTTCTAATTCTTTGGCATACTCTGATAGTATCAAAACTGCTTCAGTCGTCCACTTTTTTCGTGTGATTTTTTCATCATATTTTTCTGGAGCATTAAAGAAATATTGACCTTGAGTCCAAAAATCAGAAGGGAAGTTAATGCGCTCTTTTAGCAAACCTACTATTTGAGTTGCCTTTGATTTTTCGCATGTAATATCTTGTTTTTCTAATTCAGCCAATAAATATACCGCTAATTCTTCGTTTGTTTTATTTTTTAAATATTGCTGATTAAACCACATGGCTTTGTTGATGTCGAATTTGGTCCCCGACTTTCCAATGCGCTCTACTGTAAAGGCTTCTACTAATTCGCTCATACTGAACAACTCTTGCTCTGTACCTGGATTCCATCCTAACAATGCTAAAAAATTAGTAAATGCATCAGGTAAATAACCTGATTCACGATAACCACTAACTTTTTCAAGTTTACCTTCTTTATCTGGAAATTCACCTTGAATAGGAAAAACTGGAAACCCTAATTTATCTCCATCACGTTTACTTAGTTTTCCATTTCCATCAGGTTTTAACAACAATGGCAGATGAGCAAATTGTGGCATAGTACCTTCCCATCCTAAAAATTTATACAACAACACATGTAAAGGAGCAGAGGGCAACCACTCTTCTCCACGAATTACGTGCGTAATTTTCATCAAGTGATCATCAACCACATTAGCCAAGTGGTATGTAGGCATACCATCAGATTTCATCAATACCTTATCATCAATAGCTGATGAATGTACCATAACCCACCCTCGTACCATGTCGTTTAAGCGAATTTCCTCTTTACTAGGAACTTTTAGTCGTATTACATATGGCTCACCCGCTGCCAATTTCGCTTTTACCTCAGCTTCAGGTAGCGTTATCGAATTTTTCATTTGGGCACGAGTAATCGAATTGTATTGAAGCGATGCCACCTTTGCAGCTTTCAATCTTTCCCTCATCGCATCAAGCTCTTCGGAAGTATCAAATGCATAATATGCATTTCCTTCCTCTACCAAACGAAGTGCATAATCCATATACATTGCCTTACGCTCCGATTGTCGGTATGGACCATATTCCCCACCACTATATGGTGATTCATCAGGCACTACTCCACACCACTCTAATGACTCCTTTATGTAATCTTCTGCACCAGAAACAAAACGAGCTTGATCAGTATCTTCTACACGAAGTATCATTTTACCACCATTTTTCTTAGCGAAAAGATAATTGTACAATGCAGTTCTTACTCCACCAATATGTAGTGCGCCTGTAGGGCTTGGGGCAAATCTTACTCTTACTTCGTTAGCCATTTTATTACTGATTTTAAGGCTGCAAAATTAGAAAATTTTGAATTAAAGTGAGGTTTATGGATATAAAACCTTATGAGAAAACTTTCATTAAATATTCACGACTTACTTTCACCTTTCTTCTAAAGTTTACAATAGTTACAATATAGTTTGCTAATGAAACCAAAAGGGCAAGGCTACCATACCAAACTTTATCCTGAAATACTATAAGCATAAAGGAGAGCAAGAAAATTAATACTGTCCAAAAAACCAGAAACATTCTTGTACTCTTAAATAGAGTGTATTTTAAAAACACGATACTCCCTTTAGAGGTATTTTCAATATCTCCGTTTATCAAAGGAATGAAATTATCTACTTTATTCAGCTTTAGTGAAATCACAAAGGCACTTTCTTCGATAGTGCCAATAAAGAGGTGATGATCTTCTTCATTAGCTCTATCCAGTTTGTTTTCAGTGGTATATACAATTTCATCAAGGCGATCTAATAATTCCCTTGAAGAGTTTGGGAGAACAAGTGTTTCTGTTTTTTTAGGTATAAACATCACTAAATTATTCCACTGCAATGCAAGATATCTCTACGTTCACATTTTTTGGTAAACAACTTACCTCTACAGTTTCCCTGGCTGGCGGGTTTTCTTTAAAATATTCTCCATAGGCAGCATTTATTGCTGCAAAATCACCCATATCCGCTACAAAAATGCTGCATTTTACCACGTTATTGTAATTCATTCCTGCAGCTTCTAATATATAGCCCAAGTTTTTCATTACTTGGTGTGTTTCCGTAGTTATGTCACCAGTATTCATGTTGCCTGTACTAGCATCAATTGCTATTTGACCTGACACATATAGCGTATTACCTACTTGAGTTGCCTGACTATATGGACCAATAGGGGCTGGTGCCTTTTCCGTATTTATTATCTTTTTACTCATCTCGATTAATTGTTTTATTTTTGTTCCAATCTACAAAAATATACTATGAAGGTCTTAATTATTGGAAATCAAAATCAAGTAAATGAATTTGAGCTAAAATTTGGCAATCAAAACAAATATACTGTAGTAGACAACACTAATATTGATCCCGAAATTCTTCAAGATCATGATGTAGTGTTTGATTTTATGCTTGACGAAGAACCCGATAATTTAGAGTTATATCAAAACTTTGATGGACTTCCTGTTTTTGTAAATGCTCCAAAAATATCCATGGCGGAGCAAATATATATTAACGGAAAAGTGAATTGTACACTATTTGGATTTAATGGATTGCCTACTTTTCTAAATCGTGAAATTTTAGAAGTGTCACTTATAGATAAAAATGATGCACAAACACTTAGCAATATCTGTCGTGAATTAGGTACTGAATTCATTGTAGTAGATGATAGAGTGGGCATGGCTACCCCTAGAGTGATTTGTATGATTATCAATGAAGCTTATTATACAGTACAGGAAGGGACAGCAAACAAACATGACATAGACCTAGGAATGAAATTGGGAACTAATTATCCCTATGGACCTTTTGAGTGGTGCGAAATGATTGGTATTGCCAATGTATATGAATTGTTGGAAGCAGTTTATGAAGACACCAAGGATGAGCGATATAAAATTTGCCCGTTGTTGAAAAAGGAATATTTGGCTGCTTATTAACTAATCTTCAAATAGCTAGTGATGGTACGACTTATAAACAAAAATGGCTCAAGACATTCGTTTTCCTGATCTCCTGATGGATATAGTCTTAGCATCACTTATTAACAGAAATAGTATTATCCCTCAGGAAAATTGGGGTTAAATTTTTCTGTAAAGCGAAATGGCAGCACTTCTTGCTCACCTTATTTCTTTATTTTATATCCTACAATAAATGATAATCTATTATAATCAGTTGACCAATACCAATAGCGACTCAATAGTTCTCTTCTTAAATAATATCGAACTTCAAGACTTACTCTATCATGCTCAAACCCTCCGCCAAAAGCAAAACTATGTTTAGCAAATATATCTAAAGTTGAAACACTTTCTACATTAATTTTTGAATCAAAATCAAAAGAAAGGTATGGAATATAAATGCCATTTAAAAATAATTTTGATTTGTCATTTAGAAATATATAATGCCGAAGCCCAATAGGAAACTCTACTGAACGAAACTCAATAGAGGCAGTTCTTGTACCAAAAATTGATGAGGTAAATTCTTTTTCGGTATTTAACTGCTGAAATGTTGGTTCAATGGTAATTCCCCATATATTCTTATGAAAAGGCATGATAAATTCAAGTTCAAAACCAAATCTGAGATTGATATTTTCCTTAAAAGGAAAGTCTATTGTATTAAAATAAACATCATCATAATAATGATTGTCAAGTGACATTGATGTCATATTAATACCAGAAGTAATTTTTAAATTTAATAAATCACTTTTTGATTTATTAAAACTTATCATCGTTGTATCTCCTATACAACTATTATGCTTTATAAAATATTTTTCCAGAATTTTTAGGTTATAGGTAACCTTTTTTAAAGAGTTCATATTTGTCTCTGCACACCTTACATCTATTGCTATTTGTTGACGAAACCGATTGTTATGGGCTACTGAATTATCTACCAAATACCTTTTATGAATTAACTGATTAATAGAAGTGTCTGTAACAGAATAAAAGAATCTCTTTATGTCTCTATCTTCATAATAATAGAGTGAGGCTTTTCCTTCTATTATTACTTTTAAAAATAATACCTCTTGTTTCAATATAGGATCCTTTTCATAAGTGAGCTTCTTATAATCATTACTTGAACGATCAATTTTAACATTTTTTCTTATGTATTTTGAGAAGCCATAAACACCAAATTCTTTTACTGATGCAATGTCTCCTTTTTCAAGAATACTGG
>JAOUKH010000196.1 GCA_029882685.1 Cyclobacteriaceae bacterium
ATAGACATAATTTTATAATTTTTCGAATATCATTGCTGCGCCTTGTCCAACACCAATGCACATTGTGGCCAAGCCATACCTTGCTTTTTCTTTCTTTTGCATTTCGTGAATAAGCGTGGCACTTATCCGTGTGCCACTTGCTCCAAGCGGATGACCAATAGCAATTGATCCTCCATTAATATTTACTTTTTCAGGATCTAAATCCAGATCATTAATACATGCCACTGACTGTGCTGCAAAGGCCTCGTTCAGTTCTATCACATCTATATCGTTGATGGATAATCCAGCTCTTTTTAATGCTTTTTGAGTAGCAGGTACAGGGCCTATGCCCATATAGTCGGGAGAGACTCCTGCAATTGCCATAGATACAACCCGAGCAATGGGTTTTAAATTATACTTTTTAATAGTTTCTTCATTTACTAATAAGCAGGCTGCTGCTCCATCATTAATTCCTGAAGAATTTCCTGCAGTAACTGTTCCTCCTACTTTAAAAGCGGGGTTGAGTGATGCTAATTTTTCAATAGTAGAAAAACGAGGATGTTCATCTTTATTAAAGATAATAGGATCGGTTTTTCGTTGTTGTATTTCAATAGAAACAATCTCATCATCAAATTTTCCTGCTTCGTGTGCATTTTTATATTTCAATTGTGAATTAAATGCAAATTGATCTTGTATTTCTCGAGTGATCCCCCATTTCTCAGCTACATTTTCGGCTGTTTCTCCCATACCATAGGGGTGATACATTTTGGCTAATTCTTTATTAATAAAACGCCAGCCCATAGTAGTATCGAAAGTCTCGACTTTTCTTCCAAATGCTGTTTCTGATTTGGCGGTAACAAAAGGTGCTCTGGTCATGCTTTCAACACCTCCTGCAATATACGCAGCTCCTTCTCCCAGCATAATTGCTCGGGAAGCATCCATAATAGATTGCAATCCGGAGGCACAGAGTCGGTTTACCGTTACTCCTCCAGTTTCTAAGGGTAGCCCTGCTAATAGTCCAGCCATTCTGGCTACGTTTCTATTATCCTCACCAGCCTGATTGGCTGCTCCAAAAATCACATCTTCAATTAATTGAACAGGTAACTTGGGGTTGCGCTCTACTAATGCTTTAATTACATGTGCAGCCAAATCATCAGGACGTACAGTTGCTAAAGCTCCTCCAAATTTCCCAATAGGAGTTCTTAAAATGTCAATTATATATGCTTGTTGAATCATTACTGTTCAATTTTGAAGACTTTTGTTTCTGTTTTCAGATGAACTGCGTTTATTTGCACTGCAATTTAACTCGAAATTATTCAATTGAAAATTATTGTATAATTGACAGGTAAAAAAACAGCTTTATTATGATACAGAGAATCCAAACTATATTTCTTGTGCTTGTAGTAGCAAGCATGGCTACTTTTTTATTTGTACCTCAATGGGAGAAAGAAGATGTTGAAACAGGTGAAAGACACGAAATGCAAGCATTTAGTTATACTATTGTCGAGACAGAAGGTGCAGAGGGAATGGTTAATTTTTTTCCATATATGGTAGTAGGCATATTTGCTGCCTTATCAATAATTGTTGGTCTTATCGAAATTTTTAAATTCAAAAATCGAGTATTACAGATGAAGCTTGGTGTTCTCAATTCGTTTTTAATTGTAGCTACTTTAGGAACAGCAGGTTGGTTTTGGTACACACTAGGCAGGCAGATGCTTCCTCACATCCCTGTAGGGTTTGGTTTAGGGCTAATTTTGCCTGCAATTGCCATGGTGTTTAACCGAATGGCATTGCGTTTTATCAAAAAAGATGAAGATTTGGTGAGATCGGTGGACAGGATAAGGTAAATTTTTCCCAAATTATTATAGCAATTGCACCTGCAAGTAGGGTGATATAGGGGTATTGTTTATATACTCTTGACAGGTTCTGAGTGAAACTTAATTTTGTATTTAGTAAGGTGTTATTCAATTTGTTTTTTTTATTGTTTCATTTGCCGGTTGCTTACATCTTACCACTATTTTTTAAAAGGATTCATTTCGATTATTTCTGCAACGCTATCTATCTTAAACTCTATTAGTATAAAAAATTCACGTGAAATCTCAGAATCTATATTTGCAAGTAATTTACTTCTAAATTTGCTATAACATTCTTCTAAACTATCCCTCGTGTAATTTTTGGCAGTATTTCTTAATTGTTGTTTAACTTTTGGTAAATAATACATTTCATAATACCCTGTGCCATATGTTTTGTGCATTTTAATCAAATTTGTAGTATCCAAAACGTATCTGATTTCACAAAATCCTTTTAAAATTTCATCATCTTTAGTAGTAAAATGGAAAAAAAATTCCTCAGCATCCGATACCAATGGATATGTGATTATCTCACTTCCTTCATCTATTTGATAAGTCCCATCATTCAACAAATCTTGATGAATACTGTCATTTGCGTCTACAAATAATCCAATTTTATTAAACGGTATAATGACTACTTCTTTTTTAGGAATGCAGGCAATTCCAGTAATTAATAATATATGTAATAAATATTTCTTCATCACTTATTATTTAGTTGCTTAATTACTTGTGCTTCTCCAAGCTAGTGCGAGCATATGCTCGTACCTAGTTAAATATAGTCAATTTCCCATACTGGCGCGGAAGTTACTTCCGTGCTTACCTGTACCTAAACTATAAACTCAATCGCTATCAATCCTTTTCCACCAGAATAATCAATAGCACTGGAGTATCGATAATGATAGGGCTCATTAACTATCCCTTTTTTAACAGGATTATTATGTATGTAATCCAGTTTTTGTTGTATCATAAAAGTAGTTGCTAATTCAATAGGGTGGTAATTGTTTTGCCAAAAATGATATTTTTGATGTTTGTTACTTTTTTCAGCCTTCTTACGAAACATCCACAATAACCATTTTTTTCTGCTTTCTTTTGGATTGTCTTCTATTGCTTTACAAATGGCTACTGAAGTAAATTTCTTGAAATCTCGTATAATGTCTTCCATTTTGACATTTCCTTTTCCCTTAATTATTAAATGTAAATGATTACTCATGATGCACCATGCATAAATTCCCAACCCTTTTTCTTTTTGGCAATATTGTAAACTTTCTATTACAATTTCTTTGTAAACAGGTCTTGTGAAAACATCAATCCACTCGACTACACTTATAGTTATAAAATAGGTTTTATCTTGATCTCTTATTTTATACTTCTCACTCATCCATTTAAATTAATAAATTATAGGACAGACAAGTCTATAAGTTAGGCATAGTTATATATTTGGCACGGAAATAACTTTCGCGCCAGTTGGGAAACTAGAAAAAACGGACTTCTAATAAATCAGCGTATCAAATAAATAAACATTCGTATCAATTTCACTTATTACCCATTGACTGGTAAATCCAGAAGCAAACGCCATAAAAATACCACCTTCTAACTCCCCCTTATTCGGGTGCTTTAACGTTTCTCCAAGTGCAACAAATACGCCTTTTGAGTTAATCCTAACCGCATTAGGCTCAATCTTTGCAAATAACTGCAATATCGTTCTCAATGTAGCATCATTGTACATCGTTCTAAACCTATCCAAAACCACTGGGCTGCATTCATCGACAGGGTGCTCAGAAATTAAACTTAAATCTGTAGGATTGATATACATAGTGACATTATCAACCGCTCCACCATAAAATCTAAGTTCAAGCTTCCCACTCTTTTTCCTGATGGTTATTTTTACATATTCACAGTTGCTACTTAGCGTCTGGCTCGCAGCACGGATGGCCGTCAGGTCTACCTGATTGGCAGTGTAGTAATCTTCCATGCATGTTGCCGTATCACAGTTTTGCATTAGCATCATCAAGGTAAAAATTGTTCCTAATATCATAGTTGATCTTTTTAATGTATTAATCATTCCCACACTGGCGCGGAAGTTACTTCCGTGCTTACCCGGTCTTGTGAAAACATCAATCCACTCGACTACACTTATGGTTATAAAATATGGTTTATCTTGATCTCTTATTTTATACTTCTCACTCATCCATTTAAATTAATAAATTATTGGACAAGTCTAGAAGTTAGACATAGTTATATATTTGGCACGGAAATAACTTCCGCGCCAGTGGGGGTGTTGCACGTAGCTTCTTATTCTACTTGATATTCGTATCTGAATGATGTTTCACCAATGACAATGTTTTCAGGCATTTTTAGCTCTAACATTTTACCCATTATATAGTTAATCCCGAAGTTTTTAGGTGTTGTCTGATACTTGAAGTATAATTTACCATTATCTGTAGTAAAGTTTTCAAGCGTATCGAGTAAATTATTTTTTTCGTCAAGATTTCCTGTTATTATCCATAATTTATTTCCTTCATCATAAGAGTATCTTTTTGCTAACTCAATATATACTTTAAGCGTTTCATTCTTAGAATAATGCTCTAGAGTATCTTTAGGATATATTTTTGCGGTAATTTTACTTTGCATCATTTCCCCTGAAGGCTTAAACCCTTTCAAATACAATAACTCACCCATTTCGTAGTAATAAACTCTCCTTAATTCGCCAGAAGGATAGTACTCAAAGCCTACGCTATCTGGTTTATCATATTTGTAGTAACCTTTGACTCTAATATTTTCAGTTTTTGAATGATAGACTTCAAATAGACCATGCATCATGTCATTTTTGTAATCATAGAAGTTCATTAAGTAACCAGACGAATCGTATCCTTTTAAAACACCATATTTTTTTCCATTAAGATAATTTACTTCACCTGCAAGTGTTCCATCAGGATAATATCTTTTAAATACACCATGATACTTTCCATTTCTGATGGGAACTTCGTATTTTTTTTCTCCAGTATCAAAGTAACTAATTTCAGTATCATTACTACATGACACAAAAGAGATTATAAGAAATGTTAAATTAACTATTCTATTCATATCTTTAGTTTTTCCCCCACGGAATAGGATCCTCTCCATTCTTATGGTATTTTATTGAATCTGGATCATATATCCTAGTATGCTTTGTCCAAAAAATTGTATCACGAAAAGTAAATCCTTTGCCATTACGCCAAAATATTGTGTCATTTTTAGATTTGTCATCATGACTTCCATTTTGACATTTCCTTTTCCCTTAATTATTAAATGTAAATGATTACTCATGATGCACCATGCATAAATTCCCAACCCTTTTTCTGTTTGGCAATATTGTAAACTTTCTATTACAATTTCTTTGTAAACAGGTCTTGTGATAACATCAATCCACTCGACTACACTTATAGTTATAAAATAGGGTTTATCTTGATCTCTTATTTTATACTTCTCACTCATCCATTTAAATTAATAAATTTTTGGACAAGTCTATAAGTTAGGCATAGTTATATATTGGCACGGAAATAACTTCCGCGCCAGTGGGGGAACCTAATTCACTTTTAATATAGGCACACCATCGGCTGCAAATTGATTGATCTCTACTAATTTCTTATTAATACCCCAATCTATATCATTGTAGTAAGTTGCATCATCTTCAGAGACTAACACCTTGAAAATTCCATCATTTTCAACAGATAATGTAACGTTTTGTACATGCTCTTCTCCAAAATTACGTTTGTCTATTATACCATCGCTTTTAATGAAACTGTATTCTTTTAAAGATGCTCTGTATGTAGATGATTTGTTATCTTTAACCGTTAACATAAATCCAGATTGGATTACTCCATTACTATCAAAATTATATATAAATATATAATCATAGAACATGTTTGTTTTGCAAAATATCAGTGACACATAATTTGGGTGTAAGTTAATTTTGCCTAGTGGGTATATTTTCTGTGTATCAAATTTTCCAGGTGAATATTCAATGATTTCATTTTCAATTTTTCCTGCTAAGCTCGCATGTGATTTTTCATCATTAGATAAATATATGTACGGATATTCCGTTTCGTAATTAAAAAACATTACATTAAAAGTAGTTATGGGTAATGTCTCAGCAGGATAGGGTAATGATTGTGGATCAAGTGGTAAATTATATTCTGGAAATTTATCCAATAGCTGCTCAAAAGTAGTTTGTGCATAGCTTATTGAGGTTACAAATAGACCTATTAATAAAATGTGCTGTCTTTTTAGTTTCATATTAGTTCGTTTATTTGCTGTAAATTTCAATGTGTTTTATTTCACAATGCATAAATTCCCAACCTTTTTTTTGGCAATATTGTAAACTATCTATTACAATTTCTTTGTAAATAGGTCTTGTGAAAACATCAATCCACTCGACTACACTTATGGTTATAAAATAGGGTTTATCTTGATCTCTTATTTTATACTTC
>JAOUKH010000197.1 GCA_029882685.1 Cyclobacteriaceae bacterium
CTGCCCATGTAAAATTTGCTATTCCAGAAGGTAAAAAATGTAGGTACATAATAGTAAATGGTTGCGAATGTGAACCTTTCCTGACTGCTGATCACCGTATTATGGTGGAATATGCAGATGAAGTAATAGATGGCATTAATATTCTGAAACAGTTTGTGGGAGCAGAGAAGGCATTTATTGCAATAGAAACCAATAAACCCGATGCTATTGCTATCCTGAAAGAAAAGGCAGTAGAAAATCCCTTTCCTATTGAGGTATCACCTCTAGTGGTGAAATATCCGCAAGGAGCAGAAAAAATGATGATTACTGCTATAATGGGTGAAGAAGTATCAGGTGGAACTTTACCCATTGATTTAGGAATTTTGGTAAGTAATGTGGGTACTATAGCGATGCTATCGGACTATTTCAGAAAAGGAAAACCCTTGATGGAGCGGGTAGTCACAGTAACTGGAACAGCTATAAAAAGAAAAGCAAATGTATTAGTTCCTATTGGTACACCCATTCGAGAGGTAATTGAGCTTTGTGGAGGAATTACAGAAGGTGCATCTCGTATTTTACTCGGAGGCCCCATGATGGGAATGGTACAAAAGAATATTGATACGCCAATACTAAAAGGCACTTCTGGGATTCTAGTGTTGACGAATAATGAAGTAAAAGACTTAACCGAATATAATTGCATTAAATGTTCTAGATGCATAGATGCCTGTCCTATGTTTCTAAACCCATCTGTGCTGGGAATGATGGCTAAAAAAGGACTCTGGGAAGAAATGGAACAAGAATACAATGTGATGGACTGTTTTGAGTGTGGATCATGCTCATACGTTTGTCCTTCATCCATTCCACTAGTGCAAAGTTTTAGAATAGCAAAAGGGTTTATAAGGGAAAAACATGCAAGAGAAAGAGCAAATTAGATTATGCTGAAAAATATATTATCAATATCGACTTCCCCATATTTAAAAGACAAAGACACAACTCCATGGTTGATGTTTCAAGTAGTATATAGTCTGATACCTGTGGTTTTTGTGGCGTTTTATTATTTCGGTATTAGTGCATTAATTACAACTGTAATGGCTGTTTTTTCTTGTTTGTTTGCCGAGTGGTTATTTGACCCTACAGGAAATAGAGGGTGGTCAATAAAAAATGGCAGTGCTTTGATTACAGGTATGCTTTTGGCACTTACATTACCACCGGGCTTTCCACTTTGGATGACCTTTATTGGTGGATTTGTTGCAATAGGAATGGGGAAAGCTATTTGGGGCGGTCTTGGACAAAACATTTTTAATCCAGCATTGTTAGGAAGAGCATTTTTACAAGCAGCTTTTCCTACAGCTATCACTACATGGTCGTCACCAAATGGTGATTTATTAGCGTTTAGAGGCACTAATTTAGCATTGCCTTTTTTTCAGGGAGAGTCTATTGATGTAGTTTCAGGAGCCACACCACTTTCAAAAATGAAATTTGATCGTGAGACAACTGATTTATCTGATTTACTGTTTGGCAATACAAGTGGCTCACTAGGCGAAACTTGTGGGGTTTTATTAATTCTTATCGCTATCTATTTTATGGTAAGAAAAATCATCAACTGGAGAATCCCATTGTCAATGGTTATTTCTGTAACAGTATTTTCTGGCATTGCGTATTTGATCAATCCTGAGGTATATCCCTCACCAGTTTTTATGATTTTGTCAGGAGGGTTTTTGCTTGGAGCAGTATATATGGCAACTGATTTGGTTACATCACCACTAACTCCTAAGGGAGTATGGATATATGGAATTGGTATTGGAATATTAATCGTACTGATAAGAAATTGGGGAGGTTTACCAGAAGGTGTAATGTATGCAATTTTGTTGATGAACTCTGCTACACCATTAATTAACAGATACACAAAAATAAGGACTTACGGCCATTAACTATGACAGTTGACAATGTACATATTGAAGAAGAAAAAGAATCGCAGCCTACTATTTTACAGGAAAAAGAACCGAGTTCCTTTAGATTGATTTCATCGTTGGGAATTGCAGGTTTCTTTTCAGGACTCGTCCTAGTTAGTGTTTATGTATTTACCCAACCACTTATTGAAGCCAATAGGGCAGAGGCACTACAAAATGCCATTTTTAAGGTATTGCCAGCATGCGAGTCCTTCGTTACACTTCAATTGAGAGATGGAAAGTTGATAGAATTAAAACAAAAAAAGGAAGGCGAAAAATCTAGTAAACAAGAAAAAGAAGTAAAACAGATTTTTGCAGGGTATGATAAAGAAAACAAGTTTGTAGGGTTTGCAATTCCAGGTAGTGAAACAGGTTTTCAGGATGTGATAGTAGCACTTTTTGGGTATGATAGTGATGCTAAAGTCATTATAGGTTTCGAAGTACTAGAAAGTAAAGAAACACCAGGCTTGGGTGATAAAATTTTCAAAGATGCAGATTTTCAATTGAATTTTGAGGCATTGGCAGTGGAACCAGAAATTATTTCCGTGAAAAATGGTGAAAAGAAAAATAATAATGAAGTAGAATCAATTACTGGAGCTACCATCTCATCTAAAGCAATAGTACGGTTGTTGAATAATACAATGGATATTTATAAATCCCCTATTAATGAATACTTAAACGATCAGGCAAATGATTGAAGAAACGAATAACCCAACAAGTGCAGATGAATTCTTAAAAGGAATTTGGAGAGAAAACCCTGTATTTGTAGCTGTTTTGGGTATGTGTCCAGCACTTGCGGTCACCAATTCAGCCATCAACAGTTTAGCAATGGGGTTGGCGACTACATTTGTGTTAGTTTCTTCAAGTGTACTCGTTTCTTTATTTAGAAAAGTTATTCCCAAACAGGTTAGAATTACAGCTTATATTATCATTATAGCCACTTTTGTAACAGCGATAGATTTTTTATTAGCTGCATTTTTCCCTGTTATTCATAAAGAGCTTGGAGCTTTTATTGCCTTGATAGTTGTGAATTGTCTGATTCTAGGAAGACAGGAAGCATTTGCCAGTAAAAACAAAGTAGGTTTGGCTGTTGCCGATGCTTTAGGAATGAGTGTAGGCTTCACTTTTGCTTTATTGTGCATTGGTATTATTAGAGAAATATTAGGTAATGGATCGCTATTTAACATTTCGTTATTTGGCCCAAATTTTGAACCATGGGTGATTATGATATTACCTCCAGGAGGCTTTTTTGCACTGGGGTTTTTGTTACTGTTTTTTAATTGGTACACAGAATGGAGAAAGAAAAAAAATGAAACACGTGATGCCTAGTAGGATGTATTATACTGGTATAAAAAAATTACTTAGCCCTTGTTTGTGTCTCACAAACAAGCCTAAAAAAACGTTTGTGAAATACAAACGTTGGCAAAGTATAAAAAACATCCCTATAATCTCCTCAAGGGGATATTCCCGATTCTCCCCTTGAGGGGAGACACAGAGGGGTGTTTTTCATTGCTAAACAAAAAGCATGAAATGTATCTATAATACAACGTTTTTGTTCTTTTCTAAATTTAAAGGATGATATTAAAATTTAAACAATCATGGACACTAATTTAATTTGGATATTTGTTTCAGCATTGCTTATTAACAATTTTACCTTGACCTATTTTCTAGGTTTATGTCCATTTCTTGGCGTTTCTTCTCGTTTAGAAACTGCTTTCCGACTCGGGCTTGCTAATATTTTTGTTATGCTTATCACTGCAATTTGCTCTTATGCTTTAAATACATGGGTACTTCCTTTTGCACCATATTTAAGGTTGATAAGCTTTATCATTGTTATTGCCAGTTCGGTACAATTTGTTGAAATAGCACTTAAAAAATTTAGCCCTGAATTATTTAAAGCTTTAGGGATATTTCTTCCATTAATCACTACAAATTGTGCGATACTAGGGTTGGCATTATTTTCTACTAATAAAGGATATGGATTTGTTGAAGGTATTGTTTATGCGCTTGGTGCAGGAGGAGGAGTTACATTGGCATTGGTATTATTAGCAGGTATACGAGAAGAAACTAGGTTAACGAATGTACCGAAATTGATAGAAGGTACAGCTTTTAATTTAATAGTAGCAGGCATTATCTCGATGGCATTTATGGGTTTTGCAGGTCTTTTTAGTGCTTGATTATAGTCTTTCTTAAACCTGTCAGGTTTTAAAATTAACAGAATAAAAATGAACGAATTCATTACTTTTTTTATAGCAATAATAGGACTCACTTTTCTTAGTGCAGGATGGGTAGCACTACAGTATTTGGCAAGAAAAATGAAAACAAAAAATCATTTTGATGATTTAAACTCATCGTGCGGAAACTGTATGTGTGGTGGTGATACGTGTTCCCGTGAATAGTTTTAAAACAAGAGCTACATACAGGTTTAATTCCTCTCAGGACATATCCGTAGAAATTAACTATTGGGACTGATGAAGCAAAAATGCTTAATGAAACCGTTTCAATATTTGAAGACGTACCCAGAAGCCAATATCAACAAGAATTGTAGATGGGTGGAATCCGCAACGTTTTTTACTGTAGCGTTGTGCATCACTTCATATTCCCTGTTAAATATTTTAAAATTTCATCGTATGGTTTCGGTTTAGAGAAGGAGTGACAATAATATTTTGGTCTATCTAATATCCCTCTATCCACAAATTCATTGAGCATTGGTAAGTAAGAATGAGAGGTCTTACCTAAGAATAAGTTTGTTAAAGACACTTCCTTACTTTCTAATTGCAACAAGCTTCTAAATCCATTTAAATATAGGTAGTCTTTTGTAAATCCACCGCCTCTATAAATCCTTGCTACAAGATAAAAGAGTCTATCCTCACTTATAGCTGTGTATTGGTTTAATATATGATATGTTGATTTGAAATCGTTACCTTTTGTCATAAGATCAACTGCTAATACTCGTAAAGCAAGTTCTTTTAGTCTAGTTATGGTCAAACAGCCGCTTTTCAATTCACTCATAATAGCCAAACCTTCCTGAGTATGGGTGTTTCTTGGCAGGCCTACTCTCAAAAAATTTATAGGTTGTAGCTGTGCATTCTTGGTGGTAACCATATGTACCCCTATTTCATGATTGAGCAAAGCCGTAATACGAGAAGAGTTGAAAATAGCACCTTTCTTTATATAAACTGTTTCTTTGGAGTTAATCACAAGAGCATCTGACGGAATAGAGCTAGATTGCTCTACCTTGAAATCAAAACCATATTTAGCCCCTTCTTCCTTAAATATCTGCTTTACATCTTCTTCTCCAAGTACTTCTTCGTCTTCAAATTGGGGAAGTTCATTGCAATACATGAGGAAGTTAGCATTAGCTATATCATGCTCTGTTGGTTCTCCAAAATAGCGAAGGCTGTTATATAAGAACTTTTCATTACCAAGAGAACTGAGCATATCAACCTTATCTGAGTAGGCATTAATAATATCAATATACACTTGACGCATGTGTACATCTTCTAATGAATCAACATCAAGTCTAAACATCTTAGCTTTAAAGATGTGAGGGTCTATCGTTAATGGTTTGTACTTGAACTCAGGGTTATAATTAGCTTTGGATTTAATGAACTTCTTCTTCTCAGATTCTAAATTGATAGGGTTTACATAACTGAGTAGCTCAAAGTTTTTAACCAACCTAAATAAAGCCTTATCAAGTTTTACTAACTCAGGTTGTAAATCGCTATGAAGTAATGACGATTTTTTCTTGACGTTAAAGTTTGCTAATCGGTTAATGTAATGCTGAGAGTTGTTGATTATTACATTTTTCAAACTTCTTGAAAGAGCTTGTATAATTTGAGGGTATGGACTTCCTGTCAGTTCATCCATATAAACTTTCTTAACCTCTGTCGCTAAGACTAACGAGTTATTGAAATTGTCTTTCACATACTTCAATAGGTAGCCTCTTCCATAAAAAATATGATTAACAGACACCTCAGTTTTTACACGCTTAACCTTAATTTTCAAAAGCTCTCGCTTCCAATGACTGATTTCACTGTTGTATCTTTTGATATCAATATTTTCTATACCAACATTGAATAAGTAGCTGATGTCATGTCTCTGATGATTATAAGAATGGATGTCATAGATAACACTAGCTCCAAATTCCTCTTCTAGCTTTTCAACTAGGGTATGTACCACTTTATAGAAGTTCCTATGCTTATTGAGAGACTGTTCTACTTCTTCATTGGGTAAATCACTTGACCAAACCTTTTTACCCCATGCTACATCGTAGATACAATTGTCCTCATCTCTATTTAGGTCATATTCATACCTAGAATCCCCACCAATTAGCGTGATTGG
>JAOUKH010000198.1 GCA_029882685.1 Cyclobacteriaceae bacterium
ACTTTATGGGTTATAACATCAATTTCAGGCTTAAATTTTTGAATAATTTGAAAAGTACTATCTGTAGCTCCATCATTTACAATGATAATATTACGAGTGTAAGAAAGCACTTCGCTAATTACCTGCTCAAGTGTTCTCTCATTGTTGTAGGTAGGGATAATTACACAACAACCATACCTCTCAAATTCTTTCTGCAATTGCATATTTAAATCAATACCCCTTTCACTTTGAAAGTAGTTGTTTCGTTATCTAAATTAGCAGCAGCATTAATTTTTAACATACCATCTTCTTCAATGTAATCGATTTTAAACAACAACTTATTTGTTTGAGATGGATCAACCAAACTCAGAAATTTTATATTATGAGCTTCTTTAAGTTTGTAAATTTTTCCTTTAGCCTCACTTACTAGCTCTTTCAATATTTCAACAGTACAAACTCCAGGCAATACTGGCTGCCCAGGAAAATGACCATCAAAAATTCTATGAGTATGGTCAATTTTAATTTCAGCTAGAATTTTATTCTCTTCATGATTGAATGAGGAAATCGTATAAAGGTCGTTTTTTAGCATTATTGTATCTCTAATAGTTTTAATTCTAATTTTAGATCTATATTTCTATGGATCAAACTTACGGATTTTGGTGTATTTTCCTTATCATAATAAAATGTAATCTTAGTTTTCGTAAGATTAAGCCCACCCCTGTTCTCTTCTTTTTGAATACGTGCGTTTTTTATTTCTAGCAATAGTTTCCGTGTCGACCAAACTTTATAATATTCTACTTCATTCTTAATCTTAATACTCTTTGTTTTTTTAATATAATCTAAATCTGATAACATTAACATGGAAAAATCACGTTCTAAAATTTTTCGTGAAGCTTTCTTATCCATAATTTCAATTAATTTCAGCCATTCGAACTCTCCCTTACGTATGATAAACTCCATTAATTTCAGCCCTACTTTAGAAAGAAATACACCATGATATTGACCTAAAGCATCTTTTTTCATCACTAACAAGCCACTACCATAATAGTCTTTATAGCTCATTGACATGTCATATACTAAATTATTTTTAACATCATTCAAATAGGTACTAGGA
Organism: Cyclobacteriaceae bacterium; assembly: GCA_029882685.1. Taxonomy (GTDB): domain Bacteria; phylum Bacteroidota; class Bacteroidia; order Cytophagales; family Cyclobacteriaceae; genus JAOUKH01. The sequence goes on from JAOUKH010000198.1 coordinate 1,094, forward strand.
ATGTTAGTAGTTGTTTGTGAGTTTGCTTGAAAAGCAATCACAAGGATGAAGAATATATAACTATTTTTTAGTGAAAATTTCATCAGAAATTTGCTGATTGAAATGCTTGTTAGAAAAAGAAAGTTCAGTATAGTCTCCTTCAGGCTCTACCATTTTTAATTTCGACACAGAATAATTTTTCTTATCAAAAAAAACATGAATTTCTTCTACAAAATTACCCAATTGTTCTTTATTTAAAGGCTTCAATATAGTGAGGTAATATAGTTTATTTTCAAAATAGCTAATCATAAATTTATTGTCGTTCAACACATCGCCTTGTACACTGTTTACAATTAGCTGATTCATTTCTGAAAACATTTTACTCGAACCTACTGAAAACGAGTTCACTTTTCCGTCATCATTAATTATGATTTCTTTTCCATTTAATACGATATCGTATTTATACGGCTTAGTATAACTCCATTTTACCATATTAGGAGTTTTATACTGAATAACACCATTAGCAACCAACTGTTGAGACAAAATACTCATAAATTTTTCCTGCTTAAATTCTGCCTGAATGCTATTGATGGATGATGTTTGTTCAGCTAAAGTATTTCTAAAAACTTCGATTTCTTCCATTGCCACGAAGCCATCTTGAGCAAATGAATAACCAATAGTAACATAGAGAAGTATAGTACACAAGTACCTCATAAGTGATTATTTTAATTTTAATAAATCTTCAACACAAACACTTTTTAATTTTTGCTCTTTCATATATTTCAAGATTCCTTCTAAAATAACAGATATATTTTCACGATTATCATGTAATAACACTATTCCTCCTGCCATTAATTTCTTAGTAACTCTTTTGATTACATTCTCTATATTATCATCTACTGTATCATAGGAGCGTACATTCCATCCAATCACTTCCATTTGAATATGATTAATAGCTCTAACTATTCTTGGGTTTGTAACACCAAATGGCGGACGAAATAAGTTGGTTTTTATGCCTAATATTATTTCAATAATTGAATTAGTTTTCTCAATTTCATCAATCATTCTCTTTGTTGTAAACATAGGAAACTTATATTGATGGGTATATGAATGATTTCCAATACTGTGCCCTCTATTAACAATCTCATTGGCTAATGCTGGTTGATTTTGCAGTTTTTTACCAACACAAAAAAATGTGGCTTTTGCATTATATTTATCCAATATATCTAAAACTTTATTTGTATATACTTCATGTGGTCCATCGTCAAAAGTAAGAGATACTCTATTACCCTCACGAACACCGTTATTTTTAGATTCTATGAAAAACTTCCATTGAATTAAGAAAGAACCCATTGCAACTAGACTTAAAAACAATATTACTGGCAGGGCATACCAATAAGCCGAAAAAGAAAATCCATACATATCCAAACTTAACATCATCACCATGATGATGGTAAACAACAACTTAGATATTGGGTATTTTAACATTTACTTAGAAGCGTTACAGAATGATAATCAGCATTAAAATGATTATAAACTAACATGTAATTAATTATATTAGTTGTATTACCTTTTACTAACATTTCTGGATACTCTTTTTGATTAGCTATCATTTTAGCAGCAATATGACAACCAAAAGCATTAGCTGTAAAATACTCTCCAGATATATGTTTAAATTGGTAAATAGATTTATCCTCAAAAATAGAAGTAACTAGTTTATCGTATATGGCATCATCCTTTTTCGAGTTATTATACCCCATCAACACCCCATCAACTTGGTTCATATCAACTTCAGTTTCGATTAACAAATTGAATATAGATTCAATTACTTCATCCTGATTATTTGGTTTGAATAAAGTCTTCACACCTTCCACAACTGCCAATGATTCTTCATTTTCATTGGAAGATAATAAAAACATAGCTGCACCCTCTCCTAATACTGGTAATTCCTTTGATTTATCATTATTTCCTTGAGTACACCCAATTTTTTTTAGTATTGAATTTGTTTCTGGAATTACTTCATCAATTCCTCCTACAAGCACATAATCATTTCCTTCTTCAAGATGCAACAGCGCATCACCTAAAGCATTTTCAAATGAAAATCCACGATTAGCATATGTGAAATTATGACTCGTACAACCAATTAATAACGCAATTTGACCTGCGATAGTATTATGAGTAGATTGGATAAATGCTGTAGGTGATAATAGTCCCTCCTCTGTTTCAACAATATCTTTTAAAAATTTGGCTGTGTCTTGTAAGCAACCAAGTCCTGTACCTAAGATTATTGCACCTGGAGTATTGCCTGCTAAACTTTCTAAACATTTATTTGAAGTAGCAACACCCATCTTTATTATTCTCGCCATCCTTCTCGCCATTTTTGGGTCTAAAAAATCACGATAATTAGGCTCTATAGCCTTAAGATAATCAATCTCTGAAGGTATTAATTCTTCTATATAATTATCTACGTCAAATGTAGATTGAGGTGAAATAGCGGATGTAGCGTTAATGTATGCTCTCATCATTTCCTGAATATTAAAGTAGAACAATTACCACCAAAACCAAGTGAATTAGACATTACGCAATTCACCTCTTGATCGTTAACATTAAAAATTGGAAGCTTAGGTAATATATCCATAGGGCTATCCACACGTAAGCAAGGAAACACTACATTATTATTTATAGAAAGTAATGAAAATACTGCTTCAATAGCTCCCGCAGCACCTAACGTATGGCCTGTATAGGACTTTGTAGAACTGTAGTTAGGTATGTTTTCTTGAAACAATGACTTTATGGCTATACTTTCTGACATGTCGTTATTTCCTGTCCCTGTACCATGTGCGTTGATATAATCAATAGCAGGATTACCTGCTATATTCATTGCCTTTTTCATGGCATTTAAAGCTCCCGTTCCTTCTGGTGAAGAAGCAGTTTGATGATAAGCATCATTAGCATTTCCATAACCTATTAATTCTCCTAAAATTTTCGCTCCTCTTCTATTTACAGAACTCTCCGACTCCAACACCAAATAAGCAGCTCCTTCTCCAAGATTTAATCCCTTCCTATTTTCGTCAAAAGGTTTACAAGGGTTATCATCAAGAATTTTAAGAGAATTGAATCCATTTAATGTAAATACTGAAAGGGCATCAGTCCCTCCTGCTATAGCTATTTCAGCTTTTCCAGCTTTAATCATTCTTCCAGCCTGCATAATAGTGTTAGCTGACGATGAACATGCTGTACTAATGGTACTTGTTTCTCCTTTTGAACCTATGAAATTAGCTATGGATTCTGTGCTATGTCCACAATCATGACCTGAAAAAGAACTTTTATAATCCAATTTTTCATTATCTAAAAATACTTTGTAATTCCGTTCAGAAATATCCATGCCTCCAACAGAGGTGCCATTAAAAAAAAGTGTCGACTTTAATTCATGAGATGATAATCCGCTCGTTTCAATAGATTCTTTGGCTGCTACCATTCCCAACAAAGCTGTTCGAGAAACAGTTTTTGAAGTTTTTAATCCCAATTGGATTTTTAACTCATCATTTGAGTGTTTTACTTCTCCAAATACTTTTTGCTTAGCATAATTTGTATGTAAAAATTCAGGATGCGCAATACCAGATTTTTTATTTTTTAGGGCATATAGGTTTTCTTCAACATTATTACCTAATGCTGAAATAATCCCCCAACCTGACACATATACCCTTTCTGCCATTTATTTTTTATTTTCCTGTACGAATTCAGCTATGGTTCTTACTGAATGAAACACCTTTTTTCCTAGTTCAGGATTATTAATTTTTACACCATAATTTTTTTCCAAAAGAACAATTAATTCCAGCGCATCTATAGAATCTAACCCAATCTCTTCTCCAAAAAGTAATGCATCATCAGAAATATCATCAACCGTTAAATCTTCTAAATTGAGTTGTTTAATTAAATCTTCTTTGATTTTTAGTATTAAATTTTCCATTATCGGTTTTTATATTAAGTTTTTAATATTCTCATCAAATTTACTGATTGTATTACTATTAGTATTCGTAATTAAAAACAAATACGCTTGATAATCATTAACATCAAAATCGACCCAACCCGTAATACAATACTTGTAATTATCTTTTTTAAATAAATGAGAAACATATTTATTTAAAAAAAACATATCAAATTCTTTCATTTGAAAACACGAATTTTCACCTGTTATCTTATATTTAATACACATCTCTCCAATCATAATATTGGGCAATGTGTAAACAAAAACTGCTGGACTCGGCAATTCATCTATACTTTTTTGATGCGCTGTATCAGAAATAATAGAAGAGCTGTTATTACCTAAAATTATTGCAATTTCATCAGAAGAAACATCTTCTAGCAATTGACCTTTATTAAGTAAAAACTCAGAAGTTAGAATGGCCAACTTGCACAAATTATCCATTTTATGATATTTGCTATAACCAATTTCAAATTGCTTATATGTTTTCAATGCAAACTCATCGAATGTTAAATTTTCGTTAAGTAAAATAGGCTTACCATTTCTATAAATACCTTCAGAATTAAAAGAGCAGTATGACTGAATACCTAAACTCATAATTTCTTGTAAACTATTGCTGCATTACAACCTCCAAAACCTGACACTGTTTTTAATGCATAATTAATACTTTTATTTTTCGACTCAGATAAAACGTTAATAGATCTAGAAACACCTAATTGCTCAAAGCCTTCTGATTTTAATAATTGTCCTGAAGTCATTTGTCGAATGGTCAATATTGATTCAATTATCCCTGCTGCACCAAGTGTATGCCCAAAATAACCTTTCAAACTATTCATTGGCACTTCTCTTAATCCTAGATCATCAAATGCAATAGACTCCATTTCATCATTATACAAAGTTGCCGTACCATGTGCATTAATAAAGTCAATTTGATCTGCTATTAAGTCAGCATCATTTAGTGCCTTAGTTACGGCTAAATTAAGCCCCGCACCCGTTCTTGATGGCCCTGAAATATGATTGGCATCGTTTGATTGACCACCCCCCATAATTTCACTAATAGATGTTTTTTCGCTCAGTTCACTCATATTATTTGAGATCAGTAGAGTACCAACTCCTTCTCCCAGTGAAATTCCATCACGAACAACATCGTATGGCTTACAAGGATTTTTGCTTACAGCATTAAGTGACTCAAAACCTGATAAAGTAA
>JAOUKH010000033.1 GCA_029882685.1 Cyclobacteriaceae bacterium
TTTGTCAGCTGCTTGTACAGTAGTTGTTCCTGAAAAAAAATCTTCTTTAAATTTTTCCATGTTTTGAGGAAGCCCAGTATTAAAGTTAGTACTTGAAGCTTGTCCCCATTTTTCTAATAAATCAGAAAAAGGATTTACCTTTCCTTCATAAGGATAAGGGTCTCCTGGTTTAATATTGGGATTATTGTTTTCTGTATTTATTTGCTTTACACGTTCGGCAGCATATTCTTTTGAAAGAAGCCCTTTAATTGGTTCAACTGGAGGAAAATAAGTGTCACCGTAATAAAAGTCACGATCAGCAAAAGCCATGCTCATGATTTGATAAAGGTTATGGATATAGCGTGTTGAATTGTACCCCATACTTTTTACATCCATCGTTTCAACCATGTTAAGTGATTGTAGTAAAGCAGGACCTTGTGTCCAGGGAGCAAGTTTGTAAACATCAATGCCTTTGTAGGTAATCATGGAAGGTTCTTCAATTTGCACTTTCCAGTTCGCCAAATCTTCTTTTTTAAATACACCTCCTTGTTCATTAGCACCTCTAACAAATTCTTTGGCAATATCACCTCTATAAAACCTATCATTAGCAGCATAAATAGCTTCTTTTCTGCTTTTTCCTTTCTTAAGTGATTCTTGCTCTGAATCGACCAGTTTTTGTAATGTTTTTAATAAATCGGTTTGCACAAAAATTTCACCAGCATCAGGAGCTTTTCTCTCACGATCGGGATGTGTGAAAAATACTTTCGCAGAATAAGGCCATTTGCTTATTCGTTCTTTACCACGTTCAATCGCATTGGCAGTTTGAGCTTCTATAGGATACCCCGCTGCCAATTGCATAGCAGGTTCTAAAACTTCTTTTAAACTCATAGTCCCATACTCTGCAAGCATGGTCATTAGTCCACCTGCAGTACCAGGAGTTACAGCAGCTTGCGGTCCATAATTTGGAGGATAGTTTAATTTTTGATCTTTAAAAAATTGCGCTGTAGCTCCAGATGGAGCAACACCCAATGCGTTAATAGCAATTACCTTTTTAGTTTTGGGATTATATATTAATGCTTGTGTTTCTCCTCCCCAACTCAATACATCCCACATGGTACAGGTAGCAGCTAACATAGCACATGCGGCATCAACAGCATTACCACCTTTTTGAAAAGTCATTGCACCAGCCGTAGCAGCTAAAGGTTTTCCAGTAATCGCCATCCAGTTTTTCCCGTGAATAACAGGTTTTTGTGTTTTTTGGGAAAATGAAAAATGAAAAGATAAGAGCAATCCGAGGAAGATGATTTTTGTTTTCATAATAATAGGTTAGTTGTATGAAATAAATATAATACTATTTATCAGCACTTTTACTTTCGTTTATAAAAAAGTGTTTAATTCTTATTCTAACAAAATAATCGACCATGATGGGTATGATATAATTTTATTATATTTAAGCATAGTTAGCTTATAAAGTACTATATCACTTTACATAATAGCATCTACTAATTAATCATAATCTAACTTCAAAACCATGAAAGTATACCCATTATTATTACTAGCAATTATCATTCATATAGCAGAAATTAATGCGCAAACACCAGAAGAACGACTTGTTACATTGGGTATAAGTTTACCTGAGATGAGCCAACCTGTTGCCAATTATGTGAAATGGCGAAAAGTAGGGAACTTATTATTTCTTGCGGGTACAGGATCAGATGTAAAAGGAAAATTGGGAAAAGACTTAACAATAGAAGAAGGATATGAAGCCGCTCGATTAGCAGGAATAAATATCTTGGCAACTTTAAAGGCTGCCACTGGTGATCTTAGCAAAATAAAGCAATTTGTTAAAGTCCGTGGGATGGTCAACTCTACTCCCGATTTTTATGATCAACCAAAAGTAATTAATGGCTTTTCTGATTTGATGGTATCTGTTTTTGGAGAGAAAGGCAAGCATGCTAGAGCAGCGGTTGGTCATATCTCTTTACCTTCTAACATCACGGTAGAAATAGAAGTTATAGTTGAGCTAGAGGAATAGTATTATTGGTTCACTACCAAACCCACATGTGCCAAATGATGATTGCCATGCCAAGCATAAGAACCAATATTTCTTTCTAAGGATACTTCTTTTCCCGATGCTGGATGAATAAATGTTCTTTTCATTTGCTCAGGAGACATGCTACTAAACAGTGTTACCAATTTTGCGTGTACTACTGTCAATAAATCTAGTGAAATTTGAATAGGATGATTTTTAGTGTCTGGTAACTCTGCCCAAGCAGTTTCTTTATACGCTTTTATAGTTGGATTATCCTCCGTTAATGCCCACTTAAAACGCATATAACTATTAATATGACTGTCAGGAATATGGTGAATTACTTGCCGAATCGTCCAACCATCAGGTCGGTAAGGTGTGTCTAATTGTACATCCGTTACATTTGCTACTAACTTTGATAGCCGTATCGGAAGCGATTCTATTTGAGCAATCCATTCTTCAATATGTTTTGACGTAATTTCATCTGGGGCATTGAACTTCCCAATAGGGAATTTTAAATCAAATAGTGGATCAGTAGACATATATTTAAAGTTTTGAGTAATCAACTATAAATGCATCGGGATAACGTTTTGCAACGTTCTTTTTAAATAATAACGCTTTTTCTCTATTCGGAAATTCTCCAATAATTATAGCATAAACTTTTTTTTCATTTACCACTTTCACTAACAGTGTAACTTTCTTCTTATATGATGATTTTAGATTTTGAGTTAATCGAACCAAATTTGCCATTTCTTGAAACAGTCCAATCTGAACACCGAAACCTTTTGGTTTTGTTCTATCAACATCAATGGAATAAAATTCCTTTTCCTCCACTTCTTTATGATAACCTGGTTGAGTAAGCCCTCCTCCTTTACCATCACCATGATCAATAACTTCTACTTTTACATCCGCTATACCATCATGGATAAAATCTAGACGTTCTGCTGCTGATTTCGAAATATCAATGATACGCCCATCTACAAATGGCCCTCTATCGTTAATTCTTAACTCAACAGATTTACCATTTTTTAAATTCGTGACTTTTACGACTGTTCCGAATGGCAAAAATCTGTGGGCAGCACTTAATTTAGAGTGTTTATATTTTTCCCCATTAGCGGTGGTTCTACCTTCAAACTTATCTGCATAATAGGATGCCTTACCTGTTTGCGTCTGTGCATGTACGTTAATGATTATTACAGACAATAAACCAATAAATAAAAACTTGATACGCATAATAATTAATTTGTTTGAGAGACTAAAAATACAATTTCCCAACAATTAATGCAGTTATTTTAACTTCTCTTTAAATGCTTTTCTGAATTTTTCCATTTTAGGAGCAATCACATACTGGCAATATCCTTGATTAGGATTTAGGCTATAATAATTTTGATGGTAATTTTCAGCTTTATAGTAGTTAATCAATGGGGATATCTCTGTAACAATAGTTTTAGAAAAAGCTCCTGATTTATTCAATTCATCTTTATAATGTTCAGCCTGTTCTTTTTGAGATTTATCATGATAAAAAACAACAGACCTATATTGCGTTCCTACATCATTTCCTTGCCTATTTAGTGTTGTTGGGTCATGCGTTTGCCAAAAAACCTCAAGCAATTCCTTAAAGTTTATTATATCGGCATCATAAACAATTCTGGCTACTTCGGCATGTCCTGTTGTACCTGTGCCTATTTGGTTATATGTTGGATTCTCTACAGCTCCTCCACTATATCCCGATTCTACTGAAACAACTCCTTTTAGTTCTTCAAAAACTGCTTCAATACACCAAAAACATCCTGCCCCAAAAGTAACTTCTTTTAAATTTTTATTCTTATTCATGATTTCTGTTTCAGTATAATAGGTTGAACTATAAGTAGTTGATATCCCCAATAATATTGTGATATAGGTTAGTATTCTTTTCATAATCTTACTTTATACTTCAGTAACGTAAAGAAAAAAATAAAGATTGATTTTATGAAAAAAATGGATGTTTGATGAACCTGCGATAGTTTATAAAAACTAAGATTTATTGACCTTAGATAATATTCCTGAAGATGTAGCAATTGTGAGTGCTATCACACAATACGCCATTCCTGATAGTGCTATTGCAAACTTAGGCATGGCACACCAACTTGATAGTTTTGGCCAAAATTCATCTGTAGTGCCTAAAATCACATGAATTAGCGCATAATTTTCTATAAAATCCAAAATTCCTGCCAAAGGTTGAAGCCACCCTACCACTAAACCAAGGTATAGAAAAAAGGGAAATGCTTTTATTTGCATAGCAGAAACATGACATGCGAAGAATAAAAAAACAGTATATGTAACAAGGAAAAGATAATCAAGACCTATATGAAAATAAACCCATTGTAAAACATCTGAGTTTTTCCAATAATCTAAAATTGTATTTGCATTTACAACACTTCCTGCCAACTCTAAATCAATTAAACTATAATCTCCAAAATAGTCTCCCATATAATAGGAATAATCGACAATAGCTACGTTTATCAAGCCTGTAAAAACAAGAATGGCATATGTTACCATGGGTAACATCTTATTAATTGGGCTATATAAATATCGCATTATGATTTCAATTAGTCCTTATGTTCTAGCTAATCTACAATATCATAAAATTTACCTTACAAAATGCAAAATTGTGATGGTTTGATTTAGGAAGTTTACTCTAATTCTTACATCTCAAGAAAAGAGTCTTGATTAAATATTTTTTATACAGAGCAAAACTAACTATATATCAATTACTTAGAGTAATTACCACTCAACATGGTACTACAGTGTGAGATTTATGTTCGAACACTGCTCACAATCACTATTTATGACTATATATGATCTGTAAAATGAAAAATCCTCACATTAAAGTTCTTTAACTTAAATATGAGGATTTTTTTATAGATATTAAATAGTTTTATTACAAAGCTATCTCCTCCTTTTCCTTGTTAAGAAATTTGTATTCGTTTATAGCTAATGAGCTGTCTTGAACCATCTTTATCCATCGAAAGTATTTAAAGTACCATTTTAAACGAGTTGAAAAAACTCCATTAATAAAATATGAATATAGATAAGGGTGAAGTACAATACTTATTGATTTTTCATTTTGCTTGTTCACCAAATGATCCAAATGAGTTTCTATTTGATCAGATACTAAAATAGAAGCTGAAATTTTTCCACTTCCCTGACAAGTTGGGCATACCTCCTTAGTAGTAATATTCATTTCAGGTCGCACCCTTTGTCTGGTAATTTGCATTAGTCCAAACTTTGTCAAAGGCAAAACAGTATTTTTTGAACGGTCGCTAGACATCTCTTTCTTCATGAGTTCAAATACTAGCTTCTTATTCTCGGCCTTCCTCATGTCGATGAAGTCCACCACAATAATACCACCCATGTCGCGTAGCCTAAGCTGACGTGCCACTTCACGAGCTGCTTCCAAATTTACAGATAATGCTGTTGTCTCCTGATTACTTTCTTTGTTCGACTTATTACCACTATTTACATCAATAACATGTAAAGCTTCTGTATGCTCAATAATTAAGTAGCCTCCGCCACGTATACTTACTGACTGACCAAATGCCGATTTAATTTGTTTCTCGATGCCGAAATTTTCGAATATTTTCGATTTGCCATTATACAGTTTTACGATTTTCTCCTTTTCGGGAGCTATACTTCTCGTATACGACCTTACCTCTTCAAATATCTCCTTATCATCTATAGCTATAGTATCAAAAGATTCATTTAAAACATCACGCAATAACGATGATGCTTTTCCCATCTCTCCTATTACTTTCTGACCAGTCTTAGCATGTTTGAGATTTTTTACACAATTATCCCATATTTTTACAAGATTGCGTAAATCGTTATCTAACTCGGCAACCTCTTTACCCTCTGCAACGGTACGGATAATAACACCAAAATTTGCAGGTTTTATGGAACTGATTAATCTTGATAAGCGTTTTCGCTCATCATTCTTAAATATTTTCTTAGAAATACTTACTGCATTAGCAAATGGCACTAGTATTAAATAGCGACCCGCTAATGACAACTCACACGAAAGTCGTGGCCCTTTTGTAGAAATTGGTTCTTTTACCACTTGAACCAACACCTGTTGGTTCTTCGATAATACTTGGGTTATATTTCCAAGCTTATCAATTTCAGGTTCAATTTTAAACCTGTCAAGTTTGCTCGTTGCATTTTTTTTCGTTTTTACTAATTGTGTAAACTTTGTTAACGAACGGTATCTAGGACCTAAATCGTGATAATGTAAAAATGCGTCTTTTTCATAATTAATGTTTATGAAAGCAGCATTTAAACCTTGTACCACTTTATTTACTGTTCCGAGGTAAATATCTCCCACATTAAATTGAGAGTTATCCTCGTCTTGATGGTATTCTACAAGACTTTTGTCTTTTAAAAGAGCTATACGACATCCGTTTTGAGTTGAATTAATTACTAATTCGTTACTCAAAATTTTAAATTTAAATGTCTAAATAATATGATAATAACTTCACCAAAATAAGATGAAGCACAAAAACTATTTTAGCCACAAGTCAGTGAACTGTGGCTAAATCAAAAAAATTACTTCTTTTTATGTCTATTTTTTCTTAGTCTCTTCTTCCTCTTATGAGTAGCAATCTTATGTCTTTTTCTTTTTTTACCGCAAGGCATAATTTTTAAATTTTTACTCTCCTGCTATATTTTTTATAGCATTCGAATGTTCAACAATATTTTATTTTATTTCTTCCAGATAACTATTCACTGTAGCTAGTACAGTTGGGTCGTTTTCTGTGCGTTTTACAATTTCAAACTGCTCAATAGCTTCTTTATTCTTTCCCAAATCCTTAAGGGTAACTCCTAAAAGGAATCTTGCTTGAATATGATTGGGGTTAATTGAAAGTATTTTTTCAAAGCGAACTAAAGCTTTTTCCATTTGTCCCGATTGTCGAGATAATAAGCCTAAATTATACAATGCCTCTTCATTTTCAGCATCTACTTCTATAATTTCACGCAACATCATTATCCCTTGCATTGGATTTTGCGATGATATATAAGTCATAGCTATTTTAGCTTTTAAGTCCAGTCGATCAGGATGACTTTCAAATATATCACCAAGATACTTCCTAACTTTATTTCCATATAGCTTTACCTTATCATCGTCAATAGCATATCCAAATGCTTCATAATAAGCTAATCCAGCAATTTCTCTATTTTCCTCGTTTGGAAAATTATCAGCAACCCAACTTCTGTACTTTACTACACTATCCAATTTACCAATAGTATAGAAAAGGGTAGCTAATGAATCCGCAAAGGTAGCACTTTTTTTGTTACTAATATTATTTTTAAATAATTCTCTTAATTTATTTATCTCTTCTAGTGTAGAAGGGTCAATTGATGGGGAGTGATTAAAAAAATCATCAGATTCATGATCAGAATGATTGTCTTCTTCAATGGATTGATCCTCTGAAACAGCTACTTGAGCTTTTTTATTATCCACTACTACTTTAGGGAATAAAAATAATAAAGCCGACAATAAAATACCGGCCAAAAATAATAGCAAACGTGTTCTCAACATGTACTAAGGCTTTATAATAAGTAAGCCTACAAAATTAGCAATATTTGCTTAAACTTTAACCTTTTCGCTCGTTTTGATTTTCTCAACAAATACTTTTGAAGGCTTAAAGCTAGGAATATAATGTTCGTCAATAACTATGGCTGTATTTTTAGAAATATTTCGGGCAATTTTCTTTGCTCTCTTCTTATTAACAAAACTACCAAACCCTCGAACATAGATATTATGCCCGTCTGCCATTGAGCCTTTTACAACGTTAAAAAAAGCCTCCACTGTAATTTGTACATCTTCCTTAGAAATCCCTGTCTTCTCTGAAATTTCTGATATTACGTCTGCTTTAGTCACTTTATATACTGTTTAAATTGTTACTATAACTTTCTTCAATAATTTTACATACAAAACTACACCACACTATACGATATAAAAATCGAAAAACACTATTTTTATAACTTCAAAATCAAGCTGTTAATTGCACCTATCTACAAATAATTTCTCCGCCAATTTTTCTGACATTCTTTTGAAATGGTATGATCTGAACAAAAGAGATTTACCTTGGAGAAAAACAAAAAATCCATACAAAATATGGCTCTCAGAGATAATACTTCAACAAACTAGGGTAATTCAGGGATTGCCGTTCTATATTAGTTTTATAACAAATTTTCCCACAATAGATGACTTAGCTAATGCTTCTGAAAAAAAAATATTGCGATTATGGCAGGGTCTAGGATATTACTCTAGAGCAAAAAACTTACACAAATGTTCAAAACTTATTGTAAAACAATATTCTGGGAAATTTCCAAATCATTATTCTGAATTAATAAAATTACCTGGTATTGGGCCTTACACTGCAGCTGCTATTGCATCTTTTTGTTATAAAGAGCCTGTAGCAGTGGTAGATGGTAATGTATTTCGAGTTATTGCTCGTTTTTGGGGGATAAAAACTGACATAGCTTCATCGAAAGGAATTAAAAAATTTAATGTGATAGCAAATCAATTAATAGACCGAAATCATCCCGACACATATAATCAGGCAATAATGGAATTTGGTGCGATCCATTGTACACCCAAAAATCCATCTTGCAATTCATGTCCATTAATGGATGGTTGTTATTCTTATTTAAACCACACTCAAAATCAACTACCAGTAAAACTGAAAAAAATTAAAATTAAAAATCGTTACTTTTATTATATTATAATTGAGATGAATGGAGAAATTATAATGAAAGAACGAGAGGATAAAGACATTTGGCAAGGACTATATGATTTTCCTCTTGTTGAAACCATTAAAAAAGAAAATATTGAAACTGTATTAAAAGTGCTTTCAAATAAATCATTGACTTTCATTATTGACAATATATCAAAAGAATATAAGCACATCCTTACCCACCAACGCATTCATGCTCGCTTTATTAAAGTTGATGTACAAAACAATAATATTGATCTTCCTGTTGAAGGAATATTTTTTTCAAAAAATGAAATGTCAGAATTGCCAAAACCTATTTTGATAAACAACTATTTGAACCAATATATTTTTTAGGTATGTTTATAAAAGAATACGTAAATTTGTAAAAAAGTAGATTATGTCAGGTGTTAATAAAGTGATTTTAGTAGGTAGGTTGGGAAAAGATCCTGAAGTGCGCCATTTGGAATCAGGAGTTGGTGTGGCAAATTTTTCTGTTGCAACTTCAGAAGTATATAAAGATCGAAATTCTGGCGAGCGAAAAGAGGTAACCGAGTGGCACAATGTAGTTCTTTGGAGAGGGTTAGCAGACGTTGCTGAAAAATATCTTAAAAAAGGAGATATGGTATATGTGGAAGGAAAATTAAGAACTCGCTCTTGGGAAAAAGATGGTGTTACAAGATATACTACTGAAGTTGTAGGTGATAATATGACAATGTTAAGCACTAAGGGTTCAAATGAAAGTAGTAATAAAAGTACACCACAACCAGATTCAGCAGCAATAAATGTACAAGAAAGTACAACTTCTAATGTTGCTGATATTGCCATGGAAGATGGTGCTGACGACCTTCCATTTTAATGATGTTGAACTAAACACACTCTCTTGGAACTATCCATAGACGAACCTCCGAGTCTGTATTTATTTGTAGAATTTATTAGTAACTCTATCGTTTACTACTCTGTAAACAGTGTTATTCTTGTTATTTTATTACTTTGTTCAGCTCTTATTTCTGGATCAGAAGTGGCATTTTTTTCGCTTTCTCAAGAAGAAGTTGAAAAATGTCGGAAAAGTAATAGTAATACCAAACAAAAGTTGGGAGAACTGCTAGAAAACCCTAAAAGGCTTTTGGCCACTATTCTAATTCTTAACAATTTTTTGAATGTAGCATTCGTTATGTTTACTACAGTAGTAATGTGGAGAGCATTTGGTAAAAGCCCTGATAAAGGGATTTATATTGCGTTTTTTTCAATTGTAACACTTACATTAATGTTTTTTGGTGAAGTAATTCCAAAGTTATTTGCTAATCAAAAAAATATAAAATTAGCTACTATTATGACTCCTAGTTTACAGTTTTTTAGTAAAGTATTAAAACCATTATCATGGATTTTATTGACATACGGTAATTTTATAGATAAACGATTTCAGAAAAAAGGGTATGATACCTCTGTAGATGAACTTCATAAGGCTTTAGAGATTACAACTGAGAACGAAGAAACAACCGAAGAGGAAAAAGAAATTCTGAGAGGCATCATGAATTTCGGTACGCTCACAGTAAAACAAGTGATGAAATCTCGTACTGAAGTAACTGCATTCGATATGGAAATAGGTTTCCATGAATTAATGGATAAAATTAATAAATCAGGATATTCACGAATTCCGGTTTTTATTGAAACTATTGATAAAATTGAAGGTATTTTATACATCAAAGACCTACTACCGTTTGTTGATGAAGATGAACACTTTAACTGGCGTGAATTAATCCGACCTGTTTATTTTGTTCCCGAAACAAAAAAAATTGATTCATTACTTAAAGATTTTCAAGAAAAACGTGTACACATGGCACTTGTTGTAGATGAATACGGAGGAACCTCTGGGTTAATTACACTAGAAGATATTATAGAAGAAATTGTAGGGGAAATTAATGATGAGTTTGATGATGATGATAAATCTTATCGAAAAATAGATAAATCTACCTTTATTTTTGAAGGAAAAACTTCATTAAATGATTTTTGCAAAGTAATAGGGATAGATCCATCTATATTTGATACAATAAAGGGCGAGAGTGAATCGTTAGGTGGACTAATTTTAGAAATCAATTCTACACTGCCTTTTGTAGATGAAAAAATCCACTTCGATAAATATACGTTTACTGTAATGGCTGTTGATAATAGGCGTATCAAAAAAATAAAAGTGAAGATAGATGAGTAAAAAAGTTTTATTATTTACAATAATACTTATATGGGGCTGTAATCATGAATATGTTCCTAAACCGAAAGGATTCAACCGTTTGGACTTGCCCGAGCCAACTTACCAAAATCTTCCTGACACCTTACCCTATTCTTTTCAGTATTCTTTACATGCTCAATTGCTAAAAGATACTTCATCCATTTCCAGTGAATATTGGGTAGAAGTATATTATCCCAAGCTTTTAGCTAATATCCACATTACATATATTGAGCTTAATCAAAATGAAGAAAAACTGAAAGAACTTTTCAACGATTCCTATTTTCTTACCTCAAAGCATCAAGTGAAAGCATACTCTATTGATGATATCATTATGAAAACTGCTTCTGGTAAAACTGCTTCTGTAGCTGAACTTTATGGAGATGTTCCCAGTCAATTTCAGTTTGTTTGTACTGATTCAGTCAATAATTTTATGAGAGGAGCTCTATATTTTAACACTAAAGTTCAGAATGACTCTCTAGCTCCTGCAATTGAATATGTAAAGAAGGATATTATTCATTTACTGAATACCTTAGAATGGAAGTGAGTTATAAAACTCTACTTTCATATATTTGAGTAACATCAATACAAAATTTATTGACTAAAAATACAAACCATTTATTAGTAGTAAGTAAATGAAATACGCTTATCTATTTCTAGGAGTTATTATTAGCACGAACGTTTATAGTCAACAACCAAGGCCTATAATATATTTAATTCCTGGGCAAGGGGCTGACGAGAGATTATTTGGTAATCTTACCATTGAAGATTATACCATGAAACACATCAAATATCACGTTCCTGAAAAGAATACTTCATTAAAAGAATATGCACTGCAATTATCATATCAAATTGACACTACTCAAAAATTTGCCCTTATAGGTGTATCATTAGGAGGAATGCTTGCCACTGAGATGAATGAGTTTCTTACTCCCGAAAAAATAATAATCATATCAAGTGCAAAATCACAATATGAATTACCTTTTAGATATCGTTTTCAAAAAATAGTTCCTTTGTACAAAATGTTTTCCAGCAGAGCTATAAAGAGAGGTGCTACTATTATGCAACCCTTAGTAGAACCTGATAGAAATAAAGAAAAAGAAACTTTTAAAAGCATGTTGGCAGACAAAAATAAATATTTCATGAAACGGTCAGTACAAATGATCATTAAATGGGATCGAAAAACTTATTCCAAAAACATCGTGCATATACATGGCGATAAAGACAATACTATTCCTATTAAAAATGTAAATTACAACCATTTAATTAATGGTGGGTCGCATATGATAACTCTCACTCGACCCGATGAAATTAGTAAGATTATTAATGAAGAGTTGAATAAACTTAACTTAAACAATTGAGTTACCTACTACTTTAATATCTTTCAATATATTTATGCTGTAACAAAACACCTATTAAGCACTATCTGGTGATGTTCCTCCAAAAAATTAGCATAACACCAATTTTCAAGTTCTTGTATTTCTTCTTGTACTAATGATTTTATTGCTTTATTTAATTCTTTCTCAAAAAGTTTACCATCAAAGCTTACTTTCTTCAGAATTGTTTTTTCGTATTCTAACATATTGTTTGATTAATAGCCTTTAATAGTTTTTCAACAACTATCACTTATTGTAACCTTTAATATACAAAATAGTAAATGAAACTAAAGTTTACTGTTAAATTTGCCGAACAGTTGATGTCTCATAAATAAGTTAATTATGCAAAGTAATACTATTTTGAAATACGTCTTTTTATCTATAATTGTTATTCTTTTTTCTGCACAAAGTTTTTCTCAAGAAATTGAAATACAATTAGGGCCAAACGAAATAGCTGAAAATCAAGGGTTTACAATTTCTATTGTTGTGAAAAATGGTAGAATAAAAAGTTATGATGAATTTCCAGACTTTTCTGGATTTACAAAAAGAGGTACATCATCCCAATCGAGTACCAATATCGTAAACGGTCAAATAAGTTCAAGCCATAAAATTATTATGACTTATGCCCCAACAAGCCAAGGGACATTCACACTCCCCCCTTTTCAAATGGAAATAAATGGCAATACTGTTAGCTCTCCTGGAAAAACTATAAAAGTGGGAGCTCCTACTCAAAGAAGACAGAATAATAGCCCCTTTAACCGCGACCCATTTGAAGATTTTTTTGGCAGAAGCCGGTCAGCCCCAACAGAATATGTAGATATTGAAGAGGATGCTTTTTTAGCTTTAACTGTTGATAAGAATGAAGTATATATTGGTGAAGGTTTTACAACTACTCTATCATTTTATGTAGCTAACGACAATCGTGCACCTTTACAATTTCATGAATTAGGTAAGCAATTGAATGAAATTCTTAAAAAATTGCGACCTGAGAATTGTTGGGAAGAAAATTTTAATATTGAAAATATAAATGGTGAACCAGTAACTATTAATAATAAAGGGTATGCTAAGTACAAACTTTACCAAGCCACTTTCTATCCTCTAAATACCGAAACTATAGATTTTCCTTCAGTAGAGTTAAAAATGATAAAATATAAAGTAGCTCGAAACCCTTCTTTTTTTGGTCAAAACAGACAAGAGGATTTTAAAACATTCTATTCAAAAGCAAAAAAAGTGAACGTAAAAGAACTCCCTGCTCATCCTTTAAAAGATAAAGTTGCTGTTGGTGATTATCGTTTAGATGAAAAAATTAGCAGTAATGATTTGCAAACTGGACAGAGTTTTTCTTACCAATTTAGTATTTATGGTGCAGGTAATATTTCAGCAATAGAAAAACCATTGCTGCCTGAAACTAAAAATTTTGATTTTTATGACCCTAATATTATGCAAAACATTAGTCGAAGAAATAATAAAGTTACGGGATCTAAAACTTTTAGTTATTTCGGTATTCCTAATGAACCTGGCAAGCATCAATTAAATAATTACTTTGAATGGATATTTTTTAGTCCTTCAAAACATGAATATGATACTTTGCGTTCTCAGCAAGTTTTAAATGTAATTGGAGAAAGTAAAAAAAATGAACATATCAAGGCAAATGATCTTGGGGCTTTTTATGACTGGATAGAATTGGAAGACAATGAACTTGAAAGTGTGAATGAGTACGAAAAGACAAAATTATTGGTGAACATCTTTATTTTCATTATGTTGGGTCTTTCAGGGTTTTTGTTTTTCAAAAAAATATAAATGAATAATTCTTACGGTACACTTTTCAAAATAACAACTTTTGGCGAATCTCATGGCAGGGCTATAGGAGTAACAATTGATGGCTGTCCAGCAGGACTGGATATTGATGAGTCATTTATTCAAAATGAACTCGACAGAAGAAAACCTGGTCAATCAAAAATTACAACACAAAGAAAAGAAGAAGACAAATTTGAAATTCTTTCTGGGGTGTTTGAAGGTAAAACCACAGGAACTCCAATTGCTATTACTATTCATAATAGCGATCAAAAAAGTAAGGATTACTCACATATAGCTGATAAATATCGCCCTTCTCATGCAGATTACACTTACCAGAAAAAATATGGCATTAGAGATTATAGAGGAGGTGGTAGAAGTAGTGCACGAGAGACTGCTGCAAGGGTTGCTGCAGGAGCTATTGCAAAAATTTTTCTTAAAAAGATTAATGTTCAATTTAGTGCCTATGTGTCACAAGTAGGTGAATTGAAATTAGATAAACCTTATAATGAACTCAATCTTTCTGCATCTGAAACTAATATCGTTCGCTGTCCCGATAGTGAAATGGCAGAAAAAATGATTTCATTAATAGACAACATTCGCAAGCAAGGTGATACTATTGGAGGTGTTATTACCTGTGTTATAAAAAATACTCCTGCCGGATTAGGTGAGCCCGTCTTTGATCGTCTTCATGCAGAGTTGGGTAAGGCAATGCTTAGCATAAATGCTGTGAAAGGATTTGAAATTGGTAGTGGTTTTGAAGGCACAAAGCAAAAAGGTTCGGAACATAACGATATATTTTACAATAAAGAAGGAGAAATAAAAACTAAAACTAATAACTCTGGAGGAGTGCAAGGTGGCATCTCTAATGGAGAAGACATATATTTTAATGTAGCTTTCAAACCAGTAGCAACCATAATGCGAGATCAACAAAGTGTTGACATAGATGGCAATGAAGTTACAGTATCGGGAAAAGGTCGGCACGACCCATGCGTAGTGCCTAGGGCTGTGCCTATTGTAGAGGCCATGTCAGCTATTACCATTGCCGATTTTTATTTAAGAAATCTTACTCCTACCTTCGGTAGCTAATTTTCATAGTTTAACTATTATCAATTTCATGAAAAAACTTCCTTTACATATCAAAATTTTATTTGGCTTATTAGCAGGTATAATTTACGCATTTGTCTCAAGCTCAATGGGATGGAACTCATTCACCATCAATTGGATTGATCCTTTTGGAACTATTTTTATACGACTGTTAAAATTTATCGCAGTGCCTTTGGTGCTATTTTCAATTATTGGAGGTGTCTCAAACCTAAAGGACATCACTAAATTAGGAAGGTTAGGAGGAAAAACTTTACTTCTATACCTTATTACCACAGTTACTGCAGTTGGAATAGGACTACTATTGGTTAATGTAGTAAAACCTGGCTCGTTTGTAGAGGAGGGTCAACGTATTAAAAATAGAATTAAATACGAACAGTGGGCTAATAATAATAATATTGAAATTCTTGATGGTAAAACTTTTACCAATAACCCTAAATATACCGATGTTGTATCGGAAGTAAGAAGTGAGGGTGTCGAAATGACCGATGAGGAAAAAAAGGTTGTAGAATCTAGAATGTCCTCAGCAAAGCAAAATAAAGACGCTAGTCCATTAAAATTTTTAGTAGATATAATACCTGAAAATATTGTGCTTTCCATTTCAAATAATGGTCTAATGCTACAAGTAATTTTCTTTGCTATATTTTTTGGCATCACACTTATTATGATTCCCGAAAACAAGGCAAAACCTGTAATTGACTTTATTAATGGAGTAAATGAAGTGTTTTTAAAAATGGTTGATTTAGTAATGAAAGCGGCACCTTTTTTCGTTTTTGCACTATTAGCTGGAGTAATTGCAAAAATGGCTAATACTCCTGCTGAAGTTTTTGAAATATTTAAAGGATTGGGGTCATATTCTCTTACACTATTGGCAGGTTTGGCATTTATTGTATTTGTATTATACCCAAACCTAGTGGCAATATTTACAAAATCTATTACCTATAAACAATTTTTCAAAAATCTTAGCCCAGCTCAATTTTTAGCTTTTTCAACAAGTTCAAGTGCTGCCACGCTTCCTGTAACAATGGAGTGTGTGGAAGATAACATGGGAGTAAGTAAAAATATTTCCAGCTTTGTACTTCCAATAGGAGCAACTGTAAACATGGATGGTACTAGCTTATACCAAGCAGTAGCGGTATTATTTTTAGCACAACTTCATATGGTAGATTTAACTATTATCCAACAATTAACCATTGTTCTTACAGCTACTTTAGCATCTATTGGTGCTGCTGCAGTCCCTAGTGCTGGTTTGGTAATGATGATTATTGTATTACAGTCGGTTGGTCTTAATCCTGCGTGGATAGCCATTATTTTCCCAGTAGATAGACCATTGGACATGTGCCGTACTGTTGTAAATGTTACTGGTGATGCCTCTGTATCAACACTTATTGCTAAGTCAGAAGGAGAATTAAAAGGTGAATAGTAAACTTTTCATCATTCAGAAATGTTAGAAATACTTAAAGAAATAGAAATATGCTACAGCAAGTTCCAATCAATATATATTTAGAAGAAAACCCTAACCCCAACTCACTAAAATTTGTACTTAATCGTACACTACTTCCTGACGGAATAAGTTACGATTTCCCAACAATTGAAAGTGCTGAAAAATCTCCTCTAGCTCAGGAATTATTAAAAAAGGAAGATGTTATAAGGGTGTTTTTCATGAACAATTTTGTGACAGTAACCAAAACAGAGGCAGCTAATTGGTATGAAATTCGAGACGAGATAAAGCAATTTATTTCAGAGTATTTTACCGAAAACAAGCCACTATTACTAGAAGAGATTAGTGATGAAACTTTTGATGAATCAGATTCTGAAACTGTAAAGAAAATAAAAGGTATTTTGGATGAATACATCCGGCCAGCTGTGGAACAGGATGGTGGTGCTATCTCTTTCCACTCTTTAAATGAAGGGGTTGTAAAAGTACTGCTTCAAGGTTCTTGTAGTGGATGCCCTTCATCCACCATTACGCTTAAAGCAGGAATAGAAAACCTTTTGAAAAGAATGCTACCTGACGACATACAATCTGTTGAAGCTTTAGATGCATAATTTGTAATTGTAGATTCGTTTTTTGTTTAGCTTAATAAAGCTCAAATATAAAACATGTATCTTATTGCATTTCAATATATTATGATCTATTTAATTTATTGAATCTACTCTGACTTTCTGGATTAATCCCATTTGCTTATATTAACGGGTTTTATAATTATTAAGCAGATAAATAATGGGTTCAATGGACATCTCTGAAGAAAAAATTAAATCATTTTACCATAAAGTTTATAAAGAGGCAGATAACACAATACATAAGTTTATCATAGGCTATTTTTTTCTGGGCGTAGCTATTTCTTTTTTTCATAATACCTGGATTTTAGGTGTTGGAGTAGGTGGTTTATTTTTAATAGTATATCTATTCATTAAATCTAGATTTCAACAAAAAGCTTTCTATCGATACTTTATCAGTTTTTTACTCTGGAATTATCCTTTACAATTCATACTACAAATGCATGGTATGTATGAAGTAAATTTCTTTTATTTTATTTCGCTTACTGCACTATTATTTTACGAAAACTGGAAAACAATACTTATACCCACAATATACTCAGTACTTACATTAAGTGTTCTTTACTATCTGCAATTATCTGAAATAGAAACAGAATACCTTTCCAATACCCATCAGTTCAATACTATATCGTTTATTATTCACTTATCTTTAATTATTTTTTATGCTGGCTTATGTGTGTTGTGGAGTATTATCCAAAGAAGACAAACTCACGAATCAGCCATTAGTCAAATTGACATGGAGGATCGACTTAAACATATGGAAGCGAATATCAAATTTGCCGACACATTAAGCCAAGGACAACTTGCTGTAGAATATTCATTAGATACTACCGATGAACTAGGAAAATCACTCATGAATATGAGGGATAGTTTACAAGATGCCTCAAAACGTGAAGAACGTGAAAAGTTCATTAATGTAGGTTTAGCAAAAATAAGTGAAATATTACGAAACCATGTAAATAATTTAGATGACTTGTGTGATAAAGTAATAGCTGAATTAGTAACCTACATGAAGGCTAATCAGGGTGGAATCTTTATTGCAGGCGAAGAAAATGGGGAAGAGTCACTTGTTTTAATGGGAGCTCGAGCCTTTGAACGCAAAAAGTATATTGAAAAAAAAATAATGCCTGGTCAGGGATTAATTGGTCAGTGTTATCTTGAAAAAAATTCTATTTATATTACTGATGTTCCCGAACATTATGTAAACATTACTTCCGGGTTGGGACAAGCAAACCCACGTTCTATATTACTTATTCCATTAGTAAATAATGATGTAATCGTAGGAGTAATTGAATTTGCTTCATTTCAAATTTTCAGTGAAATCGAAATTGAATTTCTTGAAAAAGTTGGTGAGAGTATTGCTTCCACAGTTTTATCCGCTAAAACCAATCAAAAAACAATGAAATTGCTTGAAGAAGCAGATATGATGACAGAACAAATGAGGGCACAGGAAGAGGAAATGAGACAAAACATGGAGGAGTTGAAGGCTACACAAGAAGAAATGACCAGAACTCAAAATGAACTGAAAGAAAAAGAATTCAATATTCGATCGCTCATTGATAATACTGATGATACTATTTTTGCAATAAATACCAGCTATACTATTTTGGTAGTAAATGCAGCATTAAAAAATAAATACCTCAACTTAGGGATTGATTTAGTGCCAGGAACTAATATTCTTGAAGTTTTACCAGAATCAAAAGCAGCTTATTGGAAAAAGAAATATGATAGGGCTCTAAAAGGAGAGTCATATGTTCAGGTAGAAGAAGAGATTGTAGAGGGCAAGGTTGCCTATTCAGAAAAGTACTACAACCCAATAAAAGACAATATTGGAGAGATAATTGGGATATCTGTTATCACTAGAGATATTACAAAAGACCGCATATTACAAAATGAACTGAAAGAAAAAGAAATAGCTATGAACTCTCTCATTAACAACACACGAGACTCAATTATTGCTATCGATAATGACTACAGAGTTACTGTAGTGAATGACGCCATCAAAAATCGTTATAAAAATACTCAATACGAAGGGTTAGATGTTGGCACTAATGCACTTAACATGCTGGGAGAAGTAAAGGACGAATGGAAAGGATATTACGATAGGGCTATTAAGGGTGAAAAATTGAATTTCATCATTAATAGTAGCGTAAAAGGTGAAAATAGCTATAGAGAATATTTTATTTACCCAATGCAGGGAAATAATGGAAGTGCAAAGGGATGTTCTGTTTTTTCTAGAGAGGTTCTTGATCACATTGATCAATCTAAAATTCTAAAATAGAACATATATTTAATACTAAATATTTTAGACTTTACTAATTTATATAGTAAATTAGTAAATGATTAATTCTGAATTCAAAGGTAGAGGATCACAAATAAAACCCAACAATCCTTTCTCTCAAACAAATTACGTAAAAGAACACATTGAAGGGTTGGATGAAGAGTTAATAAAACCTCCTAAAACTCAAGTTTTCTTTGAAACTCCTAAAAACATCATCAATAAAATAGATAGTCCTGATTTGCATTTCAGGTATTCCGTCAATCCATATCAAGGTTGTGAACACGGGTGTGTTTATTGTTATGCTCGCAATTCACATCAATATTGGGGGTTTGATGCTGGACTCGACTTCGAAAGTAAAATCATAGTAAAAAAAAGTGCTTCAATAATATTGGAAAAAACACTACTCCAAAAGTCTTGGAAACCTTCTCCTGTTATCCTTTCTGGAAATACTGATTGTTATCAACCACTGGAGAAAAAATATAAACTGACAAGACAAATTCTTGAAGTATTTTTGAAATATAGACATCCAGTAGGGATAATTACTAAAAACACTCTCGTAACAAGAGATATTGATGTGCTTTCCGAATTAGCAAAACTCAATTTAGTACATGTATTTTTCTCAATGAATACCCTAAATGAAAAACTTAGAAATATTATGGAGCCAAGAACATCAAGTACGTCTAAGAAATTAAAGGCCATGGAAAAATTAACATGTGCAGGTATTCCTGTAGGTGTTATGAATGCCCCAATAATACCAGGGCTAAACCATCATGAAATTCCTGCAATCATTAAAAGTGCTTCAGAGCATGGAGCTAAAGCAGCTGGGTATACTGTTGTTAGGTTAAATGGTTCTATTGGAGAGATTTTCTCTGATTGGGTTACTAAGAAATTTCCTAATCGAAAAGAAAAAATACTTAACCAAATTGCTGAATTACATGGAGGACAGATTAATGATACAGTATGGAAACGTAGAATGTCAGGAAGTGGAGAAGTTGCCACTATTATTGCTCGTCTTTTTCAGGTATCAAAAGAGCGATATTTAAAAAATCAAAACTTACCTCTTCTAAACACCAATTTGTTCCGAAAAGGAGGAAACTATCAATTATTTTAGTCTATATTTCTATTTCCACCTGATTTCTAAAAAGATCCTCGAAGGTTTCACGTTCCCTAATTAGTTTAGCCTTTCCGTTAATCACTAAAACTTCAGCTGGTCGTAATCTTGAATTGTAATTAGAAGCCATTGAAAAACCATAAGCTCCTGCATTTTTTATTGCTAAAATATCACCTTCACGAACCTCATTCATCTTTCTGTCCACTCCAAATGTATCTGTTTCACAAATATGCCCCACTATAGTGTATATTCTTTTAGTACCGCTACTATTAGAAATATTAATAATTTCATGGTATGCATCATACATCATAGGTCTAATTAGATGGTTAAACCCTGAGTTAACCCCAACAAACACTGTAGCTGGAGTAACTTTTACCACATTAGTACTTACTAAAAAATATCCAGCCTCACTCACTAAATATTTACCAGGCTCAAACCATATCTCCAAATTTCTGCCATAAGTAGTACAAAAATCTTCAAATGCTTTTCCAAGTTTTACCCCTAAATCATAAACATTAGTTATAATATCACCCTCTTTATAGGACACTTTAAAACCACTTCCAAAATCGAGAAATTTCAGGTTAGGAAACTCATGAGCAATACCAAATAATATATCTGCCCCTCTCAAAAATACTTCTGCATCCAAAATGTCTGATCCAGTATGCATGTGTAACCCAATTACATCAATGTTTGTACTCTCAATAACACGCATTAAATGAGGTAATTGGTAAATAGAAACTCCAAATTTTGACCCAATATGACCAGTCGAAATTTTAGTATTACCTCCAGCCATTATGTGTGGGTTAAGCCGAATACAGCATGGCACAGTATTGTGGTATTTATTGCCAAACTGCTCCAATATAGATATATTATCAATGTTAATAGTCAGGCCTAATTCAACACCTTGCTGAATTTCATCAAACGAAACACAATTAGGTGTAAAAAGAATTTCTTGAGGGTCATATCCCGCCTTCAAAGCAAGCTTGGCCTCTTCAATGGATACCACATCTACTCCTGTTCCATTATTTTTCAATAATTTTAAAATAGAAATATTGCTTAATGCTTTTACAGCATATTTAATTTTTAATTGATGATTAGAGAACGCATTCTTCAATTCAGAAAGTTTCTCTAGTATTTTATTAGCATCATATACATAAACTGGTGTTCCGAATTTATTAGCAATATCTTCTAATGACACCCCTTGCATTTGGTATATGTTGTTTTTCGTTTTCATGACCGAAATTTAAGAAATATTTTTTCCGCCCTTCAATGGCAATAGAAATTACTGAAAAAAATATAACTTTTGGGATTAATCTGAATATTTTCAACTTGTCAAAGGCATTCATTTTTAGTATATTACAATTCATCCATTGCTTAAATTAATCGCTATGATTCAAATTATCCCATCTGTATCATTATTCAATGGCAAAGTTGTACGACTTAGCAAGGGTGACTATAACAGCAAAAAATTTTACAATGAAAGCCCTGTTGATCTTTGTCAACAATTTGAAGACCATGGAATAGAAGTGGTTCATTTAGTAGATTTAGATGGAGCAAAAAAAGGTAATCCAATAAACTATCATATATTAGAAGCAATTGCTAGTTTCACTAATCTAAAAGTTGATTTTACAGGTGGCATATCTACGGATGGAGATATTAGTAAGGCCTATGAGTATGGCGCAAGCTATATTACAGCAGCTAGTATTGCAGTTACTAATAAAGAGCTTTTTGCTTCATGGATTGTTTCTTATGGTAGAGAAAAAATTACGTTAGGAGCTGATGCTCTAGATGGAAAAATAGCTTTTCGCGGCTGGCAAAAAAATACATCAATTGAACTTTTTGAACATATCGATTATTTTTATTCTCGTGGTTTAAAATATGTCAAAACTACTGACATTATTAAAGATGGTGTGATGTCTGGCCCCTCTTTTTCCCTTTATGAAGATATTATTAATACGTTTCCTGATATTTGTGTGCTCGCTAGTGGAGGAGTACAAAGTGTTGAAGATATAGAGCGACTGAACGATATTGGTGTGTTTGCTGTAATTGTTGGACGCGCACTATACGAAGAAAAAATTAGTCTCAAAGAACTGGATGTTTTTCTATCAAAAGTTTAAAACCCTTTATTTTATATTCTAATCGAATGACTAAAACATTTCTTCGGAAAATTTATAATTCTGGATAATGTATTGAATGAAATTAAAAGTAATTACAGAACCAGATTTGTTTAAACTTTCTTGCTCCATATAAATTTCAGTATTATAAGATGCTGATTTGATTTTTGGCTTTACAACAGGGGAATTGTCTTTTTGTAAAACTATAGAGTCTAGCTTTTTATTTTCTGAATTTTTTATTTCAGTGTCATCTTTGGGCTTTTCCAATTTTTCCCCAACTTTCTTTTCTGTTTCGTTTGTGATATTAATAGCATATCCCGTTGTACTTAAAACAAGCACTATAAATTGTACAAATACAATTCTATTAATAGTATGTAGACACTTATTCAAAATATAAAAAATATTGAGTCAGTAAATATACGAATAACTATTAAAAAGGTTACAAGCGTTTTATAATGACACAGGGCAAACGCATTTAAAAATTCTTGTGTAATTTCTACAGCAATGAACCAAAATAATTGGTTCATTGCTGTAGAAACCTTAACCATATTGTAAATACATGTCCTATTGGTTAGGATACCTCCTTGTTTTTGTTGGCTATAACCAACAAAACATACAGAATGACTTAATGGAAAGTTAAATGCGTTTGCCCTGTATAGTGACACAAATGTTTATTTTTATACTATAAAAATATTATTTTGACATGGAACAAATTAATTGGAAAGATTTTGAAAAAATAGAACTTAGAGTAGGTGAAATTACTAAAGTTGAAACGTTTCCTGAAGCTAGAAATCCAGCTTATAAAATTTGGGTGAACCTTGGTGAATTGGGAATAAAAAAATCAAGTGCCCAAATTACTCATCATTATGAGATTGGAGAACTAATTGGAAAACAAGTTATATGTGTATGCAATTTCCCTGTAAAACAAATTGGTTCTTTCCTTTCCGAAATACTCATTACAGGTTTCCCTGACACCAATAACAACGTGATTTTAGCTACTTCCGACAAAAATGTACCCAATGGTGTGAAACTATTTTGATTCGTGTTGATATCTAAAACTAGCTTGTCTATATTTCACAAATATGTATTCCTTTTCTATTTTATCACAAATAACTATAGGTGACATTATTCTATCGAATAATGGAAGATTTAAAGACTTGTCTATTGATAGCCGTAGTATCACCGACCCAAAAAGCACTTTGTTTTTTGCTATTAAAGGTATTAGGCATGATGGTCATCATTATATTCAAGAGCTATACGATAAAGGAGTAAGACAGTTTGTAATTGAGTATGAAATTGATCATTCCGCTTTTCCAGAAGCGAATGTATTTCTATCCAAAAGTAGTATCGAGGTATTACAACACGTAGCTACTTATCACAGGAATCAATTTAAATTTAATACAATAGCAATAACAGGTAGCAATGGTAAAACCATAGTAAAAGAATGGTTATATCAACTATTAAATCCAGATTTTAACATTGTAAAAAGTCC
>JAOUKH010000199.1 GCA_029882685.1 Cyclobacteriaceae bacterium
AATAAAAGAAGAAATACACCCTTTAATTATTATAGGGCTATTTGTATACGAGTTCTTATCAATTCATCCTTTTCAAGATGGTAATGGACGTTTGTCACGGCTTTTGACAACTATGCTTTTAATGAAATATAACTATTTATTTATTCAATATGTGTCATTTGAAAATTTAATTGAGCAATCAAAAAAAGAATACTACCAAGCCTTAATGGAAGGACAAAAGGACAGATATAAAAAAAGTGAAATTATTTCAAAATGGACTTTATATTTTCTTAATAACATAAGTGCTCTTACTCAAAAATTAGACAATAAATATGATGTTTTTAAAACAAAAGGCGGCTATTTAAGTAAACGACAAAAAGAGATTCAGAAATTCATAGATAAAAACCAACCTGTTAAAATTTCTGATATTTCGGTGTCTTTTGAGAACATCACCATACATACACTTAAAAAAGATTTGCAGTATATGAAAACGGAGAAAATGATTACTGCTTTAGGCAAAGGAAAAGCGACAGTTTACATAATTGAAAATTAATAAACGCTCCACAACAGCTAAGCTCTAAAGATTTACGTTGAGGATACCCTTTATTAGCCCTTCTGTTGAAGGCAACCTTCGTGGCGGTCTTATACCAATTAAGGTTTAATGACGCATATCTTCTTATGAATTTAATTTTGTGATGCGTTAAAAATGCTCCTCGTAACAATGCTATGACTGCGCTTTTTGCCTTTCTCAAAATCAAATTCTTCACAAAATCTTTTGCGCCCTTACAAACCTTAATTGGTATTATGTGTTTAATATTTGTATAGAGGATGCGCCACCTTATTTCACCATCCATGACAACCAAATAAAGTAAACATAGGTGCTAATATTACGTCTATATGGTTTGTTAGCTATATTTTGTTTTGTGTAAAAACAAAGTGTAACTCTGAAGAAGAGTCTCCCGTTTAAAAGCGGTATATTAATTTTTTAAATCAAAAGCTATGAATCAAAAGACATCTGGTGCATTTATCGCTGCTTCTTGGATCGCTGTAGGAGCGGGTATGGTTGGTTTTTTAATAGGACTGTGGAGGGCAGAGATGCTCCTTAATGAAAAAGGATATTATTTTACCGTGTTGATGTATGGTCTTTTTGCGGTAATATCTGTCCAAAAGGCTGTTCGTGATCGATTAGAAGGTATACCAGTGACAGATATTTATTATGGTTTGTGTTGGTTCTCAACAATCCTATCAATATTGTTACTTGCAGTAGGGCTATGGAATGCAGAACTTTTACCTAGTGAAAAAGGGTTCTATGCTTTTTCATTTTTACTTGCCCTGTTTGGCGCAATTACGGTACAGAAAAATGTGCGCGATAATCAAGAAATCCCTAGTTAGTGATTTTGTTCACTTTTTCTGAAAGCTTGAAAATCATGAGATATCCTGTCGTTGTACTCGTATTTATCCTATTCGGTTGCTCGTCTGAGGAAGATCGGTTTCCGCCTATCAACGAAGATTATTGCTCTCAAATAGTTTCTTCTCATTTTGAGGGGCTGTCAGATCAATTTTCTTTGTTTTCGGATACTACAATTTCTAAAACAGGAACGTTTGTTTTGGAAGAGGGAGATATGTCCATGATTTTTAGAGCTTGGCTAAGTGAGTCGGCTCAAAAGTCGATTGATATTCAATATTTTATATTCTCATCTGATAACATTGGGCTGATTGCTGCAGATTACCTGTTAAGAGCAGCAGACAAAGGAGTGAAGATTCGACTGTTAGTGGATGATATTATGGTAGAAGCTGATGCCGATGAGTTATTAGCGCTTGACTCCCATCCCAATCTGTCCATTAAAATATATAACCCGACCGCCAATATTGGCAAAAATCTACCTCAA
The DNA here is from genome assembly GCA_029882685.1 of Cyclobacteriaceae bacterium. Taxonomy (GTDB): domain Bacteria; phylum Bacteroidota; class Bacteroidia; order Cytophagales; family Cyclobacteriaceae; genus JAOUKH01. The sequence continues at coordinate 1,869 of JAOUKH010000199.1, forward strand.
AAACTGTACAGTTTGGCTACTGATTTTAGTGGTTTCAATCAAAGAATGCATAATAAGACATTCATTGTCGATGATAAAGTTGTAATTACAGGCGGTAGAAATATTGCGGATGAATACTTTGACTATGATCATGAATATAACTTTCGAGATCGTGACGTACTACTGGTTGGAGAAGTGGTAGAGGATGTGTCTAGTTCTTTTTCTCTTTTTTGGGATAGTAAACTGAGCATTCCCATTAGCGACTTAGTAGCAGAGGATGAGTCTACGATAAATGCCGATGTGAAATTCGAGTACCTTCATCAATATGCTTGCAGTCCAATTAATTTTTGGCCAGAAGTACGTGAGAAAGTGAATAGTGCCCCATTAATCTTTCAGGAAATGATCGATTCGAACGAATTGGTGTGGGTAGATCAAGTTTCCTTTGTTTCTGACATGCCAGGTAAGAACAAAGAAAAATCAGGATTAGGCGGAGGTGGATTAAGTACCGATTCATTAATAAGTCTTATACAATCTGCGAAAGAATCAATATATATTCAGTCTCCTTATTTAGTTACTACCGAGCTGAGTCAAAAGCTTTTCAAGAAGGCAATAGAAAGAGGGGTTGATATTAAAATTTTAACAAATAGTCTCACTTCCACAGACAACCTGGAGGCATTTAATGGGTACAGGCGAGACCGAGAAACCCTTTTGAATATTGGAGTGGATGTCTATGAGTTTAAGCCTGATGCAGCCATTCGATTTGAGGTGATGTCGGGAGCTCTTCAGAAAAAGATGAACTACACGCCAAAATTTGGACTCCATGCAAAATCAATGACAATAGATCATGAAATTGCTGTTATTGGGACGTTTAACCTTGACCCTAGGAGTGCAAATTTGAATACAGAATGTATTGCTATTATTCATGATGTGTCAATTGCAACGAAATTACACGACACAATGGCGGAAGAATTGAAACCTGAAAATGCATGGCGAATCACCTCCGATTTTAACCCTGATAATGAGGCAGACAATGCCAAACGATTTCAATTGTGGCTAAGGGGAGTCGTTCCTAAATCAATTTTATAGGAATGAAGCACAAAGTAAAATTCTAATTTAGAATTCGATTACACCTAGGTCAGTAATTTCACCATTATTTACCAGTACATTATTCACTTCTTGGTCGTTGAACAAAGAGTCCGCATCAAATAGAATAGAATAGGTGCCAGCATCTAAATTTCCTATTAAAAAATATCCTGTTGAGTCAGCATAGGTAGTAACAGTATCTTCATTTTGAATAGCAAAAATAGCGGGAGATGCTTCTACTGGGTTAACAGTTCCTGTAATAGCTCCATTTTGGGCTTCACTCACCACTCGTATTGTTGGCTTAAGGCTGAATTTTCCACCACGTTGTACCACAGACCGAGCAGCGTCAAAATCGAGTAATACTTTATACGTTATCCCTTCCAAAATATCAGCATGTAAATTCAGCTTTAACCCAGAAGTTTGCGCACTTGGCGTACTCATGGCATGCTCTGTGCCATCTATTACAACTGAGTTGTTATTTCCTAGTATAAAACGTATTTGAGAAATTTTTCCTGTTGACAATTCTGCGTCAGCCAGTACTGTATCTATTCCATTAGCAAAATCTAATAAGTTATATACCCCAGTATTAACATTTTCCATGGTCATCCATCCAGAAGGTTGGTTGCCAGTAGATAGATGATATTCTATCCCTGCAATGTCAATATTCACCGCATCAAAATCGCCTGGGGCATCTGTTAATCTAATTTGTATTCTTTCAGATACCTCTGAATCAGTACATCCTATAGTAAAAAAGAGGAGGAGAGTTAAAAATGTAATAGCCGTTTTCATGATGTTTTTCTTTATGTATCTATACGTCTCAAAAGTAGAATGTAATCGTTGTAGTTCAAAATTTTTGCAGTTGAATTGTGTTTTGAATAGCTAAGATACGAAATAGGGGGTTTAAACTATTTGTAATTAAGCCGTAACCACATGTCCTCTTAATTTTGGTTTATTTTTTTATCGTAAAATAGAAAGTAGCTCCTTGTCCCATCACTGAATCAACCCATACTCGACCGTTATATAGCTCTACTATTTTTTTAACTAAGGTAAGTCCTATTCCACTATTTTCCACATCATCTTTATTGGCCAAAGTTTGAAATATTTTAAAAATTCTATCGAAATGTTTTTGTTCAATGCCTATACCATTGTCCTTTACGTAAAACTCCCAATGGGTGTCAGTATCCTTAACACCGATGTGTACCATGGCTGTATTATTGCCCTTGTGTGTTATCGCATTAGAAATAAGGTTTTGGAATATTAAGTTCATGTGAGCGTGGTTAGCCTTTATTATAGGTAACGCCTCGTCAATTGAAATTTTATCTTCACTTTCAATATTCAAAGTTTTAATAATTTCTTTAATAACGAGATTTAAATCAATTGTTGATTTGTCTATTCTTAGATTTTCGATTTTTGAATATTGTAAAATACCTTCAAGTAGTCCGTACATTCTTCTTACTCTCTTTTGTATTAATAGAAGGTTGTTGGTGTTGTTTTCGTCTAACTTGTCGGATGCATCTTTAACAAGCCATTCAGCAACCATGCCTATCCCTCGAAGAGGAACTTTTAAATCATGTGAGATGATGTACACCAATTCCCTTAATTCTTGATTTACATTTTTTAGCTGAATCATTAATCGGTCTTGTGTTATAGCCGCTTGTTTACGCTCAGAAATATTACGAGCCAAGATTATTATTTCATTTTTATTCTTTATTGAAGAAATAGAGACCTCTAAAGGAATCTTATTACCATCAGGAGTAGTTATTTGAGTTTCAATGATATGAGAATCAGTTGGAGCATTTATTAACTTTATAATATTGCCCTCATTAAATAATTGCACAAAGTCACTATTGGAGCTTAGAGATACATCTTTAAGTGTACTTCCGTTCGTAATATTTAATAATTTATTTGCGGTTTCATTGTGTAATATGATTGTGCCTTTCGAATCTGTCACTATCAATATTTCTACTAAACTTTTCAAAATATCATCTAGGTATTCTTTCGAAATTGTTGACTTAGCTAAATTTTCAGCCATTACATTAAATGTAGTGGCTAAACTTCCAATTTCATCGTTTGAAATAACTTCAGCCTTATGATCAAGTTTCCCCTCTCCAAATGCTATCGCTGTTGCATTTAATTTTGATAAAGAGCTAGTGATTTTACTGAGAACCAGTGTTCTTATTAGTAGGCCTAGCAGTATAATGCCTAAAACAGAAAAAATAATTATTGTAATATAATCATCTATAATCATATTTGTATTTTCGTTTTCTTCTTCTAATTCTTCTAGTTCTTCTTCTATTACTTTGTTGATGATGATTAGAAACTCCTCTTCAAACTTCTCAATTCTATTTTTTAATTCAATAATAGCTTCACCAGCAACCCCTCTCTGTTTAAGCTTTATTAGTGATTCACATAAACGTTCAATATCGATATGTGCTTTTTTAATTTCATGTATTTTTTTTCGTTCATTATCATCTGCAAATTTTTCAAATTCTGCTTCCCATTTTCTTAATTCATTTTTGGCATTCACAAATTCTTTTAAATATTTTTCTTCATAGTCTATTGAACTATCTCCTACTATGATATCATTTTTGAAAGCTCCTGTCTGCATTCGAAATGATTGAAATTTAATATTTTCTAACGCAGCGATCTCTTTGGAGGAATGATTAATTACCTGGTTATACCTTACCGAAATTTCTTTCATGCCTAGGTATGAAAGAAATCCAATTACTCCAACTAGTATTGAAATGGCTGTATGTCCTCCAATTAGGCGTGTTTTTATAGTCATTTGGTTTGTGTGCTATTTAGTTACTAATCTAACTGTTTTGATGTTTATTCAAAATAGTTAGTAGTGTTATAAACTGAGATATGCGATAGTTATTGTTGTAAATTAAACTTTGTAGTAGTCTCTCTATATGAGAATGGTTTATTGGTTAATAGCTTTACTAAAAGAAAGGTAATCCATTATCTAGCTAGGTCAATGAATTTAGCTGAAAACATAAAGGTTATTTTTTTGTCGGTAGATTCAACCACTTAGAGAAAGTGTGACGCTACCTGTGTTTAATTAATGTTTTAAAATATTCATTAAACACTTAATGAATTCACTTAGTTTACTCATTTTTTTGCAATTTTAAATTATGCTTGACGAAAAATTAGAAAAACTAATAGTAGATGCTACTGAAAACCCTGATCGAATTTTAGAATTAGGAGCTCAATTTATTGTTGTTTCAGCGTCAAGTAATCCTAGTCAGATAAATCATTATTTATTAAAGGTTTCAACAGTTTTGGAGAAACACAAGGATGTAGCT
>JAOUKH010000034.1 GCA_029882685.1 Cyclobacteriaceae bacterium
TTACATATTCCCAAACATGCACAGCGGATGCTAATATTACTGGCACAAATACAATAACAGCAAGTACTTCAGGTATTTGGACGGCTACTGGTGGAGCAACATGCCCTCCCACTTCTACATTTGTCGGAGATGTAATTATTGATATCGGTGGTAACGATACTTTTGTTTGGGATTATGACCTTACCATGACGGGTAATTTTGATGTTACATTAGCAAATAGTGGAACGATTCAATTTGACAACAACCTTTTTGTAACTGGAAATTTCCCAATTGTTAATTCGGGTAATTCAGACTTAATAATTAGTACTGGAAGTACCGTAAGTGTTATTGCAGGTGTTAATGGAGATATGGGAGATCCCAATAACAATAATGTTACCTTTACAGTGGATGGTACTTTAAATGTAGATGGTACTTTATCTTCAAAAAACGGCACTGTTTTTGGCGGAACAGGAACTATTGATGCAGCTGTTCTTGACTTAGGTAGTACTACTTGTGATGGAGGTGGTTGTCCAGTAATTACTTCTCCAACTTGTACTGGAGATGTTACTTTTTGCACAGATAATGTTACCCCTGTAGTTTTACTATATTTTGATGCAAAAATAAAAAATGATCAGATTGTTATCAATTGGTCAACTGCTTCCGAAGAAAATAATGATTTTTTTACAATAGAACGATCTGAAGATGGCGAAAACTTTCATGATTTAGCTCTAATTTCTGGAGCAGGGACTAGCTTTGAAAAATCAGAATATTCTTATATAGATAACAATCCTTTCGAAGGCGTGTCATATTACAGATTAAAGCAAACGGATTTTGATGGCACTAATGAAACTTTTTATGTAGTAGCAGTAGAATATTATGGTGATTCAGATGCTATAAGAATAATTCAATATGCTGATAATGTAAACTCTTTGAAAATATACAGTAATTTAGATGAAGAAAATGTAGCAAATATTTACGATTCGATGGGTAGGATATCTAAATCTTTCACTCTACATCAAGGGGAAAACACTATTGATTTAACGGGTGTGTCTAACCTAACAGGCATCTACTTTATTCGTGTGGTGAACGCTCTAGGAAAAGAACTCATATCAGAGCGAATATTAATCAATAATTAAAATTTACAACTTGTTTTAATTCTGGAGATAAACTAAGTGCAACGGGACAAGTTAAAGCAGCTCTTTCCAGTTTAATACGCTCTTTCTCCGTTGCTGTTATTCCACTCATATCAAATTCAATAATCACTTCTGCAATTCTTCTTGGGTTACTAGCCATATTTTTTGTAATCTCAGCAGTCATGGATGTAATATCAATTTCTGCTCGTTCAGCATACATTCCCATTAATGTCATCATGCAACTACAAAGAGCAGTACTCACTAAATCTGTAGGAGAGAAAGCTTGCCCTTTTCCATTGTTGTCTACTGGTGCATCTGTTATAATCTCTTTCCCAGAACGTAAATGGGTTAGTTTAGTGCTTAATTGTCCTAAATATTCTACTTTTGAAGTTGCCATATTGGTTTAAAACTATCTTTTCTTTTTTTTCGTTAGTTATTTAATGGCTAAATTTAAACATTAAGTTAAAAGTAGATGAATAAACTAAAATTTTTATTGATAATAGTGATTATACATTTTTCAATTGTGGGTAATGCACAATTGACAGATACATATACTTATACCAAGGAGTTTAAATATGGCATCAATAAAAATACATATGGAGGATTAATAGGAGGTGTAATTATTAAGCATTCGTTAGCGGTCTCAAGTCGTATGTTTGCAACCTATGGTGTAGAGTTTATGAATATCACTCATCCACAGGAATATGGTAGTAGAAGTCAAACTGGCAACATCTATAAGTTTGGTAAAATGAATACATTTTATTCATTACGTCCTCAATATGGTAGAGATTTGATTCTTTTTAGAAAGGCTCCCCAACAAGGAGCTCAAATAATTGCAATGTTAGCTGTTGGCCCTTCTATAGGCATAGTAGCTCCTTATTATTTAGATACAGGGGAAGCCTCAGGAGCCAAACCATACGACCCAAACAACCCTACACATACTATTAACAATCCAGATCAAATATTAGGTACGGGGGGAGTTCTTCAGGGCGTACTTACCGACCCAAGTATTGTATTTGGCTCTCATGCTAAGGTTGGCCTTAGCTTTGAATTTGGAGTATTTAAAAAGAATGTCACAGGTTTTGAAGTTGGTTTCTTGGTCGATGGGTATGCTAAAGAAATCGAAATTATTGATGGTGCTAAGTCAATTAAATTTTTACCTACCTCATTCATTACCGTTTTTTGGGGTTCTAGAAGATAACCTTTTTAGTTTTCCATTAATCGTTGTTTTATCACGACTTTAATTTTTAATTTTGCTCTTCAAATTCGAAAATTATGATCGAACTACCTGTAGTAACTAAGGAGCAAAAGGAAAAAACTCGGAAGCCAGATTGGTTACGTGTAAAACTTCCTGTTGGTAAAGAATATGCCCAAGTTCGTAAAATAGTAGACCAAAATAAATTACATACTATTTGTGAGAGCGGTAATTGTCCTAATATGGGTGAATGTTGGGGTGCAGGAACAGCTACATTTATGATTTTAGGTAATGTATGTACACGAAGTTGTACATTCTGCGCTGTAGCCACTGGTCGTCCTCCAGAATATGATGAAGCTGAACCTAAACGTATTGCTGAAGCAATAAAAACAATGGGAGTAAAACATGCTGTACTAACTTCTGTAAATAGAGACGAATTAAAGGATAAAGGTGCGGAAATATGGTATCAAACTGTAGTGCAGACAAAAAATCTATCACCTAATACAACTATAGAGACACTTATTCCTGATGTAAAAGGGAATTGGGATGCATTATACCGAATGATTGAAGGAAAACAAGAAGTGGTTTCTCATAATGTAGAAACAGTTGAAAGCCTATATAGAAGAGTTCGACCTCAGGCCAAATACCAACGTAGTCTTGATCAAACAAAGTTAACCAAAGCAGCAGGTATGAGAACTAAGTCAGGAATAATGCTTGGTTTGGGTGAGACCAAAGAAGAGGTACATAAAGCCATGGATGATTTAGCAGAGCATGGTTTGGATATTCTTACGTTAGGTCAGTATTTACAGCCTACTAAAATGCACATTGAAGTAGCTGAATTTATACATCCTGATCAGTTTGCAGCTTATAAAGAAGAAGGTTTAAAAAGGGGAATCAAATATGTGGAGTCTGGTCCATTGGTTCGTTCTAGTTACCATGCAGAAAAGCACGTTGATGTACCTATTTGATTGCACTTATTGAGAATTAGTAATTAAGTAAGTTTTGCGAAATTTATTGTATGCATGCATACAATAATTTAGTAAATTGTGTGACAATACAATTTAATTTAAAAATCTATGGAAAGGATTGAAACTGAACTCACTAAAATGCTAGGAATTAAATATCCTATCATTATGGCTCCTATGTTTTTAGTGTCAAACAGTGCTATGCTTATTGCTGCAGCAAAAGCTGGTATAACAGGCGCTGTTCCCGCACTTAATTATCGAACAGATATAGAGTTCAGAAAAGCTATGGATGAAATTCGTAGTGCTACAGATGGTGTGTTTGGTGTAAACCTTGTTGTTAATAAATCGAATATTAGATTAAAAGAACAGCTTAAAACCTGTGTAGAGTATGAGGTTGATTACATTATTACTTCTTTAGGAAGCCCTCAAAAAGTAATAGAAGCCTGCAAAAACATTAAGACAAAAGTGTTTTGTGATGTTACTGAGGAAAATTATGCAAAGAAGGTAGAACAATTAGGTGCAGATGCTGTAATAGCTGTAAATGCTGAAGCTGGGGGGCATGCTGGAAAAATAAGTTCAGATGAATTAATCCCTTTACTAAAAAAGAAAGTAAGTATCCCAATAATTTCGGCTGGAGGAGTTGGTACAGGAGAAGGACTAAAAGAAAAAATAGATTTTGGTGCTTGTGGCATTTCTATGGGAAGCCCTTTTATAGCAACAGAGGAAGCTGATGTGTCAAAAGAATACAAACAAGCAATAATAGACTTCGGTGCCGATGACATTGTTATGACCACTAAAATATCTGGTTCTCCTTGTACAGTAATAAATACTCCATATGTTCAAGAAATTGGCACAAAACAAAACTGGCTTGAATCTTTCTTAAATAAGAATAAAAGGTTAAAAAAATATGCCAAAATGCTCACTTTCTATAAGGGAATGAAATCATTGGAAAAAGCAGCATTTGGTGCTACATACAAAACCTTATGGTGTGCTGGCCCATCAATAGAACATGTGAAATCAATACAACCTGTTAAGGATATTGTTGAAAATTTGGTGAAAGAATACGCTGAAACTACAGCTTAATAGATTTTTCTATTTGCTAGTGTATTCCTTTACGGTATTAATAAAGCATTTTACTTTTTCAGGATCAACATCAGGGTATACCCCATGCCCTAAATTGGCAATGTGTCTTTCTTCTCCAAATTCGTCTATCATTTTCTTGGTTGCATCTTCTATCTCTTTAAACGATCCGTATAAAGCACAAGGATCAAGGTTTCCTTGGAGTGTTTTATTTGACCCTATTTGTTTTCTAGATTCAGCCACCTTCATGTTCCAATCTAATCCAATAGTTTCACAGTTAAGTTTCCCTAATGATTCGAGAGCAAAAAATGCACCTTTTGCAAATACAGTTACAGGAACTTCAGTAATTGCGTCACAAATTTGTTGAATATATTTTAAGGAAAACTCTTCGTATTGTGCAGGAGGTAATACTCCTGCCCAAGAGTCAAATATTTGAATTAAATCAGCACCAGCATCAATTTGTGATTTCACATAGCCGATTATGCTATCTGTTATTTTTTGTAATAATTGATGTGCCATTTCAGGCTGAGTATAAAGCATATTTCTGGCTTTAGAGAATGTTTTACTTCCCATTCCTTCTACCATATACGACATTAATGTCCATGGAGCACCAGTAAAACCTATTAATGGCACTCTTCCTGCTAATTCTTTTTTTGCAATTTTTATTGCTTCAGTAACGTACACCAAGTCATCAGGCTTAGCGATTTTTAAATGATTAACATCTGAAATTGATTGAATAGTTTTTGGAAAAAAAGGGCCTTTTTTTTCTACCATTTCATATGGTAAACCCATAGCTTCGGGTATAACCAAAATATCCGAGAAAATAATTGCAGCATCAACGTCTAATATATCAACGGGTTGAATAGTAACTTCAGCAGCCAACTCAGGTGTTTTTACTAATTCAATAAATCCACTTAGGCTATTTCGTACAGCACGATATTCGGGGAGTATTCTTCCAGCCTGTCGCATAAGCCATACAGGTGTTCTTTCTGTTTTCTCACCTCTAGCAGCTTTAAGTAATAAATTATTTTTTAATTGCATGGCACAAAGATAATCCTATTCATACATGAATGAACAATTATCTAAAACAATTGACAGAGTTGTTATAAATTACAGCTTAAATACTAAAAATATGGCATATTTATTTAATGATTTTAAAGGCTGGAAAAAGTATTGTGAAGAAAATAACTATAAACTATTCGAGCCAGTATTGGAGTATGAAATTGAGCAAAAAGGACGTACAGAAGATGAGGTATGGTCGGGATTAACCAATGCATATTCTGTAATGAAAGATGCCATTGAAACTGGGCTAAGAGAAGATATGTCTTCTCGTTCAGGGATGGTTAATAATAGTGCAAAAAAAGTTTCCCAAAATAATACAGCAGTACTATCACATGAATTTCAACGTTTAGTGGCAAGATCATTGGCGGCAAAAGAAGTTAATTCTTGCATGGGTCGTGTTGTTGCTGCTCCTACTGCTGGAGCTTCTGGAATATTACCAGGAACAATGTTTACGCTTCAAGAAATACATCAACTCGAAGAAAAAACAATTATAGAAGGCTTACTTATAGGAGCTGGAATTGCTTTAATTATTGAACGAAAGGCTTCATTGTCAGGAGCTGTAGGAGGATGTCAGGCAGAAACAGGAAGTGCAGCAGCAATGGCATCTGGGGCAATTGTTTATGCATTGAATGGCTCTATTGATCAGGTTTTTAATGCTGTAGCAATTACTATTCAATGTATGTTGGGATTGGTATGTGATCCAGTAGCAGGTTTAGTAGAAGTACCCTGTATTGTTCGGAATGCTAGTGCAGCTGTTATTGCCAATTCATCTGCTCAAATAGCATTGTCGGATGTAGATGCCATTATTCCTGTGGATGAGTGTATTGAAGCTATGGGTGAAGTGGGGCAGAGCATGGAAACCCGATATAAAGAAACAGCACAGGGAGGATTGGCAGTTACAAAAACTGGACAGGAGATTTCAAAAAAAATATTGATTCAGGACATAAAAATTCTTCCTGATGAAGAAACATGTCATTAAAAAGGCAGCACTTTTTCACCTATTTCATAGACTATATAAGTGAAAATAAATGACCAAAACACTGCGCTTATTAGCATACTACTAAATATTATTTTGTTAGGTGTCTTAAACGAAACTAACACCAAAGTCCCTGGTATGGGTGTAAAAAGAACTGGGGTTAGAAATGCTACACCATATACACCATATTTTCTCCATACTTTAATCATTAGTCGTTTTCGTTTAGAAAAAGTTTTTGTTTGTTTAAAATAAGACCCAAATATTCTGTCTCTAATAAAGTCACCTAGATAAGTAAATAAAAATACTGAAATCATCATTCCAACTATGGAGATAATAATAGAAACCCATATGGGAAACCCTACAGCATAACATCCAATAGGCCCTGCCGCAAACTTGAGCATTGTAAGAAAAATTATGGGTAAAACTTTAAGGGCAAGATCAAGTTCTATAAAATCCATTCACTAAAACACAACTGTATAGGTGTAAACAAAGTATATCAATAATAATATCATTCCTTCAAAACGACCTATTGTTCTACCAGTAATCATCATAGGCAAAATAAGTAGAGTAATTCCTAACATAGGAATCATATCATGAGTTAATATTTCAGGACTTACTTTAATTTCAGTAATAATACTTGTAATACCTAAAATTGAGAGGATATTAAAAATATTGGAACCCATTAAATTACCTAAAGCTAAATCTGTTTCTTTTTTTAAGGAAGCTACAATAGCTGTCACTAATTCTGGCAAACTAGTTCCTAGAGCTAAAACTGTAATTCCTATTACACGTTCACTTACACCTAATTCCCTTGCCAAATCTTTTGCCCCTCCAACAAACCATTCCGAACCATAATATAGCCCTAGTGCTCCTATCATAAGAAAAACCATATCCTTCCATACATTATTAGAAGGATTATCTGGTAAATCAAGATCTTCTTCGAGTTCACGCATCGCTTTAGTTTCTTTTCGCGATCTACGTATGATAAAAAAGGTGTATGCAATTAAAAGAGAAAAGAAAATAATTCCCTCTATTCTATTTATGTACCCTTCTTTAGCAACAAAATATAAAATTATAGCACTTCCCATAGCTACAGGCCAATCAATTTTCATGCTATCTGATTGAACTTTTATGGGTTCAAGTACACAAGTAATTCCTAATACAAGTGCTAAGTTGCAGATGTTTGAACCAACAACATTACCCATGGCAAGATCTGGACTACCAGATAATGCAGATTTAATACTGATTAGGAGTTCAGGGGCAGAAGTACCAAATGCGACAATTGTTAGTCCTACTACTAAAGGGGATATATGTAGCCTAAGGGCAATATTAGAAGCTCCTCTTACTAGGAAGTCACCTCCCAGTATAAGGACAAAAAGTCCGACAATAAGTAGTATTACATTTAAAAACATATATAAAAAATCTACAACTTTTGCCCAAAACACAAATCTCCAGCATCTCCCAATCCAGGGATAATATAAGCGTTTTCATCCAATCTATCATCAATTGAACCTACCCAAATGGCATATTTCACATCCAAATTATGTTGAATATAGTTAATTCCTTCAGGTGCTGCAATTGCAGCTACTATATGTATACGTTTTGGTGTCCCATTTTTCAGAAGGTGATTTACCGTACTCACAAGTGATTTGCCAGTTGCCAACATTGGATCAACTATTATTAATTCTTTATTTGTTAAATCTCCTGAAGCTAGATAATCACTTGCAACATTCACATTTTTGTGGTCATTTTCTATTCGATAAGCTCCTACAAAACCACTATTTGCTTTATCGAAAATATTTAAAAACCCATTAAAAAAAGGGATACCTGCTCTTAATATTGTCATCAATACAGGTTGCTTGTCAAGCAACATTGTTTGCTTATCCCCAAGTACTGTGTTTACATTTGCTGGTGAATAGTCTAAAATTTTTGACACTTCGTAGGCCAATATTTCACCCAACCTTTCTAAGTTTCTTCTAAACCTTAAACTATCTTTTTGTACCTGTTTGTCTCTAAGTTCAACTAAAAAATGATTCGCAACTGAATTATTCTTATCAAGTTCAAAAATCATATATCAAAGCATTACCCATAAGTGTTGAATGTTTATAGAAAAATCACAGAATTTAACTCTGAGACTAATATTTTTTTAAGATATACATTTTTATTTAAACAATTACTTTAACATTTAAAAAAATCAGCAAATTTGCTTTTTATAAAGTATTTACAATAAATAAGAACATGAAGCTACTTGAACAACTATGTCAAATTCACGCCCCATCAGGCAATGAGCAAAAAATGGCTCAATTCTTATTAGATTATATTCAACAACACAAGGAAAATTGGTTTTGTCAGCCAGAGATTTATTCAGGCGAAGGTTTTCAGGATTGCATTATCCTGAAATTTGGGGAGCCACGTACGGCAATTTTTGCACATATGGATAGTGTAGGTTTTACTGTTCGTTACGAAAATCAATTAGTTCCAATTGGTGGGCCTGAGATTTTGTCAGGTTACAAACTTGTAGGTGAAGATAAATTCGGCTTGATAGAATGCACGTTAAATGTAGATGAAGAAAATAGATTGTTTTATGATTTTGGTCGACCAATTATTACAGGTACAGATTTAGTTTATAAATGTGACTTTATTGAGACTGACGATTATGTCCAATCCTGTTCTTTAGATAATCGGCTAGGGGTGTATAATATACTTAAATTAGCTGAAACCTTAAAAAATGGGATTATAATATTTTCTGCGTATGAAGAACATGGAGGAGGATCTGTTCCTTTTTTAATAAAATTTATTGCTGAGAAGTATAACATAAAACAAGCACTTATATCTGATATTACCTGGATTACGGATGGTATTCGTCATGGTGAAGGAGTAGTTATTTCTCTTCGTGATCATAATATCCCTAGAAAAGCATATATAAATAGAATTTTGGATATTGCCCATGAATCTAGTATTCCATATCAGTTAGAGGTTGAAGGTTCAGGGTCAAGTGATGGTCGTGAAATCCAGAAATCTCCTTACCCAATAGATTGGTGTTTTATAGGTGCTGCTGAAAGTAATGTGCATTCACCAAAAGAAAAAGCACATAAAGCTGATATTAATGCAATGTTGGATATGTATAGAGTCTTGATGGAACAACTTTAAAAACACACTGTATATTCCATCTTTATCGCTATCTTTGCCGCCTAAATGAATAAACAGAGGGATGAAAATTCACGATAAGGAATTTGTAAAATATATTACTAGTGATAAAATTAGTGAAACTTTAAAAAAAGTTGCTCTACAAATCAATAAGGACTACAAAGAGAAAAATCCGTTGTTTGTTTCCATACTAAACGGCTCTTTTATAGTAGCAGCTGATTTGTTCAGAGAAATCACTTTAGAGAGTGAAATATCATTTGTTAAGGTTGCTTCTTATCATGATATGGAAAGTTCTGGAGATGTGAAAAAGCTTATTGGACTTAACGAACCTATTTTTAATCGTGATGTAATCTTGATTGAAGATATTGTTGATTCTGGTCGAACCATTAAAAAAATGACAGAGGAGTTTAAAGAACTGGGAGCAAAAAGTGTAGAAGTAGCCGCACTACTATTTAAACCAGAATCTCTACTAGTAGATTTAAATGTTAAATATGTTGGTTTTGAAATACCTCCATTATTTGTTGTAGGCTATGGGTTAGATTACAATGGACTTGGCCGAAACCTTAAAGATATATACCAATTAAAACCGTAAGTATGTTAAACATTGTATTGTTTGGTCCTCCAGGTGCTGGAAAAGGAACTCAAGCTGCTAAGATTGTTGAAAAATATAATCTTACACACCTATCCACAGGAGATGTTTTTCGAGCAAATATTAAGGAAGAAACAGAACTTGGAACACTAGCAAAAAGCTATATGGATAAAGGGGAACTAGTTCCTGATGAAGTCACTATACAAATGTTGGAAAGTGAGGTTGACAAAGTAGATAGTCCTAAGGGGTTCATTTTTGATGGTTTCCCAAGAACAACACCTCAAGCAGATGCTTTGGAAAAATTCTTGAAATCTAAAAACACAAGTGTTTCATTAATGTTAGTGTTGGATGTATCAGTAGAAGAGTTGGTTAAAAGACTCCTGTTGAGAGGAATAGAAAGTCAAAGAGAAGATGATCAAAATGAGGAAATTATTCGAAATAGAATCCGTGTATATAATGATCAAACTGCAGTAGTAGCTGATTATTATTCTCAGGAAGGCAAATTTGAAAAAATAAATGGTGTAGGTACAATCGAAGATATATTTAATTCCGTTTGTAGCAACATTGAAAAATATATATAACGTCCTTGGCTTCTTCTAACTTCATAGATCATGTGCGATTATGCTCTCGTTCTGGCTCAGGTGGTGCAGGTGCAGTTCATCTTCGCAGAGAGAAACACGTGCCAAAAGGTGGCCCTGATGGAGGGAACGGTGGTCGTGGAGGTCATGTAATTTTAAGAGGCAACAAACAATTATGGACTTTATTGCACCTACGCTATAAGAAACATGTAATTGCCCGTAACGGAGGGAATGGAGAAGGTGGTTGTAGATCAGGAGCTGATGGAGATGATGTGATTTTAGAAGTGCCTCTTGGAACAATTGCTAAAAATGGAGAAACAGGGGATAAAATTATTGAAATCACAGAGGAGGGTCAAGAGGTTATTTTGACACGAGGAGGTCGTGGAGGTTTAGGTAATTTTAATTTTAGAAATGCTACTAATCAAACTCCTAGATATGCTCAGCCTGGAGAGGAAGGGCTAGAAGAATGGGTTGTACTTGAATTGAAAGTACTGGCCGATGTAGGATTAGTAGGTTTTCCCAATGCTGGTAAATCCACATTATTATCGGTAGTTTCAGAAGCTAAGCCTGAAATTGCAAATTATGCGTTTACCACTCTAGTTCCTAACCTTGGTGTTGTTGAATATCGAGATTATAAGTCATTTATCATGGCAGATATTCCAGGAATAATAGAAGGTGCATCTGAAGGAAAAGGTTTGGGTATAAGGTTTTTGAGGCATATTGAACGTAACTCTATACTGCTTTTTCTTATTCCAGCGGATGCTGATAATATTAATAAAGAGTATGATATTTTGCTGAAAGAGCTTAAAACCTATAATCCGGAATTATTAGATAAAAAACGAATTTTGGCAGTTTCAAAATCCGATATGCTCGATGATGAATTAATAGAAGAAATGACAAAAGAAATCCCAAATAATATTCCGTACATCTTTATTTCTTCGATAACCAATACAGGAATTACAGAATTAAAAGATATGCTTTGGAAAGCAATGAACTGACAGATGTATGTCATTTTGACACGGACAACTGTTTGGCAAAATAATTGACATTTAATGTCTGATTTTTAAGATTTTTTTGAGATATAATGAAGAAAGAAAAAACAGAAGAGAAAAAGAGCGAAGTTTTTGAAAACGAGGCGAAGGAAGAAGTTGAAAACAACGAAGCAGAACAACAGAACGAAATAGAAGAAACGGAAGAGAGTGAAGAAGATAGTGAAGAAGAGCAAGAAGAAGTTTCAGAGTTAGATAAGCTTAAGGACGAATTGGCAGAAGCCAAAGATAAATACTTGAGACTTTACTCAGAGTTCGATAATTATAGACGAAGGACTTCTAAAGAAAAATTGGAATTAATAAAGACTGCCAATGAAGACTTGATCACAGCCTTACTTCCTGTTATTGATGATTTTGAAAGAGCTGAAAAATCTTTTGATGAAGAAAGTGATGTTAAAGCTATTGCTGAAGGAGTGAAATTAATAGCGAACAAATTTAGCGCATCGCTTGAGCAAAAAGGGTTAAAAGTAATGGATAGTGAGTCAGGAATTGATTTTGATCCTGAAATTCATGAAGCTATAACTCAAATACCTGCTCCTGAAAAAAAATTAAAAGGTAAAGTGATTGATGTAGTTGAAAAAGGGTATTTCTTAGGTGAAAAAGTGATACGCTTTGCTAAAGTTGTAACAGGAAATTAATTGCCTTAAAATATTAAAAAATGGCAAAAAGAGATTATTACGAAGTTTTAGGGATTAATAAATCAGCAGGTGCTGATGAAATTAAAAAGGCATACCGAAAAATTGCTATAAAATATCATCCAGATAAAAACCCTGATGACAAAAGTGCAGAAGAAAAATTCAAAGAAGCAGCCGAAGCTTATGAAGTATTGAGTTCTTCTGATAAAAAACAACGCTACGATCAATTTGGTCATGCTGGCGTAAATGGAGGAGGAGGCCGAGGTGGTGGAGGCATGAACATGGACGATATATTTTCTCAATTTGGAGATGTTTTCGGTGGAGGTGGAGGTAGCCCATTCGATAGCTTCTTTGGTGGAGGTGGAGGTAGATCAAGAGGAAGAAAAGGCTCAAACCTAAGAATAAAGTTAAAACTTACCCTTCAGGAGATAGCTAATGGTGTTGAAAAGAAAATAAAAGTAAATAGACTTATAGTTGCTGATGGAGTAACTTTTAAAAATTGCACTACTTGTCAAGGAACAGGACAAGTTAGGCGTGCAGTAAATACTATGTTGGGGCAAATGGTATCAACAAGTACTTGTCCAACTTGTAATGGAGCTGGACAGAAAATTGATCATAGACCTTCTGGGGTTGATAGTTCAGGACTTGTGTCTAATGAAGAAATAATACCCATTAATATACCTGCTGGCGTTGCAAGTGGCATGCAGTTATCAATGTCGGGAAAAGGTAACGAAGCTCCTGGAGGAGGGGTGCCAGGTGATTTACTTATTGTAATTGAAGAAGCGGAACATCAAGAATTAGCAAGGGATGGCAATAATGTAATATATGACCTATATCTTAACTTTATTGATGCAGTTTTAGGTACTTCAATAGAAGTGCCTACTATAGATAATAAAGTGAAAATTAAGATAGAACCTGGTACACAAGGCGGAAAAATATTACGCTTAAGAGGTAAAGGAATTAAAGACATTAATGGATATGGAAAAGGTGATCAACTCATTCATGTAAATGTTTGGACACCAAAAACACTAACTCAAGAGGAAAAACAAACTTTGGAAAAACTTCGATCTTCTCCAAATTTTGCTCCTAGCCCTGATAAAAATGAAAAAGGATTTTTTGAAAGAATGAAAGATTTTTTCTAATATTTAGTTAACTAAGTAATGTGGGAAAAATAACAATGTAAGATTTACATTGTTATTGCTGAAAAATGCATTGTAATATCGTAACTCAAACGCATTATCATCGTTATAACACATCATGTGGAGAATAATTGTATCAGTTAGTGCGGGAATTGCAATTTCGTTTTTTAGCAGTGCTCAGGTAAAGAAGCAATTTTTTATCGAGCAAAGTGAAAATTTCGGTAAGGTAGAAATGAAATTTGTAACAAAGTCGGGACTGTGTTATGTCAAACCCAGTCAGCACGACATCCCATTAAGTATATACAGTAACCAAGATTTTGATGATTATGAGCATTCATTCACTAAAGAAATAGAGAATGAAATTTGCTATGTAGACTTGTCTCTCACAGATAAATCTTCTGACAATTTAAGTCGCTCTATTTCCTATCAAATGTTTGCTAGTAATAAAAGTGAGAAAGATAAAATATGGAAGGTTTATCTTTCTCAAGAAACAACTTATCGCTTAAATTTCAATTATGGAATAGGCGATGCTTATATTGATTTGTCAGGATTGTCTATCGAAAATTTGAAGGTATATTCTGTAAATGCAGATGTTAATATTGATTATATGTCTACTTTAGGAAATCAGATAGACATGGACACTTTTTTTGTAAAAGTTGATCTAGGATCTATTGACATAAAAAAGATGAATTTATCAAATGCCAAAACAGTTTTAGCTGATGTGGGTTTTGGTAATTTATCACTTGACTATAGCAATACTCCTGAGACTAAAAGTAATGTTCAGGCAAGTGTAGGTGCTGGAAATCTGTTAATAAAAATTCCAGCAGAAAATGTACCAGTAAAGATTAAGATTAATGATTCAATGCTTTGTAGGGTGCACCTCTCTAATAATTTTAAAGAAATTGAATCAGATACGTACGTCAATAAGGCATATACCGATAATGCTGAAAACCTTCTATCATTTGATATAGATGTAGCTTTAGGAAGTATTGTGTTTAAGGAAAAGAAATAATTTCAACTCTTCTATTATATCATTAATCACACTTATTCTCCGTTTAATTATTTTCTTCTGTTTTTCACTATGTTCCATTTTTGATTATATAGCTTTGGTCTCAAAATTTATTTATTAGACATTGGAATTACTTGAGGTAAAAAATATCACAAAAACTTATTCAACTCATACCGCTTTACGTAATGTGAGTATTAGTATTCCTAAACAAAGTATTTTTGGTTTATTAGGTCCTAATGGAGCTGGTAAAACCACCTTAATCCGAATTATTAACCAAATAATAAATGCTGATACAGGAAGTATTTGTATTAATGGAGAAAACCTTAATGCTAATCATATAAAAATGATTGGCTACCTACCCGAAGAAAGAGGGCTTTATAAAAAAATGAAGGTAGGAGAGCAATTGGTATATTTAGGTCAATTAAGAGGGTTAAGTAGAAAAAAAGCTGTTATCCAAGGGAAACATTGGTGTAAAAAATTAGAAATATTTGATTGGTGGAGCAAAAAAGTAGAAGACCTATCAAAGGGAATGGCTCAAAAAATTCAATTTATTTCCACCATTATGCATGAGCCTGAATTGATAATACTAGATGAGCCTTTTTCAGGTTTTGACCCTGTAAATGCTAACTTAATAAAAGATGAAATTCTTGAATTAAGAGATCAGGGAGCTACCGTTATTTTTTCTACACACAGAATGGAATCAGTAGAGCAGTTATGTGATCATATTGCTATGATCGATAATGCTGAGAAAATTCTTGATGGTACTAAAAAAGATATAAAGAATTCATACAAAACTAACACCTACCAAGTTGAACATGATGGAGATATTCAATTAACTGAAAGTATCTATGAAGTTATAAGTCAAGGAAAAAGTGAAAATGATAATGTATTATCATCTATTAAAATAAAGAATAACAGTAGCTCAAATGAATTGTTGAGTGAATTAATAAAGCACACCGAAGTGCATTCGTTTGCAGAAAAAATTCCGAGTATCAACGATATATTTATAGCTAAAGTGAAAGGAGGAGGTAATGAGTAAGATATGGCTAATAATACAACGTGAATTTTTGAGTAGAGTAAGGAAGAAATCATTTCTTTTAGCTACTCTTTTAGTACCCCTCCTTTTTCCTGCAATTATGGGAGGTATGATATACATTGCCTTAGAACAAGATAAAAATGTAGAGCAAAGAACGATTCAAATACTTAACAATAGCGATTTTTTAAAATTTGAAAATTCTTCCAAATACAAGTATATAGCTGTCGAAGGAAATGTAGATCAGGCAAAAATAGTTTTTAGTGAATCAGATGATTTTGCATTCGTTTATATACCAAAATTAGATATTGAAAATCCTAAAGGAATAAATTTTTATTCTAAATCAAGTCCTGGAATATCGCTGATTTCGGAGTTTGAAAAGAACATAGAAAGACAAATTAGAGATGTAAAACTATTAGAATCTGGAATATCACAAGCAGTTTTGGATAAACTCAAGACAAATGTTAAAATTAACTCATTCAATATTAAGGATGGAGAGGAGAAAAAAAGTAGCTCAGAATTGATTTCGGGAATGGGCTATGTAATGGGAATGTTAATCTATATTTTTCTTTTTGTTTATGGTAATCAAGTAATGCAAGGTGTAATTGAAGAGAAGAATAGTAAAATTATTGAAGTAATTGTTTCTACTGTTAAACCTTTTCATTTGATGATGGGTAAAGTGGTTGGGGTTGCTTCTGTTGGATTATTTCAGTTTATGATTTGGGTATTAATAAGTATAGGAGTAACCATGGGTGCTGCATCCTACTTTGGCGTATCATCAGGGCAGCAAGTAATGATGAAGAATGTTATGGAAGATTTATCTCAAGAACAACAACTAGAAGCAGCTGAGGTTAACCCTGAAGTACTAGAAGTATTTAACATGATTAGTGATATTCCTGTCCTTAAGATTGCAACATTATTTGTTTTCTATTTTTTGGGAGGATATTTGTTATATGGAGCTCTTTTTGCAGCTATAGGATCTGCAGTAGATACACCTGCCGATGCACAACAATTTATGCTTCCAATTATGCTTCCTGTTATCATAGGGCTTATGGGTCTTTTTATGTTTGTATTTAAAGATCCTAATGGTGTAGTTAGTTTTTGGCTATCTATAATTCCATTTACTTCTCCTATTGTTATGATGGGGCGAGTTGGTTTTGGAGTTCCTCTTTGGGAGATAGTATTATCTATGGGACTACTAGCAACAGGTTTTGTTTTTACTATTTGGCTTGCAGGAAGAATATACAGAGTGGGGATATTAATGCACGGCACAAAAGTGAATTATAAGGTGCTGGCAAAATGGTTTATGATGAAGAATTAGATGTTGTAAAATATTTATGCCAATAATATTACTCAAAATAAATGACCCGTTTACGAGAGTAAAGGCTTAGCTCAGGGCAAACGCATTTAACTTTCCAGTAAGTCATTCCGTATGTTTTATTGCAATAGCCAACAAAAACGAGGAGGAATCCTAACCAATATGATATGTATTTACAATAAGGTTAAGATTTCAGAGTCAATGAACCAATTATTTTGGTTCATTGACTCTGAAATGAATAAGAATTTTTAAATGCGTTCGTCCTGTGAACCTACTCATATAAACTACACTATTCGGTTTTTTTCATTATTTTAACTTTCTGAATTCCTTATAAAAAGTGGCAATAAAACAAATACCCTATTTATACAGTATAAAATCACAAATGAAATGGATTGTGCTACTAATTGCTGCTGTGATTAGTGCTGCTTCAATATATTATACCGATTATCTAGTTAATAAATTAAAGGAACGCGAAATAAAATCTATAGAAGTTTTTGCAAGTTCAATGGAATATACCATTGAAAATGATGTGTCTGATCAGCTTCCTTCAGTAATTAGAGAAATAATTGTTAACAATGATGAAATACCATTAATATACGTAAACTCTAATGATGAAATAGAAAGTTGGCGTAATATTGAAATTGATAAAAACTGGTCTGAAGAAAAAAAACAGAACTTGTTGCGTAAAGAACTTGAAATTATGAAAGATGCTTATGCACCAAAACATGTTTTTGATAGAGATGAGCAGACTGGTGAAATTCTTGATTTTTGGTTCATATACTATAGAAACTCATTTCTACTAACGCAGCTCACTTACTATCCTATCATTCAGCTTGCTATCATTGGTGTTTTTGGATTAATAGTTTATTTCATTTTTAGTTACTCAAAAACTGCTGAACAAAATAGGGTTTGGGTAGGGTTAGCTAAGGAAACGGCACATCAGCTAGGTACTCCAATCTCCTCACTTATGGCTTGGGTTGAGTATTTCAGAGAGGATCCAGGAGTAAAAAATAAAGGAGTCGTTGAAGAAATAAATAAAGATATAAAAAAACTTCAGCTCATCACAGAGCGATTTTCCAATATTGGTTCGACACCTGTCCTTAAGGAAGAAAAAATTGAAGAAATCATTAATAATGTTGTAGAGTATTTGAAGCCTCGTATTTCCACTAAAATAAATATTGAAGTTATATCCATTAGTGATGGTGTGAGGGCTAATTTAAATGCACCTTTATTTGAATGGGTATTAGAAAACCTATGTAAAAATTCTGTAGATGCAATGGCTGGTATAGGTAATATCCAAATAAAAATATTGCATGGAAGTGATTATCGCGTTTTTATTGACGTTTCCGATACAGGAAAAGGAATAGCTAAATCGAAAATTAAACATGTATTCAACCCAGGGTTTTCAACAAAAAAAAGAGGCTGGGGGCTTGGGCTTACTTTAGCTAAACGAATAATTGAGACTTATCACAAGGGAAAAATATTTGTTAAATCGTCTGAAGAAAATGAAGGGACAACTTTTAGAATAGTATTGAATTCTTAATTCTTTAAATTATTGTCAAAATTTATTTCATCATTTTGGTTTAAATAAATATAACCTTAGCTTTGCAGTCTGAAAAATCACGCTTGCTAAATAATATTCAAAAAGACAAAAAATGGCAAATATTGGCAAAATCACACAGGTAATCGGTCCTGTAGTTGATGTAAGTTTTGAGAGTGAAGGTGCTAAAGTGCCTAACATTCTTGATTCATTAGAAATAACGAAAGACAATGGAACAAAAATAGTACTTGAGTGCCAACAACATTTGGGAGAAGACCGTATTAGGACGATCGCAATGGAAGGTACTGAAGGGCTAGTTCGAGGCATGGAAGTAATTGATATGGGAACTCCAATTGCTATGCCTACTGGAGAGGATATTAGAGGACGCCTTTTCAATGTAATAGGTGATGCTATAGATGGTATTAAACAACCTGAAGGTAAATCAAAATTACCTATTCACCGATCTGCGCCTAAGTTCGAAGACCTTTCAACCTCAACTGAAGTTCTTTACACAGGGATTAAAGTGATAGATTTAATTGAACCATATTCAAAAGGTGGTAAAATTGGTTTGTTTGGTGGAGCTGGTGTTGGTAAAACAGTCTTGATTCAGGAATTGATAAATAATATTGCTAAAGGGCATGGTGGTTTATCTGTATTTGCTGGTGTAGGTGAGAGAACACGTGAAGGAAATGATTTACTGCGTGAAATGTTAGAGTCAGGCATTGTAAATTACGGTGAAGATTTCATGAAGTCGATGGAAGAAGGAGGCTGGGATCTTTCAAAAGTTGATAATGATGCCTTAAAACAGTCAAAAGCTACTTTCGTGTTTGGGCAAATGAACGAACCTCCTGGAGCAAGAGCTAGAGTGGCTCTTTCAGGTTTAACCCTAGCGGAATACTTTAGAGATGGTGATGGTGAGGGTCAAGGAAAAGATATCCTTTTCTTTATAGATAATATATTCCGATTTACTCAGGCAGGTTCTGAGGTGTCTGCTCTTTTAGGACGTATGCCTTCTGCGGTAGGTTATCAACCTACTTTAGCTACTGAAATGGGAGCTATGCAAGAGCGTATTACATCAACTAAAAGAGGTTCTATTACTTCGGTTCAAGCGGTTTATGTGCCTGCAGATGATTTAACAGATCCAGCTCCTGCTACTACTTTCTCTCATTTGGATGCTACAACGGTTCTTTCAAGAAAAATTGCTGAACTTGGTATTTATCCAGCAGTAGATCCTTTGGACTCTACCTCTAGAATATTAACAGTTGAAATTGTAGGTGAAGAACACTATAAAACAGCACAACGTGTAATTGAAATTCTACAACGCTATAAAGAATTACAAGATATAATTGCTATTCTTGGTATGGATGAATTGTCTGATGAAGACAAAGAAGTTGTACATAGAGCAAGAAGGGTACAGCGTTTCTTATCACAACCGTTCCATGTGGCAGAGCAATTTACGGGACTTCCAGGTGTATTGGTAGATATTAAAGATACGATTAAAGGTTTCAACGAGATTATGGATGGTAAGCACGATCATCTTCCTGAATCTGCTTTTAACTTGGTAGGTTCTATTGAGCAAGCTGTTGAAAAAGGTGAAAAATTAATGGCTGAAGCTAAATAAGAAACAAGGTTATCTGTTCTATAATAAAAAATCTAAAGTATGTATTTAGAGATAGTAACACCTGATAAAAAAGTATTTGAAGGAGAAGTAAAAGTAGCTACTTTCCCAGGTACAGATGGTTCATTTCAGGTACTTAATAATCACTCTCCTTTGATAAGTTCTTTAACTAAAGGAGTTCTTTCATATGAAGATAAAGATCGGCTTTATGAATTGAAAATTGATGGAGGTGTTGTAGAAGTATTACACAATGAAATTATCGTTTTAGCTGAAGGAATTATTAACGACTAAATATATCATGTTAATAAAAAAGTTGCTCCATAATGGAAACTTTTGAAATATATAAGCGAAACTTACATTAAAAGTGAGTTTCGCTTTTTTAATTTTTGGTGTTAGTAAAATCTTCCAATAATGCTAAAGTGACCTTGTTTACCACAAAATAGAAGTAGTTGATATTTATATCACCTTTAAATATATCTTATACATATATGTCGGTTTTTTATAACCTCCTGAGACATCTTAATATAAACAGTTAAAACCACTACTTCCTAAATGTATTAAGCCACTTTACTGCTTTTTTTCTATCATTGAACATTTTGGTTGGGTTTTTTGGCTTGTTCACTATAATGAAAAAGTTTGCTAAAACTCTGATTACAGGGGAATTTACAACAAGAGCTGATGCTAACACATAATCATTGCCTTCATTAGCAAGATAATCTCTAGCTTCTTTAGAAACCTCGTTTACTTTACTAATATCAAATAAACAGGGGTAATCTTTTTTTTTGATAAACTCAATTCTGTCTTTCACTCCTTCCTTTGCTATATTAATATCAATTCTATCTCGTTTTTTAAAATAGCAATGTAAAATTCCATTTTTAATATGCATATCTGCATATAATGTCTCTTTTATTTTTATATCGTTATTCTCTTTAACCATACATCTTCTTTTTACATATTATAAAAATTAATAGTTTCGTTGAAAATCACTAATTAAATCTATGGTAAATTTTATAAATTAATGGCAAAGATAAGGCATAATAATGTTATTGATACTGTAGTGGAGGTGTTTTCTGTTGCAAAAGGTGAAGGAACTTTACATTTGTATGCTGAAGATGAACAACTTGATGGTAGGCATCTAACAATTAATGGAAACAAAGCACTTCATTTTGGTACATGTGGTTACATGGGGTTAGATCAACATCATGACTTGAAAAAAGGAGCTATTGAGGCAATAGAACAATTTGGAGTTCAATTTCCTATGTCGAAATCTTACGTTTCCAATCCTCTTTACAGCAAATTGGAAAAACTTCTTATAAACATGTATGATTCTCCAATAGCGATATCAAAAAATTGTACATTATCTCATTTAGCTGTGATTCCAACTATAATAAAACCATCAGATTTAATCATTTTAGATCATCAGGTACATACTAGTGTACAAGAAGTGTCTAAAAAAATGTTAAGTCAAGGAGTGAAAGTAGAGATGATACGGCATAGCAACATGGATATGTTGGAAAACATGATCAAAAAACATAGAAACAATTTTGATAAAATTTGGTATATGGCTGATGGAGTTTATTCTATGTATGGTGATTTTGCTCCTATTAAAGAGATGATCCAATTGGCGGAAAAATATGAGCAATTGTATCTTTATGTTGATGATGCGCATGGAATGAGTTGGGCTGGTAAGAATGGCGCAGGATATGTAATGAGTCAAATGGATAAATTGTATAATAAAATGATACTGACAACTACCATGGGCAAAGGTTTTGGATGTGCTGGTGGAATAACTGTTTTTCCAAATAAAGAATGGTCTGATAAGGTAAAACTTTTTGGAGGCCCTTTAACTTTTTCTGTTCAGATGGAACCACCGATATTAGGTGCTGCTATTGCTTCTGCGCAAATACATTTAAGCGATCAGATAAAGTCCTATCAGGACAGTTTACAAGAAAAAATCCTTTATTGTAATGATTTGATGAAAAAGTCGGATTTACCTATAGTAGCTGTAAATAATAGTCCATTATTTTTCATTGGAGCAGGAACAATGGTGATGGCTAACGACTTAATTAAGAGACTGCTGAAAAATGGAATTTATATGAATCTTGCTCCTTACCCAGCTGTACCAGCTAAAAATATTGGTGTTAGAATTTCTATTTCTATGCATAATACCATGGATGATATTAAAACAATGGTAGCTAAATTAAAGATTGCTTTTGATGAATCACTTCGTGAAACAGGGCAAACTAGAGAAAATATTATTAAAGCTTTCAAATTAAAAAACTTAAAAATTGATGAGCCACAAATTATAGAGGAACAATTGATCATTGATTGTAATACTTCTATAACTGATATAGATAAAGAATTGTGGAATAACTACTTAGGTCTTCATGGAATGTTTGACTGGGACGGATTAGTGGTTCTTGAAAAATCATTTTCTAATAATAATGAGAAAGAAAACAATTGGGCTTTTAAATATTATACCATAAAAGATAATGAAGGGAATATTATTCTAATGACATTTTTTGTAGTTGCTTTATACAAAGAAGACATGTTTTCAAGAGTGTCAATTTCAAAAGCCATGGAAGAAATAAGGCTAAAAGACCCATATTATTTTACTTCTAAAGCAATTATTATGGGAACTTTAAGAACGGAAGGGTCACATATGTATGTAAATAGAGAAAATTCAACATGGAAACAAGCCTTGAAAGTACTTTTTAAAGAGTTATATAAGGTGCAGGAAAGTGAAAAAGCTAGTAATATTATTCTTAGAGATTTTGATGCTTATGATGATGAAATAAACGAATTTATGCTTGAGCAAAGTTTTGTGAAAGTGGATATGCCAGTATCTTGCGTTACTGAAAATATTTCATGGAATAACGAAGAAGAATTTACAAATGGTTTATCAAAAAAGAATAGAAGAAATTTTAAATTAGAGATCAAAAAGTTTGAGCACTTTTTTGATGTTGAAATAAAAGAGCAATTATCAGATGAGGATTTACTTCATACACAGGACTTGTTTGAAGAAGTTAAAAATAAAAACTTAGGACTTAACACCTTTCACACGCCTTATAAGGCACTTCAAGAAATGAATGATAGTGACTCATATGAGTTTATAGTGCTGTATATCAAAAAAGAATACACAAGTTATAAAAAACCTGTAGGAGTAGGGCTATGCCATAAAAATACTACGGGGGTATATACTCCATCTACTGTGGGGTTAAATTATGATTATGTTTATGAATTTGGAGTATATAGACAAATGCTATATCAAGTAGCAAAAAGAGCTCAAGTGCTGGGGTATAGTAAAATAAACTGGGGTTTATCTGCAACTATAGAAAAGAAAAAAGTGGGAGCAGCATTATTTCCAAAAGTGGCTTTTGTTCAGGCTATGGATAATTATGCTCAAGAAATGATGGAGGCTACAACATTTATAGAAAAAGATTAATATACATCTGTGGAAAAATATACCATTGAAGAACTTAAATTATTGATAAAAAGACTTGATGAAGGGGCTTTTATAAATGATGATGGTAATGTTTATCTTTTATCAGATGAAGAGAAGCATCTATATAGACTATTGAATGAACTAAAAAATAGTTTTTTTGAGAATTCAAGTCAGTTAATTAAGGAGCAAGACGTTCAAAAGGATACTAATTACACTAAACAAGAGTATGTAAATAAGCGACTTAATAGTTTAATTAGTTCAGTAATGTCATTAGCTCAACTGGATTTTAGCCAAAAATTTGAAATATCTTCTAATCAAGATGATTTTGATGGGTTATCTATCGCATTAAATATGCTTAAAGAAGAACTTGAGCAGTCCACGGTTTCTCAAGATTTTTTGAATGACATATTTAACAGTATGACTGAAATGGTACTTGTTTTAGATTCAAAAAAAGATATTAAATGGGCTAACCAATCAACATTTAATAGGTTGGGGTATTTGAAAGATGAATTTATAGGTAAAAACTTTAATGATTTAATATCTGATATTAAAATAGATGAACTTCAAAGTAAACCTTCTTCTACTTTTTCTGATCTTCATATTAATATTCAACATATCCATACCAAGAGAGGAAGGATTATACCAGTAAAAATTTCTATTTCTACTATGAGCAACTCGCATGGTACGGTAATAATTGCAAATGATATTACTGAACGAATAGAAGCGCAAAAATTACAAGAAAATTTGCTTACAAATCTTCAAGATAAAAATGAAGAATTGCGAGAATTCGCATACATGTTG
>JAOUKH010000200.1 GCA_029882685.1 Cyclobacteriaceae bacterium
ATAGCATCTATAAAATGGAAATCATCTCGTAGTTCACCAGAAACTGTAGAAATCATCTGATACATATGTTTGAAAGGATAGATACCAAACATTTCTTCTACTTTTACAGAACCTGCTTTACATGATCTAGCCAAGTCATTGCGTACTAAATCAACAATCATCATATTTTCAGCTTGTTCCTTTTCACTATTTCTTAGTAATTGAGCTTGTACTTTATCATCTTCAATAGATCCTCCTCTTTTAATTGTACCTTTTATAGGCTGTGAAATGAGCTTTTTTCCTTCCTTTTTAATGAATCGTTCTGGAGAAGCACACAACAAATAGTTATTGTTAATTTTTTGATAAACAGAAAAGGGTGTAGGAGATTTTTCTATCAAATTTTGGTAGAGTTGAAAAGTATTTAATTGAGGTATAATAGTATTAAAACCCATACAAAAATTGGCTTCATAAATATCTCCATCAATAATGTGTTGGCGCAATTTTTCTACAGAATCAATATATTCTTTATGAGAAATTTCTTCTTTTAAATTAGTATGCTTTGAATTGTAAATATTACCTTCGATAGGCGTGAAGCTTATTATTTCATCATAAATAGATTGTGGCTCATTGTAACTTTGTATTTCAACTGTAGTGTTATGGAATAATAAAATATACTGTGGAGTATAGAAATAAATGTCAGGGAAACTAATTATTTCTTTGTTATTGCTTTCTAAGAATTCAATTTGGTTCTTTAAGTCATAACCTAAATAGCCCACTAGCCAATCGTTATTAGTATTGCAATAATTTTTTAGTGTTGAAAAATCATTTCTACCATCAAATTGTGGTGTTTTTGAAGCACCAATTGCCAGCATGTTAATGAATGGAGAGTTTGGGTTGGTTAGCTCGTTGTTATTGAAAAGTGTAAAATGATTAAATGTACCAGCCCATTGAAGTGCTTTATTTTTAAACTCCTCTAAATTATCAATATTGAACTTACACCACTCTCTCATTATACAAATATATCAAGAACCTTAGGTTGGCTCAATTAGCATTCAATCAAATTATAATAAGTTGTCGAAGTATTTAATCACGTTCTGAGCTACAATTTTATGACCCTCCACATTGGGATGTATTCCATCGGGAAGATTTAAATCAACATGTCCTGCTACATTTTCTAATATAAATGGAATTAATATTAAGTTGTTTTTGAGAGCAATGGTTGGGTAAATATCTTTAAACTTACTTGTGTATTGAGTTCCTAAGTTGGGTGGAGCCATCATTCCTGCAACAACTATTTTTACATTGGGGTACTTTAACTTTACCTTGTCAATGATCCCTTGTAAATTCTGTTTTGTTTGATCTAAAGGCAAACCTCTCAAAGCATCGTTTGCACCTAACTCTAAAACAAAAATATCCATAGGCTTACGTAATATCCAGTCAATTCTAGATAAACCTCCTGCAGTAGTTTCTCCACTAAGCCCAGCATTTATTACTTCTACATTACTTCCTTTTTTTTCTAATGTTTTTTGAATGAGAGCAGGAAAGGCTTGCTCTTTTGAAAGACCCATACCTGCAGTCAGACTATCTCCAAAAAAAACAATCGTTTTTTTATCTTGAATAGGTACGAGTGATAATAATAGAAACGAGTTAATAATAATTATTGAACGAAGAAATAATTTCATAATAGTTATTTAAGCTAAAATTTCACCTTTTTAATGTTAAATCAAAACTATTTTCATTGAAAACGTATAACTTGGTTTGAGGTTGTAAAAACAATATTTAATTAGTTACAACGACTTAAATTTATACTAAGCGTAATAAATAATGAATGCTATATTAGAAGTAAAAAAGTTATCAAAAGTTTTTAAATCAGGCACAAATGTACTTAAAGTTTTAGATGATATAACCTTTTCGATTAAGGAAGGAGAAACAATGGCTATTGTAGGTCCATCAGGAAGTGGAAAAACCACTTTACTAGGGTTGTGTGCTGGATTGGATGTATCTACTGAAGGAGAAATATTACTGACAGGTTTGAAACTGAATGCTTTAGATGAAGATGACAGAGCTTATGTTAGAAATAAACATGTTGGATTTGTTTTTCAAAATTTTCAGTTGCTTCCAACATTAACAGCACTAGAGAATGTAATGATTCCATTAGAACTTAGGGGAGAAAAAGATGTTTCTAATAGAGCTAAACAATTACTGGAAAGAGTAGGGTTAGGTGAGCGAACCGGACACTTTCCTTCTCAGCTTTCAGGTGGAGAGCAGCAAAGAGTTGCAATAGCTCGTGCGTTTATCGCCTCACCTAAAATTTTATTTGCGGATGAGCCTACTGGTAATCTTGATGATGATACTGCTACCACAATTACTGATCTATTATTTAGTATCAATAAAGAAGAAAATACTACTTTGGTATTAGTTACTCATAATATGGAGTTAGCCGAACATACCCAGAGAATTGTACATATAAAAGGCGGTAAAATTGAATCAGATAAAAAGTTGAAAAAGAAAGTTTGATGGAGTACGAGATAAAAATAAAAAAGAAAACCAAACATATATTTAATGATAAATGGGTTTGGAAAATGGCATGGAAAGATGCCCGAGGAAATTTTTCTCGTTTATTCTTATTTATTTCTTCCATTGTAATTGGCATTGCGGCATTAGTAGCTATTTCTAGTTTCAATATCAATCTGCAGAAGGACATTAATTTGCAAGCAAAGGAGTTGCTTGGAGCCGACTTTGTAATTCATACAAATAAAGGTTTAGAAGAACAGATAGTTGTTGAGATTGATTCTATTAAACACCCAAAAGCTTCTGATGCTAGTTTAGCTTCTATGGTGTCATTTATGACCAGTACTTCGGGGGTAAGGCTTGTAAGAGTAGTAGGTATTGAAGGTGATTTTCCTTTTTATGGAAATATAGAAACAACACCAGATAATGCGTATGAATTAATAAAATCAGGAGATTTTGCTATGGTTGACGCTAATCTTGCTACTCAATTTGATGTTAGTGCAGATGACTCTATTAAAATTGGAAAGCTGACTTTTAAAATTGCAGGAGAAGTGAAGAAAATTCCTGGTGGAGGAGGCGTACAATCGACTTTTACACCATCAGTGTATATTACCAAACAGATGTTAGATAGCACTGGACTCATACAATTTGGAAGTAGAGTTAATTATAATACCTATTTCAAAACTAATACAGAGAAAGAGGCAAAAGCACTTGAAAATAGGTTTAAGCCTCTATTGAAAAAATACGGACATACATATGAAACTGTAGATGGTCGTAAGAAAAATTTAGGAAGAGCACTTCAAAATTTGTATCGTTTCTTCAATTTATTAGCTTTTGTAGCTCTTATTTTGGGTTGTATTGGAGTAGCAAGTTCAGTGCATATTTATGTAAAGGAAAAAAGAAGCACTGTTGGCATGTTACGATGTGTAGGAGCATCAGGTTTACAAACGTTTAATATATTTTTTATTCAGGCAGTTGGCTTAGGGGTTATTGGCAGTGCTATAGGAGTGATGTTGGGTTTGATCTTTCAGTTTGCAGTACCATTAGTTTTGCAAGAGTTTGTTCCAATAGAAATTAAGATGGGAATAGCTTGGGTAGCTGTTTTTCAAGGGTTGGGGCTAGGGATAATCATAGCTATATTATTTTCAATGTTACCATTAATAAGTATCCGGTTTATTCCACCATTAGTGGTATTGAGAACAAGTATGGAGTCTTTAGACCGTAGATCAAAATTACGAGCTTTGATGATTGTGTTAATAATACTTTTTCCATTGTTATTTGCATCTCTTTTAACCAATAGTTGGATGACTGGTGCTGCCTTTTTTGGAGCATTACTTGTTGCCTTTTTTGCGCTATGGTTACTAGCAAAGGCTCTTGTTTTTCTGATAAAAAGATTTTTCCCTCATAAATGGAGTTTTGTTTGGAGACAGAGTCTCTCCAACTTATTCCGCCCTAATAATCAGACTTTAGTGCTAGTAGTTGTGATTGGTTTAGGTGCTTTCTTAGTATCTACTTTAAACATCATTCAAAACAGTTTATTAAATCAGGTAGAGTTTGTTGGTGAGGAAAACGATTCTAATACTATACTTTTTGATATTCAACCAAATCAGAAAGAAGGAGTGATAAAATTAGTAAAAGAGCATAGTTTACCAATTAATCAAACCGTTCCAATTGTTTCCACAAGGCTTTTATCTTTAAAAGGGAAATTAATTGAAACAATTCAGAAGGATACTCTTGATAGTATACCAAATTGGGCATTAACCCGTGAATATAGAGTTACTTATCGTGATTCATTAACTCATTCAGAAGAGTTAGTAGAAGGAAATATTCATCATATAGAAGACAGTACTATTTATGTAACGATTTCAGAAGGAATGCACGAAAACCTTAATTTGGAAATTGGGGATCGAGTAGCATTCGATGTTCAGGGTGTTCCCATTTTAACTACTATTTCAGGAATAAGAAATGTAGAATGGCCTAAAGATCCACCAAATTTTATTTTTGTATTCCCTTTGGGTATATTAGAAGAAGCTCCTCAGATTTATGTTGTTACCACAAAAATTAATAACGATATTAAAGCTGCTAGTTTTCAAAGGGAGCTTGTTGCTGCTTTTCCAAATGTGTCGGCAATAGACTTAAGGTTAATTCTTAATACAATTAATGAATTTTTTGATAAGGTTTCTTTCATTATTCGTTTTTTAGCCTTTTTCAGTATCATCACAGGTCTTGTGGTGTTGGCTGGAGCAGTTATTAATAGTAAATATCTCAGATTAAAGGAAAATGTGTTACTACGAACAATAGGTGCAATGAAAAAGCAGATAGTATATATCACTTTAATCGAATATGGCTATTTGGGATTATTTTCTGGGTTTACAGGGATTTTATTGTCAATAATATCTTCCTGGGTATTAACTAAATATTTTTTCGAAATCAATTTCTTTCTTGATTATATTGGTCTTGTAACTATTTGGTTAATGGTGGTAGTTTTACCAATGATTGTTGGTTGGTGGAATACTCGAGATATAGTAAAAAGTTCTCCACTTGAAGTATTGAGAAAAGAGTAGAATAGGTTATAATTATTTTTAGTGATGGAATTGTTGAGCTTACCTTCCCTACTTATTCATTTTATTAGAGGCTATTCAAAATAAAATTCCTTAATTTTGCTCCAATTTTTTAGATAGAATAAGAAGATATGTTTGACAATCTTAGTACCAAGTTAGATCGCGCATTTAAAACCTTAAAAGGGCAGGGGAGTATTACGGAAGTTAATGTTGCAACTACTGTAAAAGAAATTAGAAGAGCCTTAATTGATGCCGATGTAAATTATAAAGTTGCAAAAAGTGTAACTGATGATATTAAAGAAAAAGCTTTAGGACAAGATGTGCTGATAGCTGTATCACCAGGTCAATTACTCACAAAAATTGTTCAGGAAGAGCTTACTACTTTAATGGGTGGAGCTCACATAAATATTAATACAACTGGAAGCCCTGCTGTCATACTTATTTCTGGACTTCAAGGTTCGGGTAAAACCACGTTTTCTGGGAAACTAGCGAATTATCTTAAAAAGGAGGGAAAACAAGTGCTTTTAACAGCTTGTGATATTTATAGACCTGCTGCAATAGATCAGTTGAAAGTACTTGGTGAGCAGACTGATGTGGAGGTATACGCTGAACCAGAAAATAAAAATGCTTTAGATATTGCTAAAAATGCTGTTAAGCACGCTAAAGCTAATGGAAAAAGTATAGTAATTGTAGATACGGCAGGTCGATTAGCAGTTGATGAACAAATGATGAACGAGATTTCTGAATTAAAGAAATCTTTAAAACCTGCTGAAACACTCTTTGTTGTTGATGCAATGACTGGTCAGGATGCGGTAAATACAGCAAAAACATTTAATGAACGACTTGATTTTGATGGTGTAGTATTAACCAAATTGGATGGTGATACTCGTGGTGGTGCTGCCATATCTATACGAACCGTGGTGGATAAACCTATAAAGTTCATCAGTACTGGTGAGAAAATGGAGGCTATTGACTTGTTTCATCCAGATCGTATGGCCAGTCGAATTTTAGGTATGGGAGATGTGGTTTCATTGGTAGAGAAAGCACAGCAGACCTTTGATGAAGAAGAAGCAAGGGCACTCAACAAAAAAATCCGTAAAAATCAATTTGATTTTAACGATTTTTTATCGCAGTTGGAGCAGATTAAAAAAATGGGGAA
>JAOUKH010000201.1 GCA_029882685.1 Cyclobacteriaceae bacterium
TCCTCCTTTGAAATGACAATCATCAAGCGATTCTACAGATACTGGAATAAACTTGCTGCGTGCATTGGTTGTGCCAGATGATTTAGCAAACCATTTTACTTCTGTTGGCCACAAAATATTCTGTTCTCCTCTCATTAATCTTTCGATATAAGGAAAAATATCTTCATAAGCATGTACAGGAACTTGATTCTTAAAATCATTATATGAACTTATGGACTTAAAACCATGATTTTTGCCAAATTCAGTGGATTTGGCAGTGGAAATAAGCCTTTTAAATAGTTCTTGCTGAACGTCATGGGGGTATTTCATAAAAAGCTCAATCTGATGGATTCGCTTTTTCATTACCCAGGATAATATGGAATTTAGTATTTCCAATTTATTAGTTTATTTCAGTTACTATTCTTTCAACTTTCCACTAAACACATTTACTTTCGAATTGAATGGGTTTCCTGATGATCTCCTTAATGAAACTATTTGACCCACATGCCAAAGTGCATCTGCTACAGGACCATTTAATAAATTCCAAAATGGATATTCTGATGTATGATCATCTTTTTTGAAAATTATATTATATTTTTCAAAATCCTCATCAGTACTGTTTTTAAGAATTTCAGTAGCAATTTTAATGTTTTCTAATGTTTTTAATCGTTTTTCATCAAAAGAAATAGCTTCTGAAGCTGCTTTTATATTAGGTTTCAAACGTAAAGCATTTGTTATTGTTTGGGTAAGCCCATAGATATGATCCAATGTTTCAATAATGGTTCGGGCTTCATTATTAGGTTTGTATTCAAGGTCTTCTTTTCTTAAACCATCTGTTGCCCAATAATACCTAAAACCCAGTCCATCTATTACTCGGGCTAAAACATTACCTGATGTATAGCTATTTGGGCTATCGGGAATTTGGTAATAATAATCAGTTGAATTACTATGAGAAGATTTCAAATCTTGTGCATTAACCACAAAGTTATAACTTAAAAACATTAAGATGAGATAAGTATATTTCATTCCTTGTTAATATCATTTACGAGAGGAAAAGATACTACTTATTAATGTTTGATACAATTAGTCTACACCTTTCTTTTTAACTCAAAATGTTCGCCTAAGTAAACTTTGCGTACCTGAGGGTCATTTGCAAGATCTTCCGCACTACCAGCTTTGAGAAGTTTGCCTTCAAACATCAGATAGGCTCGGTCAGTAATGGACAACGTTTCGTTTACATTGTGGTCAGTAATAAGAATGCCGATGTTTTTTTCTTTGAGTTTAGCAACAATTCCTTGAATTTCCTCTACAGCAATGGGGTCAACACCAGCAAATGGTTCATCGAGTAACACAAATTTAGGATCTACTGCTAAAGATCTGGCAATTTCAGTTCTTCTTCTTTCTCCACCAGATAACACCATTCCTATATTTTTTCGAACATGTGTTAAACTGAATTCTTCCATCAAAGCTTCCAGTTTTTCTTTTTGTTCAATTTTAGAAAGTTTAGTCATTTCCAATACAGCCATAATATTTTCCTCCACAGTGAGCTTTCTAAAAACAGAAGCTTCCTGTGCCAAATAACCAATTCCTTTTTTGGCTCTTCGGTACATGGGTAATCCGGTAATATTTTCACCTTCCAGAAAAATTTCTCCTTCATTTGGTTTAATTAAACCAACAATCATGTAAAACGTGGTGGTTTTACCTGCACCATTAGGGCCCAGGAGACCAACAATTTCCCCTTGCTCTACATGTACGGAAACGTTACTTACAACGGTACGTTTCTTATATTTTTTAATCAGATTGTCAGCTTTTAGTATCATTGAATCTCTTTTATTGCACCTTCAGGGTTAGTTTTATTTACAAATTTAATATCCTTGACGTTAAGTTGTAGCGTTTTTTTACCTCTAAAATTATTTTCCTGAATTATAAAAGCCAATGAAAACAATTCTCCTTGAGCTAAAGATTCATAATATTCAGCAAAATTGAAGCCAATCATATCAAATTCAGCTTTATTATTTTTTTGACCTACCACTGCTTTTATATGCTTCTCTTTCAATACAGTTAGTCTATTTTTTATAAATGCATTATCTATTGAAAAAATTGGTTCCATATTTTCGGGACCAAAAGGTTCCATTTGTTTTAGTATATTAACTAATGATGGTGTTATTTGATCAAGCTGTATTGGTAAATCAATTTCAATTTTTGGTATTAGTAAATCTTCAGTAATAGACGTACTTACTACTTCTTCAAACCGTTGTTGAAAAGCAGGAACATTATTGATGGGCATGGAAAGTCCTGCTGCATACATATGCCCACCGTATTGATCTAGCAAATCTTCACACGAAGAAATGGCTTCATGAACATCAAACCCGCGTACAGAGCGTGCCGATCCTGTGGCTTTTCCTTCAGACATTGTCAGGATTACTGTTGGTTTGTAATACTTTTCTATACACCGTGAAGCGACTATTCCAATTACCCCTTTATGCCAATCTTCTTTGTACAATACAGTAGTAGAAGCAACCATATTATTACTTGATTCAATCATTTGTATAGCTTCATCGGTTATCGAAGCGTCTATTTCTCGTCTAGTTTCATTTCTATAATTTACACCTTCACCAATTTGATTAGCCTCTTCAATACTTTCCGATAATAGCAGTTTTACAGCATCTGTTGCATGGGCAATGCGCCCAGCAGCATTAATTCTTGGCCCTATGCCAAATACAATATTAGAAATGGTTAACTCCGATTTGTTTCCTGATAGATCAATAAGTGCCTTTATTCCTGGACGAGGTGATTGATTAAGTGTTTTAAGACCAAAATGGCATAAAATTCGATTTTCACCTACTATAGGTACAATATCAGAAGCAATGCTGACAGCAAGTAAATCAAGATATTGGTCTAAAACAGATTCGTCTACTCCATTATTAATAACAAAGGCTTGCATAAGTTTGAATCCAACCCCACACCCTGACAATTCTTTAAATGGATAATTGCAATCTGGTCTTTTTGGATCTAAAACAGCAATTGCTTCTGGCAATACATCTGGGGTTTTGTGATGATCACAAACGATAAAATCGATCCCTTTAGTCTTTGCCAAACGAATCATTTCATTGGCTTTTACGCCACAATCAAGACTAATAATTAGTTTAAAACTATTTTCTTCAGCCCACTCTACACCAAGTTTGGAAACTCCATAACCTTCTTTGTAGCGATCGGGGATATAATAACCTACATTTTGATAAATTGATTTTAAAAAGTGAAAAAACATGGTTACAGACGTAGTACCATCTACATCATAATCGCCATACACCAATATTTTTTCTTCATTAAAAATAGCCTCGTTAATACGGTCAACGGCTTTATCCATATCCTTCATCAGAAAAGGGTCATGAAGGTCGGCTATGTTGGGTCTAAAAAAAGATTTGGCATTATCAAAGTCTTCAACCCCTCTCTGCAATAATATATTCCCGATAATAGAATTAACATTAATGCTTTGAGACAAAGCATCTACTTTTTCCTGATCAGGAACTGATTTGTATATCCACTTTTTCTTCATGCATAAAAAAAGCAGTACTTACCGTACTGCTTTCAATTATATGTTATTTAAGACTTATTCTCCTTCTGTATCGTTACCATCTTCTGAAATTACACCTTCCAGAACATCCTTAATAGATACCCTCACACCATCTCTATAAGGAACGATCCATGCATCTTTAACGCCCATTTCTCGTAAGTACTTTTTGAAAGTATCAGCTTCCCAATAATCGGTAAATTGACTTAAAGTGATTTTTTGAGTTCCATCTTCATCAGTCTCACCACTAAAGTTTTCATGATTCTCAAAATATTTCGAAAGATCTTTATTTCGGAAAGCACCTATTTGTACTTTAAAAACAACACCTTTTATCATTCTTCCAGAACCTGTTGGTTCTGCAGGTTTTGCAGCTGCAGCAGCCCTTGCTTCTCTTGCTTCTGCTTTAGCTCTACCCAAATCACTACGTAACTTTGCCATATCATCCTCTAAGTTAGAGATTTTAGCATCTTTGTCACTCATTCTTGATTTAAGGTTGTTGTTGTCGGCTTGCAATCGTGCTATATCTCCCTGAAACTTCTGATGTTCTTCTACAAGTATTTTGAAGCTTTCAGGATCTTTACTATAGGCTTTTGCACGTTTTTTCCACTCTTTTTTTTCTTTTTTATCCATTTGAGCATGAGCGTTACTCATAAAAAATAAAGCCATTAAAGAGCAAACGAGTATTCTACTAAAGTTTCTCATTTCAAAAAAATTTATCCGGTTAACTAGATTATAGCGAAAAATTAAACAATAATATTGATAATATAAAATTTTAGCTTTTTAAACTACCAATCATATCTTCGGGTTTCACCCACTCATCAAACTGTTCAGGAGTAAGAAAACCTAAATTTACAGCCTCTTCTTTAAGTGTTGTGCCCTTTTCATGTGCTGTTTTAGCTATTTTAGCTGCTTTTTCGTAGCCAATATGTGTGTTTAAAGCTGTCACGAGCATTAAAGAATTATTTACATGCTCCTTAATATTTGCGTAATTTGGTTCAATTCCAATAGCACAATTATCATTAAATGATGAACAAGCATCTCCTATTAGACGTGCAGATTGTAACAAATTATAAGCCATAACTGGCTTAAATACATTTAATTCATAATGACCTTGTGCACCACCTACTGAAATTGTAACATCATTTCCCATTACTTGAGCACAAACCATGGTCAGAGCTTCACTTTGTGTTGGATTTACTTTTCCCGGCATAATAGATGACCCTGGTTCGTTAGCTGGGATAATAATTTCTCCAATTCCTGATCGAGGACCTGAAGCTAACATTCTAATGTCATTAGCTATTTTATTAAGTGAGACCGATAACTGTTTTAAGGCTCCATGAGTTTCTACTATAGCATCATGTGCTGCTAATGCTTCAAATTTATTGTTAGCTGTAATAAATGGTAGCCCTGTAAATTCAGCTATATTTTTAGCTACTAATACGTCATAACCTTCGGGGGTATTAATACCTGTACCTACGGCTGTACCTCCTAATGCCAATTCCGAAAGGTGATCCA
Source organism: Cyclobacteriaceae bacterium (assembly GCA_029882685.1). GTDB lineage: Bacteria > Bacteroidota > Bacteroidia > Cytophagales > Cyclobacteriaceae > JAOUKH01. The sequence continues at coordinate 5,066 of JAOUKH010000201.1, forward strand.
AAGTGTTTTTTAAAGCTTTAATTCCATGATTAAGTTGAGACACATAACCCGAAAACTCTTGACCTAGTGTAAGAGGAGTTGCATCCATTAGGTGTGTTCTACCAATTTTTACCACATCCATAAATGCTTCCGATTTTGCCTTTAGTGTATCTCGTAGCTTTTCCACATTAGGGATAGTGTTTTCAACTACCATTTTATAACAAGCAATATGCATCCCTGTAGGATAAGTGTCGTTTGATGATTGTGATTTATTAACATCATCGTTGGGGTGGATAGTTGTTGACCCTTCTCCCAATTTGTTACCTTCCAATACGTGAGCTCTATTTGCAATTACCTCATTGCAATTCATGTTCGATTGTGTACCTGAGCCTGTTTGCCAAATTACTAATGGAAACTGATCGTCAAGTTTGCCTTCTAAAATCTCATCACAAACTTTAGATATAAGGTCTCTTTTGGTTTCAGAAAGTACCCCAAGATCACAATTAGTATGTGCTGCTGCTTTTTTCAAATAAGCAAAACCATATATAACTTCTAAAGGCATACTGCCTTCAGGACCAATTTTAAAGTTATTTCTAGATCGTTCAGTTTGTGCACCCCAATACTTATCGGCAGGTACTTTTACCTCACCCATAGTGTCTTTTTCGATTCTATATTCCATAATTGCTGTTTTCTTTATTAGCCCGATACCTTAAAAGCAAATTTATGAAAATATTGATCGTATATAGGCGTGTTTTTCTCTTTTTAGAGAGATTTTTATTTTCAACAATCAATTATCAAAACCTCCACTTCACCAATTCGTTCGTTCACCGATTTGTAGCTGTTATTTACCGATTAGTGTCAACAAAATCAGGCAAACTACTCGTACATTAAAGTACACAAAACAAAAAAACAATGGCAGAAGATAACGACAGTAAAAGATTATGGCTAGGAATAATATTCCTGATTCTAGGAGGCTTATGGTTATTAAATAACTTAAACATTCCTTATTTTGAAGATTTAATTCCTCACTATCTGATTTCATGGAGATCATTTTTAATCATTATAGGGGCGTTTCTTTTCTTTGGAAGAGATAAAAAAGCAATTGGGCTGATGCTGATGCTTATAGGTGGTTTTTTACTATTAGATGAT
>JAOUKH010000202.1 GCA_029882685.1 Cyclobacteriaceae bacterium
ATACATGTCATTATCTGCAAGATTACCATTTTGGTAATTTTTTGTTGTGGTTGGACTTTGAGAAACGTTATCCAAATAATCAAAGAATGTTTTACGAGCAGCTCCTGATAATTCTACATACCATCTAGGGTTTAGAATGTATTTAAAACCAAAACCAAAAGGGATAACAGGTTGAATATTGCTGTACTCCTCAAAACTACTTTGATGCCCAGAAATATTCAATAATCCCAATCCAGCTATAAAATAAGGGGTCCATCTTAAATTTGATTTTGAGCTTCTCCAATGCAAAAAATGGTATTCAAATGTTCCAGAAGCTTCAATTGCGAAAATATTAAAAGAGGCATTTCTATTTGAGGAAAATACATCTAAAGAAGTTTTGTCTTCTCCTTTTAATTTTCCAGCAGTAATAGCTGCTTTAAAACTTATAGTATTATTAATATTTGTTCTGTGAAAACCTTGAACAGCAGGTTGTAATTGAGAAACATCTATAGTTCTAGACAAATCACCTGTATATGACATTACCCCAATTCCTAGTCCTATTTCAGTAGATTGTGAAAATACCGAATAAGAAGATAATATTATAGCCAAAAAAATAGGAAAACTGATTCTTAGCTTTCCTGACATAAATTGTAACATTTTGAAAATTTATTATCTAAACTTAGCTTTTACAAACTTGCCCCCAATAATATAGGATATTCTTAGTGTGGTGGTCCAATAGACATCATTGTCTTTAGCCCCACCTCTAATATATTCAAGCCCCTCTTGACCATACCCTGGAATTACAGTATATCCATTATATGAAACCCTTTCCGTAGGAATGTCTCTTGTAGCACCACTGATTGCTTCGGCTTGTTGCGATCTGTCAGACATATATCTTGATAAGTCACTGGGTAGTTTATCTAAATCCACATAGCTTGCGCTAACATCATCGATATAATCCGTAAACAAATATCTGGTGCCAACTTCAAAGGACAAATCCATTGCTTGGTTTACCTTATAACGAATTCCTATGCCAAATGGTATAGCAACTTGAATTTTACTATAAGGTTCTATTCCAAAGTTAGCATCTGTTTCTGCAAGGTCACTGAATTGTCCTTCAGTTCCTAAAGGTTGTAATTCCACCCAGGTGCCTGCTTCAGGCAAGGGAATACCTGTAGTATGTGAAACAGCATTATCTTCAACATACCCTTTTGGGTTATGATGTAATACTGAGACTCCTAAAAAAGCATATGGCGTTAAATCTATTCTGGTAATATATGAAGATTCATTTTTATAAAGATCAAAAACTGCAGTTACAGAAAGTTCTTTTATTCGATTTCTGAACTGTAAATTACGTATGTATCGGGATTTATGATTTATATCGTTAGGGTCTGCTGATTCATAATCGCTACCCATCAAAGTTCCCCAAAAAAAATCTGCTTGTAGTGTATATCTTGGGCCAAAACGATGTCCAAAAGTAGCTCCAAAGGCAGGTCGTGTAAATGATATATCAGTACTAAACATTCCCGATTTTGGAGCTAAATCTCCAAAATAATTAAAGCTATTTACGGTTATTCCAAATGAGTTATATTTTTTGGATTTGTCAAAGGTGTTATAGCCACCTTTAAAATTCCGCATTTTTTTATTATTCTTTTTAATCGTTTTTCGACTAAGCTGCGCCAAGCTTTGATCAGCAAACAATGCCAGAACGAAAAACAAAAAGACGATTTTTAATAGCTTATGCATTTGCAAACATTTTTCAAGATTTACAAAAATAACCAATAAATCGAAATTATTAAAAAAATTATGATAATAAACGGTTAGTTACGTATATCGATTCCCCAGTTTAGCTTTTGTCTTAATGTATCGAAATAATTATCGAAAGGTAACTTTATTAGCCTCGTACAAAAAGTTTCTTTTACAATAGATAGCTTTACTGAGCTATCAATACTCTCCACCCTAGAATCAAGTGAAATCAAAAAACTATCATTTCTACCTTCAATTTTAAATGAAATTTCCGAATCATCATCAACCACTATAGGACGTGCGGTTAGGTTGTGAGGACTTACAGGAGTAATTACGAAATTTTTTGACTGTGGCAATACTAATGGCCCTCCACAACTAAGAGAATATCCTGTGGAACCAGTAGGAGAAGAAACAATTAATCCATCTGCCCAATATGCATTTAGAAATTCGCCATTAATGAATGTTCTTACTACAATCATTGATGATGAATCTTTTTTCAAAATTGTAAAGTCGTTTAACGCATACGTTTTATCGTTAAATAATGATTTATTCGACTTGAGACAAAGCATAGTTCTATCATCATAGGTATAATTTTTTTCAAACAATTGATCTAATGCTTTATCAATAGCGTCTTTAGCTGTAGTTGCCAAAAACCCAAGCCTCCCTGTATTAATCCCGAGTATTGGTGTTTGTTTATCTCCAATATAAGTAACTGCATCTAGCAATGTGCCATCACCGCCAAGTGTAATCATTGCATCGGCTTGCTCATAAGGGTTTTGGTAAGAAAATACTTGTGAATTTTCAACAACAATGCCTTTTGAATTTAGAATTTTTTGAAATTTATCAGAAATATATAGTGTGGTTTCTTTTAGCTTTAATTTTAGTAATAAATCTCGAACAATCTGTTCGCTATCGGTTGAAAATTCTTTCCCGTGAATGGCTACTTTCATGAATAAAACAATAAATAGGACAGGCTATATATCCAAAAATTTTAATAATTGATCGAGCTTTTCTTTTTCTCCTTTATTAATATTTGGCTCTTGAAACCGTGCAATGATTTTATATCCAAATCGTTCAAGTGTAGCAACGATATGAGAAAGGTCGGTTTTATTAATTTTAATTGTGAGTTTTATTTTAGAAGCATCTAAATCATCCTCTTTTACACTACAACTAAGAATTTTTGAATTTTCTTCTTCAATTAAGCGACTTAGTTCAGCTAGTGAGTAATCCATTAAATTCATGGAAATAACTAAAATGCCTCCAGCCATTTGAACGGCAGCAGTTTGTGCAAATGATGTAATGGTATCTTGAATGCTAATTACACCTATATATTCATTAGCGTCATTAACTACACCAACCATTTGTACCTGATTGTCTGAAGCTAATTTTAAAATGTCATAAAAATGTGAACCTTGTGTTACCTGACAGTCAGTTCCTTGTAATTGGAAATCTCCAATAAGTTTTTCCACATCATTTTCCTCCAAAATCATTTCTTCACTTATCAAACCAAGAAATTTTTCTTTATCTACAACAGGAAGCTGATTTGAGCGGAGTTCTTCCATCCATAGCATGGCCTTATGCGCATCATCATTGAGCTTTAAAGGTGGAATCATATGATTAATTAATTCCTCTGCTATCATCTCCATATATTTATTAATAAATTTTTGTTGCTATTTTAGAATATTTATGAAAACATTAATTACCATAATTTGGTGCATTATGTTTAGTGCAAATTAATTAAATTTTGCAAATTAGCATATAGTAAGCCAGTTTTTTAATAGTTGTAATCCATATTCTGTAAGTGCTGCTTCAGGATGAAACTGAACACCCCAGACAGGTAGTTTTTGATGACTTATAGCCATAATTTCTTCTTGCTCTGATTTAGCAATCACTTTTAGAGGAGAATTAACTTCTTCAAGTAATAACGAATTATACCTCACTGCATTAAAATTTAGTGGAATATCTGCAAAAAGTTGATTTTGTTGGTGGATGATTTTTGATAATTTTCCATGCATAGGTTTTGAAGCCTTCACTAACTCTGCACCAAAAAACTCTCCTATTGCTTGATGCCCTAAACAAATTCCTAATACAGGCATAGTCTCAGAAAAATGTTTTAGCACTTGCATTAAGTTACCCGATTTTTGAGGCACTTCTGGTCCTGGAGAAATTACAAGTCCTTCATAATCCAGACTCATAATTTCCTCTAGTGGAATATCATTTCTTTTTACCACACACTCAACTCCTAATTGGTTGAAATAATCCACTAAATTATAGGTGAAGGAGTCGAAATTGTCCAGTAAAAGAATCAAGGATTTGGACGAATTAAGTCTTCAATCATCTCAAATAAATCGTTTGCGAAAGGGAGTATGGTAGAAATATAATCCACTGTAACTGGAGCAATTGGTTCAATATAACTGTACAATATCGAGTCTTCGGTATATAAATTAGGTAATAACAACCCCACGTAGGAAGTAAGCCATAAGATTACGCTTATACCAAAAGCCCATTTTAAAGTCCCTAAAATTAGTCCAGCTAAACTGTCAACACTTCCAAGAAGCGTCAAATCAAGCGCTTTTTTCAGTATTTTTCCAAGTAGGTTCAATCCAACTACAATAAGAATAAATATTAATAAAAAAGCGATATATGGCAATAAATTACTATTAATTTCAAAATGCTGATCGAGAAATTCCATACCAGAGTGTAGTAATTTAAACCCTCCTATTATGGCCAATACAAAAGCCAATAATGAAACAATTTCCATAAGAAATCCTTTATTTAGCCCTTTAAAAGCCCCAAATAGTAATGGCACAAGTATTATGATATCTAATGTATTCAATTTATGCGAGCAAAGATTTAACTGTGTCTGCTATCTTTTTTCCATCTGCTTTCCCAGCCAATGATTTTGAGGCTTTACCCATTACTTTACCCATGTCTTGCATGCCAGTAGCTCCTACTTCAGCAATAATAGCCGAAATTGCTTCACTTATTTCAGCATCAGTCATTTGTTTAGGAAGATATCGCGATATAACCTCATACTCAAACATCTCTTTTTCCGCTAGTTCAGTCCTACCATTTTTATTAAAAATATCGGCAGATTCTTTACGTTGTTTTGCAGCCTTAGTAAGAAGTTTAAGCTCTGTCTCTTCTGATACACTTCCATCAGCTCCTTTTTCAGTTTCAGCAACCAATATTGCAGATTTTATAGCCCTTAGTGGGGTCAACTCTTCTTTTTTCTTTGCTAGCATTGCGGCTTTTATATCTTCTTCTATTTTCTGTTTTAGGCTCATAATAATTTATTTATTCTCAATAATATATAACTTTACGTAAAGTTAAGTATAACCAACTCGATGACCAAGTTAAGTGTAAACGTAAATAAAATTGCTACGTTAAGAAATTCTCGTGGAGGAAATAACCCAAGTGTATTGCAGGTAGCACTTGATTGTGAACGATTTGGAGCTGATGGAATAACTGTTCATCCTCGACCTGATGAAAGACATATTACAAGTAAAGATGTTGTTGATCTTGCCAAGGTGGTAAAGACTGAATTTAATATTGAGGGGTATCCTGATGAACGTTATTTGGATATAATCAAAAAAGTAAGACCTGATCAAGCTACATTAGTTCCTGACCCACCTGATGCACTTACTTCAAATGCAGGTTGGGATACAATAAAATATCAAGCTTTTTTAACTGAAATCATTTCTGAAATCAAATCCTGTGGATGTAGAACGTCTATCTTTGTTGAACCCAATTTAGAGATGATTGAGGGTGCTTCTAAAACTGGAACAGATAGAATAGAGCTCTATACGGAAGCTTATGCCAAAGGCTACATCATTGATAAACAAATTGCGATAAAGGATTATGTTACTGCCTCAAAATTGGCAAAAAATTTGGGCTTAGGCATTAATGCCGGACATGATTTAGATTTAAACAATTTACAATTCTTAAAAGAATCCATCCCTTATTTGGATGAGGTGTCAATTGGACATGCTTTAGTGTGTGATGCACTATACTTAGGGTTAGAAAATACTGTTCAGCTTTATAAGCGAGCTTTGAAAGATTCTACAATAGATTAACAATAATAAAATTTTGTTTAAGCACTTGACTTCGGAAGCCTCAGTCTGCATATATTGTGAGTCTTCTTTCATATCTTGAGAATCTCAGTCATCGTATCCAACCCTCTATTCAAATTACTATATCATAAAATTTGGGATCGAGTTAAACCCACATTATGCAATAGAGAATCCCTGCCTTGCCGGACAGGCAGGTATTACATCCATAAAGCGCTGTGAAATAGACACTTCGTTTTGATTAGGCATTATTTTTCTTATGGTTTTTTAGCATGGCTATTTGTAACTCCATTCTTTTTAGTTCTCGCATTATAGCATTTTTATCCATTTGCATCCAGTTCCATATTTTTAA
>JAOUKH010000035.1 GCA_029882685.1 Cyclobacteriaceae bacterium
CATTAAAGCAGCCAGAGCAATTGGAATGCTCACCTACCGAACTTCAGATGCTTACAACACACAGCAAACGGATCAAGACGAAAGAATTGATGATTTTAAAGCTGCATCTTATATTCAATATCAAGGCGAAAAACTTGCAAAAAGATTTAATGCCCTATCCTACTATTATTTAACAAAGTGTATGGATAGCCATAATATTGGCAGAGGAAAAGGAGGTCTGCAACAAGCTTTAAATCAGATTGCAACAAAAACACTTGTGGTTGGAATAAACACCGATCAATTATTACCACCAAAAACGCAAAAATATCTGGCTCATCATATTCCAAATGCTTACTATGCTGAAATAGAATCAGACTATGGTCATGATGGGTTTTTACTGGAAACAAAACAATTATCAGAACGAATTATTGACTTTTTAAAGAATTGAAAAATGGTAAAAGAAATAACAGTAACAGAACTAAAGTCATGGATAGATACCAACAAGGACTTTCAACTTATTGATGTTCGAGATGTTCATGAATTGGATATCGCCACAATTGGAGGAGAAAATATTCCACTAAATACGATTCCTCAAAATTTATCAAAAATATCGGATAATAAACAGGTAATCGTGTATTGTAGAAGTGGTAAAAGAAGTGCAAATGCTATAAAATATATTCAAAATCAAACAGGCCAACAAAATTTATTCAATCTTAAAGGAGGGATTTTAGCCTGGTCAGATGAAATAGATAATAGCATTAAAAAATACTAAAAACATGAGAGTATTAAAGTTTGGAGGAAAATCCTTGAAAAAAGGAAAGCCAATAAACAACGTTATCGATATAGTTGTTGAAGAGCAAAAACAAGGGCAGTTATCCGTCATTGTTTCTGCAATTGGGTCAAGTACGGATCAACTTATTCAGCTATACGAATTAGCAGTCGTGAATAAAGACTTTCATCATGAACTCCAACAATTTATTGATTATCAAAATTTAGTGGAATACGGGCTGAATTTGGAGTCAACATTTATTGAGTTACAGGAAGTACTAGAATCGCTTCAGAAACTAAAGGTGAATTCTAAAAGAGCTAAAGATAGAGTGTTGTCATTTGGTGAGTTGATTAGCGCACAGGTAGTTGAGCACTTGTTAAAGAAAAAGAATATTAATGCACAATTTGTTGATGCCCGAAAGCTTATTAAAGTCCGCAAATCAGAAAATGACTTTGAGATTGATAAAGTTCAATCTCAGCAATTAACACAAACTTATTTTAAAAATATAAATCCAGATATAGTCTCTATTATTACAGGTTTTATTGCCTCAAATGAAATAAATGAAACAGTAACACTAGGTAGAAACGGTTCTAACTATACTGCTACCTTAATTGCCTATTTTACCAATGCTAAAGAAGTGCAAAACTGGACAGATATTGATGGGATTTATACCGCAAGTCCAAAATTTGTTTCTAATGCTAAACGGATCGATCATTTAAGCTATAAAGAAGCTCATGAAATGGCGAATTTTGGAGCTAAAATACTTCATCCTAAAACCATTGAGCCATTAAGAGAAAAAGGGATTCCTTTAAAAATTTATAGTTCTATTGATAAAAAAAAGGAGGGTACATTAATTGATTCGAGTGGCTCAGAGAAAGGAATAAAGGCAGTTTCAGTTATTGAAGATGTTGTTTTAGTAACTATAGAGAGTAAGGGTCTAAAAGGAAAAATTGGAATTGATGCTAGAATATTTACGATTTTAGATCAACACGAAATTGGTGTTCGATTAATTTCACAAGCATCATCGGATAGGGGTATTGGTTTTGTAGTGGATGCTGATGATGCTGAAAGGGCACACCTTTTATTAAATAAGGAGTTTGCAAATGATATTGACCATAATTCTGTTTCTTCGATTACTTTAAATAAAGAGATGGCTGTAATTGCCATATTAGGTAGGCATAATTATTCTCTAGAGAAGGCAATACATGGACTACGAAGAAATAAAATTTGGATGCACTTGATAAGCAATAGCATTTCAGGCGAACATATTTCGTTAGTAGTAGATAATAAAAACTTGAAAAAAGGTGTAAATATTGTCCATAGTCAAGTTTTCGGAGTCACAAAAACGTTGAATGTTTTTGCTTTGGGAAAAGGCACAGTAGGTGCTAGTTTTATTAATCAAATTATTCAAACACCAGATAATTTGATTAAAAAGAGAAACCTAAAAATAAATATTATTGGTGTAGCAGATTCTCAAAAGTACATCTTTAATCCTAATGGTATTGGAGCTAATTGGTTGGAAGAACTTAAGCAAAGTGACCGAGTTAATAATCTACCAGAGATTCTTCAAGAATTAAAAAATTCTACTCTGGAAAATGTGATTTTAGTGGATAATACGGCCTCACAAACTATTGCAGACACATATATTGAAATTATGGAGAGTGGGTTAGATATTGTAGCATCTAACAAAAAGGCAAATGCATCTCCTTATTCGTATTATGAAAACATTCGAAATATAGTGCGAAAAAAAGGAAGGCACTTTTTATATGAAACAAATGTGGGTGCAGGACTACCCATTATAAATACATTGCAGCAAATGTCAGATTCTGCTGATGTGGTTTATAAGATAAGAGGAGTTTTTAGTGGATCTTTAAGCTATATTTTTAATCAATTTTCAGAAAGAACAGATGCCATTACAGATATAGTACTTGAGGCTCGAGAAAAAGGGTTTACCGAACCTGATCCACGTGATGATTTAAATGGAATGGATGTGGCACGGAAGCTTATTATCTTAGCTCGAGAAATTGGAATGAAACCTGAAATAGAAGATATAAAGGTTCAAAATCTTATACCAAATGAGTTACTAAATGAAGTAAATTTTGATACTTTTTTAAGTAAAAGAAAGACATTTGATAATCATTATAGCACAGTTAAAAATGATTTGGATGCTGATGAGGTATTACGCTATGTTGGGGAATTGGATGTGCAGAAAAACGAATTATCAGTATCACTTGTAAAAGCCTCAAAGCAATCTCCTTTAGGAAACATCAAAAATGCCGATGCTATATTTGAAATATATACAGAGGCTTATGGGAAACAACCCATTGTAATACAAGGAGCAGGTGCAGGTGCCGAAGTAACTGCACAAGGGGTATTTGGTGATTTATTAAGAATTTCGACAAGGAAGTAATGATATTTCAATAAATCTGATCGATTTTTATAGTTGAACCATTAAAAACAAATTCCTCTCCCTCTTTTTTGTTGAGCATAAGTTGACCAATTGGAGATAAAGGTGAAATAACCATGATTTCTTTTCCATCAATTTTTATTATCCCAAGACTCACAGCTATAAAATAAATGCTTTTTGAAGTTTTTATCAAAGTACCAGATTCTACCTCGCTATGTTGGGAGTCAATAGAAATTTGACCGAGAACCTTTTTTAGTTTTAGGACTTCCGAAAGTTGATTAGCAAACATACCTTGATTAATATGGCTCATGGCACGAGCAGTATCATACTTATCACCAGCAGTGCTTCGCTCCTCTTCAACTGCTGACTGTCGGGCTGCCTCCACAGCCTCTTTAGCAATGGTTATTTTATCTTCAACAACTTGAATGCAATGAAGATAAACCTTTTGTTTAAAGCTAATGTTACTCATGCATCAAACCTAGACTTTCTGCCCTTACTTGCTCAACGTCATTAATAGTTTTTGCTACAGGCTTACCTAATAATCTCGATCCTGATTCAGTGATTACAAAATCCTCTTCAATACGTATTCCTCCAAAGTCTTTATAGGTTTCCAATAAATCGTAATTAATAAATTCAGCATGCTTATTTTCTGCTTTCCACATATCAATCAATTCAGGAATAATATAAATACCTGGCTCTACAGTAATCACAAAGTCTTTTTCCAATTTTTTTCCTAACCGTAAAGATTTCAAACCAAATATTGTTGATTTATTAAGTGAATCATTGTAGCCAACATATTGCTCTCCTAAATCTTCCATGTCATGAACATCAAGCCCCATCATATGGCCTAACCCACATTGGAAGAACATAGTATGTGCCCCTGCCGAAACAGCTTCTTCGGCATTTCCTTTCATTAATCCGACTTCAATTAACCCATTTACCAATGTTTTTCCAGCCAACAAATGAACATCCTTATATTGTATACCAGGAGTTAGTGCTGCAATAGCTGCTTCATGTGTATCCAAAACAATTTGGTATAACTCTTTTTGACGTTGCGTAAACTCATGTCCTACTGGAAAAGTTCTTGTCATATCGCCAGCATAACCCATAGTAGTTTCTGCACCAGTGTCACAAAGAATCATATCTCCTTCTTGAAGCACATTTCCGTGATAATGGTTGTGCAAAATTTGACCATCCTTACTTAATATTACCGGAAACGAAAGGTTTCCTCCACCACTTATTGCTATTTGTTGAATTTTGCCAACAATCTCAGCTTCCAACATGCCCTTCTTAGCATAGCGCATTGCACCTAAATGCATATCGGCAGTAATATTTACCGCTTTTTCTATTTCTGTTAATTCCTCAGCAGTTTTATAAGAACGCATGGAAACGATCGCTTTAATTAATTCTATTGAAGCGCCTTTGCTTATAAAATTCATTGGAGAGCCTAGCCACTCACTTAACTTCCACTGGTTTTTAGTACGATATGGAGGTAAATAGTGAACTAACCCTTTTAGAGAAGAAGCAATTTTAGATGTTGGCAATGTTTTATTTACCCCACATTTACTTGCCAATTGTGCAATGGTAGGCTGAGAACCTGACCAAACAATGTGATCTATTGTGAGCTCATCACCAAAAATAATTTCCTCACCTGAATCGCAATTTATAATTCCAGTTAAACCAGGGTGAGTAATACCGAAATAGTACAGAAAACTACTATCCTGACGATAATGGTACCAGTTGTCTTTAAAATTAATACTACTTTCCTCATTTCCTAAAAGAAGGATAATTCCAGTCCCTACTTTTTCTTTTAATTTTTTTCTACGCTCTATATAAGTATGAGGTGCAAACATATTTTCTAGTTATTTCAGTGGTGTTAATTCTACTTTTCTAAAAAATATTTCAGCCCCTTCCGACTGAATTTGGATACGTCCTTTATCAGGTCTTACATCTGTTGCTTTATTTACCAATATACCATTAAGAAATATGGAGAATTCACCGTCAAGAACAATACACTCTAGTGTGTTCCACTCTCCTACAGGCTTCTCAACATCATTTTTACCACGAAACCCAAGAACATCTTTCCACTCCGGATCACGCCCGAACCAATTTATACGGTTTTTTTGTACAGTTTCAGGGTGTCCTTTAGGGTCAAAAACAAAGGAACTCCCTTGCTTCTCCGAAGCTACAGTACTAGTAATCTGAAACTGATCTGTACCATCTCCAACCACAATAAAATCACCAGTACCACCTTCAATTATCTGGCATTCGATGGAATTCATCCATATTCCCTGAGAGTTACCATCCTCACCTTGAGAATGTAGTAATAAACCACAATCTCGTGCATTGTCCAGTCTTGGTGCATAGGTTAAATCACCCCACTTAAACTCTAGGAGAATTCTATAATCTTCATATTCTTCGTCTGATGTAATACAACCCCATTCTTCGCCAGAGACTCTTATCATCCCATCCTTTACCGTAAATACATTTTTAGGGTCGTTGTCACGACCACGGTTCTGAAGAAAAGTGTACCATCCTTCTAAATCATGACCATTAAATAGTTTAATAGTATTACTTACTGATGCGTTTTGCTCATCAGTTTGAGATTGAGACGTCTGTCCGAAGGCTTTAAATTCGTGTATTCCAATAAATAAAATTGTGAAAACTAAAATTAGAACTGCTTTCTGCATCATTAATGTTTTTATGGAGTTTAGCTTATCTCTCACATTTGAGAGATAATGTATATATAAGGGGTTACAGAATTATGATTTCTTCCTGAATAATATTTACTCGCTGCCTGTAAAGGCAGGTTAAATTTAAAAGTAAATATTTATAGTGGACTTGCTAAATAACTACTGAATTTTCTTTTTGTATAAAGTACTAATTTACCAAAATTCAATTGTGTTTATTCGTATAAACAAGACTAAAACAGTATAGTCAGTTAATAAATTTACTAACTATATTTATAAATAAATGAGTAACTTGATGTATAAAACAAATAACACTATGTGTTTTTGATTTAAGGCGTATAGCGACAAGTTGTAGGTAATCTAGTAATGTATAAAGGAATAAATGTAACGGGAACTGAATTTTTCAATTTGCTTTATGAATCAGTAGATTTCACATCTATGATGGGTAAAATGACTTTGGCATCAAGCAGATTAGAATCCCAAATCCTTCTTTTTTTAAAAAATAACGATACAGATTTGACGAATGATAAAGCTACTCTCGGTAAACTTATCATTATGCTTGTATCAAAAAAACTAATTGACAAACCTCTTGAGGATTTCTTGAATTTAGTAAAAGATCAAAGGAACTACTTAACTCATAATATTAGTGCTTTATTGAGTGACTTAATGGTCGAGACAATTTTAGAACGACACAACCTAATTGACTCAGATGTTAGCACCTATATTGACAGAGCATATGAGTTAAAAGAGAATCTAAATGAGCTTGCTGACATTTTTAAAAACATGAATGAATAACTATCTACAATTTAACGTTGCAGTATTAGTTAGATAAAAATCAAAATATATAAACAACCTTGATATGAGTACAAATGATAATCACATAAACTATGTAGAATTTAAAGCCAAAGATCTTGAAGAGATCAAGGAGTTTTATACAAAAGCTTTTGGCTGGACATTTACAGACTATGGATCAACCTACACTGCTTTTTCAAATAGCGGGTTAGAAGGAGGGTTCGAAAAATATGAGGAGGAGGTTATTAATGGGGCGTTGGTGGTGTTGTACCACGAAAATCTTGAGAGTATAAAGGATACAGTAATCGAATCAAAAGGGAGCATCTCAAAAGACATTTTTTCATTTCCAGGAGGACGTAGATTTCACTTTGTTGATCCTGCTGGAAATGAACTTGCGATTTGGTCAGATAAATAGAAAACAACTGGTAACCACAACTTCACATACTTGAATTGTAGTACTGTTGGAATGGACTTTTGAATAGTCTTACTTAGTCCAATAATCCATCACATGAAGGTCATCAAGAACAGGTCCTACTATTTCACCAAAAGCTTTATGTGCTGGGTGTGGAAGGTATTCATCTCTTCCCTCTTCGCTATCGAATGTTAAAAGGAAACAGTGGGTAAATCCCTTGTCAAATGTTTCAGGGCTGTTATTTAGTCCCCATTCAAATGCTTTTATAGCTGGTATTTTTGATGGAAGTGCAGCAAATGCTTCTTCTACTTTTTTAATATCTTCTTTTGATGCGGTGTCTTTAAACTTAAACATAACAACGTGCCTCAATTTCATTTTTGATTGCATTTCGGGAGTTGTTACTTCCTTGTCATTTATTGAAATAGTAGTAGCAGCCACAGTTATGATTAAGGCAAGAGTGCATAGTAGAATTAATTTTAGCTTCATGGGGTTGTTATTAAATTTATGAAAAGTAAATCTAAAAATATATTTCTATTCTTTGTTACTTATAGCTATATCTATTTGTCTTATTTCTGTCATTAAAAAACATTTTATTTTCATTAAACCAAGACGTGAAATCATCAAATAATTTATTATTAGCTATTACCCAAGAGTCAAATTCATCCTTTCTTCCCTCTTTAAATATCCAGTAATAATAAGCATCAAAAAATTCATTTTGAATTAATAAGTTATGGTAGTCAAAAATTAAATTCGAATATTGATTAGCGTAATCTTCATTCCATTTTATTAAAAATTGCCGTCTTATTTTTACTAAATTTTGTATATTAAAATCAGCTGATACATTCTTATACCCTTGTTCCATGGCAAGGTTATGAACTGTTTCAAAAGATAATTTAAAATCTTTAATACTACCCAATACAATATTTGTAGCTTTTCTACTAAAATCCAACCCCCAATTATTGTTGTTTATAGGGAGGCATTGTTGATATGTGTTAAAAAGCAACTCGCTTATTTGATTAGTCCTAGCTGAATTAGACTCAAGGTTAATAAACATTTCCCCATAATATATACCCCAAATTTTTTCATTCGTTTGTGATAATACTTGGCTTGCATAATAGTAATTGGAGGAATGTAGTGGGTCAGCAATAATTCCTTGTTCCCAAATATCTAAAGCTTCCATCCAATTATTTTGGCTTGCAATCACAACACCTTTTTCCAAATATAATTTTCCAGAATTTGGAAATTTCTTTAGCCCTTTATCATAGTATTTTATAGCTTTTCCTTTATCTCCCATCAAATCATAACAATTCCCTATTAACTGATATACTTGATCATTTACATCAGCGTGTTTTAATAATGGTTTAGCGATTTCAATAGCCATATCATACTTTTTCATAAGCTGATATGCAAAAGCAGTTTCATATGGAATGTTTATGTTACTATTATCTTGTTGCTTTGCCTCTTCTAATAGTTTTAAAGACTCCTCAAATTCACCATTATCCATTAATTCAATGGCTCGGTTTTTCAATTCGATTGCTTTGTCTTTATTTTCTTGTGCATAAGCTTGAATTATTAAACCAACAATAAAAATGGCTAGTAAATATTTTTTCATATCGAATATTATTGTCTAAGTATCTATATTTTGGTTAGAGAGATTTTACTTAAAAATTCATTTAATCACTCTTAATTTAAAAATAGGGTTTTCATAATAAACCTTCTAAAAATTTGACAATTTTTCTGATGGGTAGTTGTGATAGAAGTGTTATCCCTTATGATGTTAATGATCGTATTGCCCCCAATGCTGCAACCTTATAACTTTCTTTTACTTTGGTTATCATATTATCATTCCAAAATTCGGGAATAACATTTTGCTTTGCTCCTTTTAGAATTCCTTCCCAGTACGTAGGTAAACTTGCTGTACCTCCTCCTATTGAAATTTTAGAAGGATTTAAGAGGTTTATGATGCCAGCTATCGCAACACCCAAGTAATAACCTCCTTTATTGATGACTTTGAGTACTCGCTCATCTTTCCTTATGGCCAGTTCATACATTTGATTAGAAGTCATTTTAAGTTGTTGTGCCAAAAACGAACCTCCACATACTTCATCAACACGTTTTGTTTCATCGTTAATAATCAAAGGAAAGTATCCAAATTCACCAGCCCAACCCGATGTTCCCAATACTGGTTTTCCATCAATAATGAATGCAGAACCAACGGCTGTACCAACCATGATGACACCACCCGTAAAATCGTTTTTACAATTATAAAATTCTTGAGTAAGAGCAGCTTTTACATCATTCATTATTTTTATTGTAGTAGGGTATTTTATCAATAGATTTTTTGTGTTCCACCCTACAAAATGAGGTAGTACATCACAAAATACAATGGTGTTTTCATCATTAACTAATCCTGGAACAGCTATACCAACACCTGTAGGTTCTAAATTATTTTTTTTAATAAATGAAGTGATAACTTCTTCTAATTCCGATGGTTTAAAATCAATACCCGTAGTTGCTTTCTCCTCCAAACCGTCAGCTATTATAAAAACCTTCGTTCCACCTAAATCTATTCCTATATTTACTCGTTTCATTAAATTATAATTAATCAATAAAGTTTTAGAATTCTAAGCACTACTTTTTTAAGTTATCGTTTATTAAGCACTTTATCCAATTAATATTACAATAAACACATTCGTTATTAATACAATTTAATTGGTTTCTGCTCTGCCATTCTTATTTATATCGTTTATAAGTATTCGTTCTTCATATTTACTACTTTTGCCTCACTAATTATGAAAGCAAAGGATTTAATAAAGCTGTACAAAAACGATGGTTTAGTTCAAACCATTGCCGAAGCCATAAAGCCAAATGAATCAGGAAGTATACAATTAAAAGGATTAGTGGGTAGTCTTGATGCTGTTTTAATATGTGCGCTGCATGGAATAAATCATCAAAACCACCTTATTGTTCTTCATGATAAGGAGGAAGCTGCTTACTTTCATAATGACTTGCAAAACCTATTGGGAGAGAAAGAAGTACTCTTCTTCCCAACATCATACAAACGACCTTATGAGTTTGAGGAGACGGAGAACGCTAACATTCTTATGCGTGCCGAAATCCTTAACAGAATAAATCATAAAGCATCAATAGGTGAACTCATTGTTACCTACCCCGAGGCACTTACCGAAAAGGTGATTAATAAACGATCGTTACAGAAAAACACATTTACGGCAAAAGTAGGGGAGAAAATTGATGTAGAGTTTTTGAGTGAGCTACTTTCTACTTACGATTTTGAAAAAACAGATTTTGTATATGAAGCAGGGCAGTTTGCCGTACGTGGTGGTATTATAGATGTGTTTTCCTATGCCCATGATTTGCCCTATCGGATAGAGTTGTTTGGCAATGAAGTGGAGAGCATCCGTACGTTCGATCCTAATAGCCAGTTATCGGAAGAAATAGTAAAGGAAATTAACATTATACCCAATATACAAACGAAATTAGTACACGAGGAACGTCAATCGTTTCTCGATTTTGTTCCCAAAAACACAAAAATTTGGCTTAAAGATTATCAACATACCGTTGATATTATTGATAAGTACTTTGAAAAAGCCACGGAAAGTTTTTCCAATATTTTAGAAGAAAGCGGTGACATACAAGTGGTGTTAAATCCGTCCGATTTATTTGAGACAGGACAAAGTTTTTCACAAGGTTCAAAACAATACGTTAATATAGAGTTTGGGAATCGATTTTATCTTAATGGAGGAAAACCATTTTCGTTTGACACAAATCCACAACCGTCCTTCAATAAAAATTTCGAGTTGTTAGCAGAAACAATTATTGATAACAAAACCAAAGGGATTGATACCACCATAGCGGCAGAATCTATAAAACAACTCGAAAGGTTAGAGAATATTTTTGAAGAGCTAGACCCCACCATTGACTTTCATGGATTGAATATTGGATTACGACAAGGGTTTTCTGATAATTTACTTAAAATCGCAATTTATACCGATCATCAGATATTTGAGCGGTTTCACAAGTACAAAACCAAGGACAAACATTCAAAATCAAAAGCCTTAACGCTCAAAGAGCTTAGAACCCTTAGTCCAGGAGATTATGTAACGCATATCGACTATGGTGTTGGTCGGTTTGCTGGAATGGACAAGCAGCTAGTAGGAGGGAAAAGACAAGAAGCTATTAGGTTGGTTTATCGTGATGACGATTTATTGTATGTGAGTATTCATTCATTACACAAAATATCTAAATATTCAGGAAGTGAAGGAACAGCACCTGCTATAAGTAAGCTAGGTTCTCCCGAATGGGAAAACAAAAAAAAGAAAGTAAAGAAAAAAGTAGCAGATATAGCCAAGGATTTAATTGAGCTATATGCAAAGCGAAAGAAAGCTCCAGGATATTCTTTTTCAAAAGATAGTTACATACAAGTAGAACTTGAGTCATCATTTATGTATGAAGATACACCTGATCAGGCGAAGTCTACTGCCGATGTTAAAGCAGATATGGAGCTGCAACACCCAATGGATAGGCTCGTTTGTGGTGATGTGGGTTTTGGTAAAACTGAAGTGGCCATTCGTGCAGCTTTTAAAGCTGTAAGCGACAGTAAGCAGGTAGCTATTTTAGTGCCAACTACAATTTTGGCCATGCAACATTATCGTACTTTTTCAGAAAGGCTAAAGCAATTTCCTGTAAAGGTAGAATACATCAATCGTTTCAGAACCGCCAAGCAAATTAAAGAAACCCTAAATAACGTAGCGGAAGGAAAAACAGACATACTTATTGGCACTCATCGTATAGTAAATAAAGATGTACAGTTTAAGGATTTGGGACTGATGGTAATTGATGAGGAGCAGAAATTTGGTGTGAAAGTAAAAGAGAAGTTAAAAGAAATGCGTGTGAATGTCGATGCGCTTACACTCACTGCCACACCAATTCCACGTACGCTCCATTTTTCATTGATGGGAGCTCGGGATTTGAGTGTTATTGGTACACCTCCACCCAATCGTCAGCCTGTTACTACTCAATTGCACTCTTTTAACGATGTAATTCTTCGTGATGCCATCAGTTTTGAATTGCGAAGAGGAGGACAAGTTTTCTTTGTGCATAATCGAATTGGAGACATTGAGGCTATTGGTAACATTATATTAAAATTAGTGCCTGATGCACGCATTGGCGTGGCTCATGGACAGATGGAAGGTAGCAAGTTGGAAAAAGCAATGATGCGATTTATTGAAGGAGAGTATGACGTGCTGGTTTCTACTAATATTATTGAATCAGGGTTAGATATTCCGAATGCCAATACTATTATCATTAACCATGCTCACATGTTTGGCTTATCCGATTTACATCAAATGCGAGGTAGGGTAGGGAGGTCGAATAAAAAAGCATTTTGCTACTTGTTAACACCCTCTACATCAGGGTTAACTTCCGATGCTAGAAAAAGATTAAGTACTTTAGAAGAGTTTAGTGATTTAGGAGATGGATTTAAAGTAGCTATGCGAGATTTGGATATTCGTGGAGCAGGAAATTTATTGGGGGCAGAACAAAGTGGGTTTATTACTGACTTGGGCTTCGATGCATATCATAAAATATTGGACGAGGCCGTTCAGGAGTTAAAAGAAACCACATTTCGTGATTTATTTGTAAAAGAATTGAGTGAAGCAGCAAAAATACTTGTTCAAGACTGTAGTATCGAAACTGATTTGGAAATTCTAATACCTGATGATTATGTGCAGAATATAACTGAACGATTAGGGCTTTATAGTAAATTAGACAATATAGAAACAGAAGAAAAACTAGCAGAATTTGTAAATGAAATTAAAGATCGTTTTGGTGCAATACCTGATTCAGTGAACGAACTTATTGAATCGGTAAGATTACGCTGGGCAGCTCAAAATCTTGGTTTCGAAAAACTCACCCTCAAAAACAATAAAATGAAAGGGTATTTTGTTTCGCCTGAAAAAGAGGAATACTACAAATCAGAAGTTTTTGGAAAAGTACTTTCCTATGTTCAAATGTACCCCAAACGGTGTAAAATGAAAGACCACAAAGGACGATTAATCCTTACTATTGATCAAATAGAAAGCGTGAGGGATGCAAAAAATTTGCTACAAAGTATTTAGTATTAAAAGCTCATTAACTCTTTAAAGCGCTGCGTCTGACGTCTAGAAACATCGACTTCATTACCACCTTTCATGTATATTTTAATGCTTCCGCTAAACCAAGGCTCGATTTTTTCCACCCATTTGAGATTAATTATTTGTTGACGATTTGCCCTAAAAAATGTTTTTGGGTCTAAACGGGTTTCAAGATAGTTGAGTGTTCTTGGAATCATAGGTTTATGGTCTTCGAAAAACACTTTGGTATAATTACCATCTACTTCAAACAATCGTACTTCACTAAGTTGAACAAACCAGCAACGTTCTCCATCTTTTACAAAAACCTGATCATTGGCAGTCATGAAGTCATTAGCATCTTGTGCTATTTTTTTCTTTTCCCTCCGTTCTGACACCTTGCTTATGGCTCCTGCCAGCCGATCAGTTTGCACGGGTTTTTGTAAATAGTCTAAGGCATTGTATTCAAATGCTTTAAGTGCATATTCGTCATAAGCTGTAGTAAATATCACGTCAGGAATAGTTTCCAACTCTTCTAATAATTGAAACCCATTTTTACCAGGCATTTGGATGTCTAAGAAAATTAAGTCTGGTTTTTCCGACTCAATTTTTTCTTTAGCCTCATCTACATTGGCAGCCTCACCAATTACTTGAAGAGAATCAAACTCTTTCAACAACCTTTTTAATTCATTTCTAGCTAAACGCGAATCATCAATTACTATTGCTCTCATAATTTTAAGCATTTATAGGCACAATAAACCTAGCACAGACCATATTGTCTTGGGTGTTTTTTAAGGTAAAAGAGGACAATTGTCCAAATAATAATCCCAACCTTTCCGAAACATTCTTTACTCCAATTCCTGTACCACTAGTTTTATTCTGTAATTGTCCTGAATTTTTAACTTCTACAACTAAGCTATCTCCAATTAAGTTGGTGATTATTCGAATTTCTCCACCTTGAGTAAGTTCTGCAATACCATGTTTTATAGCATTTTCTACGAGAATTTGAATTGCCATTGGAGGAATTTTTTGTTCAAGTGTATCTTTATGAATATCAAAAGAATAGGTTAATCGATCTTCATACTGTATTGATTCTAGATTGAGATAATTTTCAACTATTTCAAGCTCAGCTTCAATACTTACTTTAGCTTTGTTATTAAATTGTATGGAATAACGAAGCAGGTCAGACAAATGTGTAATCATATCCCTTGCTTTGTCAGCATCTTCCACTACTAAGGCTCTAATATTGTTGAGGCTGTTAAAAATAAAATGAGGATTAATTTGAGACTTTAGGGCTATTAATTCAGCATCTTTAACAGCAGCTTGAAGCCTCCATTTCTCAATTTCACTTTGCTTAAAATTCATAAAGAACTGAAAAACAAAGTAAATTAGCGACCAACCATTTAGAATTAAATAAAACTGAAACCCTACTGCAAAATATGCTCCAACAGTAGAAATCTCGTGGGATTCTGCTTGATCTAGTTTGAAAAATGTATCATTTATGGGTAATACAATAAACAACCATATGATGGTCATTATTAGAGTAGCAAAAAGCACATTTTTTGTGAGTGAAGAAAGTGATAGATCAATCCATTTATGTTTTTTTATCCATCGTCTGTATAGTTCAGTTAATAAAATGCCAAAAAAGATGGTATTTAAATATCCAGCATAAATTTTCCAATGAAAACTAGTAAATGCTACTGCAATGGAGGAGTACACAATAAAAAAAATCCCCCAACCTAATGTTTGTAACGTTAAGTAAAGCTTTTTTTTATTAATAGTTCTGTTAAGCATCTTTTTCATAAGATGACCTATTTATCATTAAGGAGATAATTTCTATATAAACAAAAATACAATGTTCGTGGTAATTATTAGTTTTCTTCTGATTGAAAGGATAATAATCTTGCTGAACGGAATAAAAACGTCTATAATAAATTTAATAGACACAATAAAAGTTTCAGAAATCTGTTATATATTCGTCTATAGACATTCAAGTTCATTAGTCTTCCATTTTTGTGCTTTTATCGTAAAAGGTAATTTTTTTGCTGGAAAGATTCAGTTTTCTAAAATAGAAATGCTAATTTGCTGTTTATTAGGTTAAATATAACAATCTAATAAGCTATTACTGTGCTAGAATTTAATTTTTTGAATTAAAAAAAATCGGTTATGAAAAGAACTGTGCAATTTTTTAAAGGTGGAATAATACTGTTATTTGGCTCAATCGTAATGTCTTCTTGCTCCTTGTTTGGTAGTGGCGGTGCCCCTACTAGTCAACACCCAGGTGCATTAAGTACTGCTACAGGTTTAGCCTATAATGATGAAGACAATGAAGGATTTATGGTAAACCCATATAGTGGGCAGCCTGATGGACCTAACTTAGTATATATAGAAGGCGGTAGAATGGTGATGGGCTCTTTTGAAGAAGATATTTTGAAAATGAGGGATAATAAAGAGAGGACTGTGTCCGTAGCTTCTTTTTATATGGATGAAACAGAAGTGGCAAATATTCACTGGTTAGAATATCTTCATTACTTAAATATTTCTGATTCGTCACGAGAAGTATATGAAGCTGCTTTACCTGACACTACTGTATGGGTAGGTAAATTAGCCTATAATGACCCTTATGTTGATCATTATTTAAGATATCCAGGGTTCAGGTATTTTCCAGTAGTAGGAGTTAGTTGGATACAAGCTAATGACTATAGTAAATGGAGAAGTAGAGCAGTTAACATTAAATTAGCAGAAGAAAACGATAGTGACTATGCTGAAACTGACGGTCGTATACCTCTAGAGTCAGGCATTGTGCTCCCTGATTATAGACTACCTACTGAAGCAGAGTGGGAATATGCTGCACAAGCATTGATAGGAACACAGTGGTTAGATGAAAACCAAACACACCAGAGAGTATATCCTTGGGATGGTCATGCATTGCGTAATCCTTATGGAAAAGAAATGGGGTATTTCTTGGCTAACTTTAAAAGAGGTAGAGGTGATTATGCTGGTATTGCTGGTAAGCTTAATGATGGAGCATTAATTACTTCGTATATCTATGAATTTCCTCCTAATGATTTTGGACTATATAATATGGCTGGAAATGTAAGCGAATGGGTAGTAGATACTTATCGTCCTATGTCATTTCAAGATTTCGATGACTTAAACCCATTAAGACGTGATGGTTATTTAGATAGAAAAGAAAATTATAATAATCAAGATAATGACCCAGGAGGGTTTACTTCATTAATTACTGATAAGTCAAAAGTATATAAAGGTGGTAGTTGGAAAGATGTTGCATATTGGATGTCACCAGGTACAAGAAGATTCATTGATTATGATTCATCTACTGCAACTATTGGATTCCGCTGTGCAATGATTAGAGCAGGGTCTAACTACTAACAATAATTTAGTACTATATAAAAAGCCTCTAACAGAAATGTTAGAGGCTTTTTTTAGTATTAAGAAAACTACAAACCTTGCTAGGTCTAAGAGGTACATTTGATGAAGCATTAATTAGTATTACTTAATCTTTTCTAATAGATATTAAAATGTAGGAATAAGAGCATTAATTTTTCTTCATAACTGTTAGTTTTGCCATTCTTTAATTTTTAATATATATGCCAAAACAAATTCCAATTATAGCTTGGGTTATTCTCTTAGTACTTGCCTTAATATGGGGAAGTTCCTTTATACTTATTAAAAGAGGTCTGGAAGTATTTTCTGCTGGGGAGGTTGGATCATTACGAATATTATCAGCAGGCATAATACTTATGCCTTTTTCATTATTTAAGCTTAAAAATTTAACTTCCACACAATGGAAATTATTGTTTTTTGTGGGTATGGTCGGAAGTTTTATTCCTGCGTTTTTATTTGCAAAGGCTCAAACTCAAATAGACAGCTCCATTGCTGGAATATTGAATGCTTTAACACCACTTTTCGTAATGCTCATTGGAGCTTTACTATTCAGTCAAAGAATAACCAAGTTAGTATCTATTGGGTTGGCAATAGGGTTTTTAGGCACTATATTTTTAATTATGACAGGCTCAGGAGCCGAGTTTTCCCAATTAAATTTTTATGCACTATTTATAGTAGTGGCTACAATTTGCTATGGAGCTAATGTCAACCTTATCAAATTCAAAATTCATGATATTGATGCTTTATCCATAACGGCTATTTCATTATTAATAGTAACACCTGTGGCTGCAACATATCTGTTTGGGGTGACACAGTTTGTAGAAAAAATGAGATATGCTGATGGCGCATATGCTGCATTTGGATACATTACATTATTAGGAATTATGGGTACGGCTCTTGCCTTAATTTTATTTAATTATTTAGTGAAGATCACTACCCCTATTTTCACAAGCTCGGTAACTTATATCATTCCCATTGTAGCAGTTATATGGGGGTTGCTTGATGGAGAAACACTACTTATAGGACATTTAATTGGTATGACTGCCATCATTATTGGGGTGTATTTAGCCAATAGAAAGTAATAGCATTCTCCTAATCAATTGATCTGCTAGAAATATTCTAGCAAATCAATTGATATTCTATCAACATAAAATGTGTATCAAGCTTACAACCCAAAAGCTTCCTTCACCTTATCCACATAGTCTAACTTTTCCCAAGTGAAAGTTTCCACTTCTTTGGTTATTTCGTTTCCTGATGATTTAAATGTAATACTTTTTACTTCTGGAGTTCTTCCCATATGCCCATATGCGGCTGTGTCGCTGTATATTGGGTTTCTCAACTTCAACCTTCTTTCAATAGCTACAGGACGCATATCGAATAGTCCTTCAATTTTTTTAGCAATCTCACCATCGTGCATATCAACTTTTGCAGTACCATATGTATTTACATAAATACCCATAGGCTCAACTACACCAATGGCGTACGACACCTGAACTAACACCTCTTCACACAATCCTGCTGCTACCAGATTTTTAGCAATATGTCGAGTGGCATAAGCCGCTGATCGATCTACCTTTGAAGGGTCTTTACCAGAAAATGCTCCACCTCCATGGGCTCCTTTTCCTCCATAAGTATCTACAATTATTTTTCTACCTGTAAGACCTGTATCACCATGGGGCCCACCAATTACAAATTTACCAGTAGGGTTAATATGGTATTTGATGTCATTGTTAAATAATGCTTGAAGGTTTTTAGGCAATTGTGCTTTTACTCGAGGTATTAAAATTTCGATAATATCCTGTTTTATTTTGGATAACATTGCCTCATCATTGCTATCAAAATCATCATGCTGTGTAGAAACAACAATAGAATCAATTCTTACAGGCTGGTTATCATCGTTGTACTCAATGGTAACTTGCGATTTAGCATCAGGGCGTAAATAACTAATTTCTTTAAGTTCTCTTCGCAATGCAGCTAACTCAATTAATATTTTATGAGAAAGATCTAATGCCAAAGGCATATAGTTTTCGGTTTCTTTAGTTGCATAACCAAACATCATTCCCTGATCACCCGCACCTTGTTCTTCTGGGTTATCACGATCAACACCACGGTTAATGTCTTCCGATTGCTCATGAATTGCAGATATTACTGCGCATGATTTAGCATCAAACTGATATTCACTTTTAGTATATCCAATTTTTTCAATTACCTCTCTGGCAATTTGTTGTACATCCAAATATGATTTGGATTTCACCTCTCCTGCTAAAGTTACCAATCCTGTAGTTACAAGAGTTTCGCAAGCCACTTTAGAGTTAGGATCGAATGCTAAAAAATAATCGATTAATGCATCTGATATTTGATCAGCTACTTTATCAGGGTGACCTTCTGAAACTGACTCTGAGGTAAATAAATAGGACATATGTTTCTAGTTAAATAAATGAGTGCCAAATTTATAGTTATTTCTATCAAAAAAAAAGAACTATAGGTTTATTGGCATTACAACTGTTCAGTAATTATAAAGCAGAAATACTGTTGGCGATTTATGTAATTCAGGCTTATTATTTTTCCATTGTTGAATAGTATGTGTTTTTATATACTCCTTAGTACCCGATACATCTTTTGCAATGCACAGTTTTGTTTCTGGATTACAGGATTTGATAATTACTTCAAGCAATTGGTTATTGCGAAAAGGCGTTTCTATGAAAATTTGTGTTTGCCTATTTTTAGTAGAATCAGCTTCTAGTTGTTTTAATGTTTTTGCTGCCTCTTTTTTATCGATAGGTATATATCCATGAAAACAAAATTTTTGTCCATTAAACCCCGATGCCATTAACGCCATTAAAATGGATGATGGACCAACTAATGGAATCACATCTATATTATTTTTATGTGCATATTCAACAGCTAAAGCTCCGGGGTCTGCTACCCCTGGGCATCCAGATTCAGAAATAACACCAATGTTTTCACCGTTGTTTATCGGTTTAAATAATTCTTGAAGTACATGAGGTTTTGTTTTTTTATCCAACACCTCAAAATGTAATTCCTCTATTATAACATCTGTTTTTAAACTACTGATAAAACGTCTAGCTGTACGGACGTTTTCCACCAAGTAGTAATTAGTGGTTTTAATTATTTCTCTAACTTGTTCGGGTATAGTTTTTTTGGCTGTATTCTCAGCTATTACATTCGGAATTAAATAAAGTTTACCGCTCATTATTTTATGAAATTTTTCACAATTTCAACAAATTTTTCAGGCTGTTCTGCATGTAGCCAATGTCCTGCATTTTCAATGGTTTCTAATTTATATTTTGGAAAATGATGGTTTAACCCATCAATATCTTCATCTAAAATATAATTGGAATTTTTCCCACGTATAAAAAGCGTATCTCCTTTATAGAAATCATTATTTGATAAACCTATACCAACTTGTTCAATCTCTTTTTCAATAATTGGCAAATTCATTTTCCATTTAAACCCATCTGCTGACCGGGCAATATTCTTCAATAGAAATTGTCGAATTCCTGTTTCTGAAACATATTTTGATAATTGCTGGTCAGCTTCACCCCTCGATTTTAGTTCATCAATGTTAATACTGTTTAGACCCTTTAGAATAGTGTCATGATGAATGGGATAACTTTTAGCACCAATATCCACTAATATTAATTTTTTCAACATTTTAGGATTATTGACAGCAAATTGCATGGCTGTTTTTCCTCCCATAGAATGACCTAGTATTATAGGGTTATCAATATTATTCTCTTCAATAAAAGCTTTTAGATCATTTGCCATTATTTTGTAGTTAAAAAAATCACTGTGTGGAGATTGCCCATGATTTCGCTGATCAACACTATATACTGTATGGTTATTACCCAACACTTTTGCTATTGACAACCAATTATCAGATGAGCCAAATAACCCATGTAGTATGATTAATGGAGAACCTTCTCCCGTCTTTCTAAAGAATAAATTCATGCTTTTTTATTTCAAAAAACAAATATAGTGTAAGCTCCTTAATCTTTTTTCATAAACCTCCACCGTAAAGTAAAGGTCATGGAATTATTATGAACAAAGGGAATATCTTTTTGAATAGAATTAATTGTGTATTGTAGTCTCACATTCAACAATAAATTTTCTGTAATAAAATATCCTCCACCAATAGTTCCAAAAACATCTATTCTATAAAACTTAATATCATCTCCCGTATCATCAGTTTTAATTCCAATTAACTTTCCTGCCCCTATTCCAGCTTGTATTATCCATTTGTCTTTTAATTGCTTATTTAGCAGAGTAATAAAATCGATATATCGTAAATCTTTGTTTGTGAAAACATCGTTTTGAAATTGTTTTTCTGTAGCCCTGCTACCTCTTTGAAAGTATACTATTTCCTGTTGAAATGAAAAATCGTTTGCAAGCAAAAAATTACTTGCACCTCCAACTATAAAACCAAAATTGTTATACCCCGCAAGGTTATCTCCATCAATTTGTGAAAAGGTAGTTCCTCCAATAGCATAAGCCTCAAAACCCTGTGCAAATGAAAATCCTGACACAAATAATGATAAAATCGCAATAATCACATGTTTCATGATAACAAAAGTAATTTAAATTTACTCATGTTGAAAACATAGTGGATAACTACTAAATTTAAGTGGATAACCACCTGTTTTTAGCAATAAATATTTGTGTAAAAATAGTGCAAAAGTTAAATCTCAAATTTTTGCCTAGCAAATATATTGTTACGACATTAGATATACCAAGTGAGGGATAATCTCAACAAACACAAAAGAGTGTTAGGGTAGTATTGCAAGATTTGCGAAACAAATTTCATATAAATTATAATCTTCGGATGGTAATTTAAAATAGTGAAAACTATAATGAATTGGTTTCATAGAATGGTTTTACATCTATTCACCTTTCTCGATATAAATTGAGAAGACTGGAAATAGAAGTTGAATTTAAGAAAACCAACTAAAAGGATTAAGGCTTTCGAGCTTATAATCTGAAATGACTAAAGTCACAAAAAGTTGATGGATTAAGTCTCGATCTATCGGGATCATTTGAGAACTTACAAAATATCCAGATTTTGAACTTGCTGTTAAGTCAGCAAAACAGCAAATGAAGTTAGACAACAGTAGCTTGGCATACCTGATAACTTAGGTTATCATCTATGAAATGGGGGTTTTTCGACTAGAAAAGTCCCCATTTTTGCTTTTTATTTGTCCACACACTCCAATTAGTAGTCTCAAATTATTTTTAGATTATAATGTTAAATACATTTGTATAGCTTTATGTATCACTAAAAAAATACTGCTATCAAAAACTTTGATATCCCTGAATATTATCGTTCTTCCATTACAGGAAAAATAAAAGAAGCTAGAAAAAATAAAGATCCTAGGAAAAAGGATTTCTCACCTACATTACTTGATTTTGGCTCTGTGAAATTTTATATCGCACGTCACTTTGGATTTTGCTATGGAGTAGAGAACGCCATTGAAATCAGCTATAAAGCGTTGGAAGAAAACCCTAACAAAAACGTTTATTTGCTAAGTCAAATGATTCATAATCAAGAAGTAAATAATGACTTGGTGAGTCGTGGGATTAAATTTATAATGGATACAGATGGAACTCAATTCATAAAATGGAATGAGTTAAACTCTGATGACATTGTTATTATTCCAGCCTTTGGAACTACAATAGAAACAGAAAACATACTTCAAGATATAGGTATTGAGGTACAGAAGTACAACACTACATGCCCTTTTGTAGAGCGAGTTTGGAAGCGCTCTGAAAAATTAGGTCAAAATGGATATACTATCGTTATTCATGGCAAGTATAACCACGAAGAAACCAGAGCAACCTTTTCTCATAGTAATGAAAGTGCACCATCACTTATTATTCGTGATATTAATGAAGCTAAGCTACTTAGTGAGATTATATCTGGAGAAAAAGATTCAAATGAATTTTTTAAAATTTTTGAAGGACGGTATTCAAAAAACTTCAACCCAAAAGAAGATTTAATACGACTAGGAGTGGTAAACCAAACTACTATGTTAGCTACAGAAACTCAGGAAATAGCTGATTATATTAAACAAACCATTGTAAGTACTTATGGTGAGGAGAATTATAAAGATCACTTTGCCAACACTAGAGATACCTTGTGCTATGCCACTAACGACAATCAGGATGCAACATATGAGCTATTACAACTTGAGGCTGATTTAGCAATAGTAGTAGGTGGTTATAATTCGTCCAACACTTCTCATATTGTAGAGCTTTGCGAAAGAAAATTTCCCACCTATTTTATTAACTCTGAAACAGAAATAAAGTCTAATTCAAAAATTCATCACTATAATTTTGCGAGTAAGAAGATGGCTATTTCAAACAATTATATTCCAAAAACATCTCCAGTTAAAATTGTTCTTACAAGTGGTGCTTCCTGTCCTGATACACTGGTGGACAGGGTAATGTTAAAATTATTGACTTATTTTGACTCAACAAAAGACTTGGATGAAGTTATCCGTTCAGTACCATCATAATAGCGACTGATGTTGATCTATGATATTAATAAAACAGGCGACAATCTTTTATAACGGCTCGTCTGTAATTATTAAAAAATTACCATTTAATATCGTTCTATATCTTCTAAGTGGTAGAGAGGCAGGCCCTCCTATTGGTACTCCATCAGCAAAACTAAACTGAGAGCTACAACATGGATCTGTCATAAACAAACCTGATCCATCAATTTCCACTTTAGCACAATTATTATATGGCAAATAGGAACAGTTTTTTTCGTAAGCTATATAATCAGATGAAGAATTCTTATATAATATAATTCCTTTTACACCTCCATCTATTTCTACATAACCTAAAGTGGTAAGATTATAATATTGAATATTGGTAAGGTTTATTTC
>JAOUKH010000203.1 GCA_029882685.1 Cyclobacteriaceae bacterium
CTCATCATGCAAAGGTAGGAATTTCATCTTACTATTGAATACTACACAAAACGATCATTAAAGCTATTTTATCTAACTTTTTCAAATTGCCTAAACCTCCAAGATTTACAACCTTGTTTTTCTAATTACTCGATTTACAACAATCTTGGAGGGTTTTATCTTTACATATGAGAATTATAAAAAACCATCACGTATTATAAAATTGATCTCTTGATACTGATTTGCAAAATATCAATTACTTCAAATTTCAACTATGGCAATTTCTCTCCTAAAGCAGATATCCATAATGAATACCAGTCCTCTCTGGAAAGCTCAATAGTAGATGAATCAGCACATTGTCTTATCCTTTCAGGATTAGTAGTACCAATAATAGGACGTAGTGTAATTGGTATATATTGAAGCCAAGCTAGTTGAATAGTAATAGGTGCGGTATCATACTTTTTCGCCAATTCAACCAATAGACGATTGGTTTTTATCACGCTTTCATCAGTTGATTCATTGTTTAGGTATAGTCCACGATCGAATGCTCCCCAAGCTTGAATCTCAAAATCTTTGTTTTGCGCATATTCGTATAAGCCAGATAAACTATGGTCGGTAATTCTATTGGTATTAAACAAAACAGTGTTGCTAACAAGGTGAGAATGCCCTAATCCAAATTGAATTTGATTGGCGAAAATAGGAGTAGATAAATGTTTTTGAAGGGCATTAATTTTACTCATTTCCATATTGCTTACTCCAACTTTCTTAGTGTAACCCTGATCAATTAAGTAAGTTAATGTTTCAGCCAATTCTTCATTGGTTGTTAAAGGGTCAGGACGATGAATGAGCAGACTATCAAGATAATCTACTTGAAGTCGTTTCATTATTATCTCAACTTGTTGAGTTATATAATCTTTGGAGTTATTGAAAATACTAGAACCACTAGTATCGGCACGTAGTAAAATCCCAGCTTTCGATTGAATTTTGATTTTCTCCCTGATACCAGGGTTATTTTTCAAAAACATTCCAAAAACAGTTTCAGCTTTGCCATCTGTATAAATATCGGCATGATCGAACGAGGTGATTCCACTATCAATTGCAGTAGAAAGGGCTTTTTCTGCATGAGTTATATCTTCCTTACGGATAGGGCTATCATTCCATTCCCCTCCTAATCCCATACACCCGTAAATTAAATCTGTGTTTTTATAGTCTTTCATATATTCAAAATTTTAGTCCGAAATATATCCATTTACGAACTTGAAAAGGTGATTCGAAAATTTAATTTTCAAAATTTTAAAAAACATCCAAGTTTTTCAAACTTTTTTCAAACCAAAAAATATTTTGTGATTTATATTAAACAGTTATCTGCAAGGCGTATTACTCAACTCAGTCATGATCACATTTTTTAAATAATGGTAATTTCGATTACCAACTATACGCTGATCATCAATATACATAGTAGGAGTTGATAGAATTTCTGCATTTCTGATTTCTGTTGCTGCCTCGGTTAACCTTTGATCAATCGTTTTGTCATTTTTGAAAATGCGTAATGAATCTTGATCTACCGTTATGTTTTGAATAAAATTGTAGATAGAAATAGTATCCAATTTAGGAAATTGATTATGAGCCTCTTTAATATAAGTGTCAAATAGACCTAAATTATTGGCGTAATAACTGTACTTAGAAACAAAAAGTGTATTCTTTTTTGATGGGTGGACAAGGTATCTAACTACAAGTTTCAAAGAACCATTATCAATAAATTCACTTTTCAATAATTTGTAATTTTCAGTAAAGAAGTCACTACAAGCAGGACAATCAAATCGAGAATACAAAAACATCGTAACACAAGCATTTGCATCTCCAATTACAATATCGTTATCATTAATTGTATTAATATTTTGGATTTGTTTGCTAATAAGTGCTTCATGAACAAACATATTCGTGTTATATAATTTATTTTCGAGGTTGTCTGTTTTAGTAATTACTACAACAACCAGTATTAAAACAATTTGAATTTCAACAATCAGAAAAATTTTTATCCAGTTTTTCACTTTTACTTAATTTAAATAGTAAATCCTTAACTTATAATTTTAGAGTTGCTATTCATAACACAACTTCTGTTTCTTTCTGTTCCATATAAAAAGCCTTGCTTTCTAATGGCTTTACCATTGTATTATAATGTTTAGTGAATTGTTCCTTTTGTTGCTCATTAAAGTTTTTCTTTCCTTCTCCTGAAGTTCCTTTCCGGATAAATTCATCATATACTTTTTTAGATTCTTCGGGCTGATCACCAAATTTAGACTCATGCCTTTTCATATAACTAAAATCACTGTATTTAATAGCTCTTTTAATAGCATTTTCATCAGTATTTAATTGGCAAAATTCAATGATTCTATCAATTTCCTTTCTTTTATTTTTCAGTAAATCTTCATACCGTATATAGAGTATTGGAAGCTTTTTCTTATTAGTAAACCATCCTTTGGTATGTTTAAACCATGACTTGGTTTTAAAAAAACCTTTAACATAATTTTCAAATTTTAGGTCACTTTTATTATAGTTCTTTTGCTGATGGTAATGCGATACAGCTACATCCATACCATTTCTATACACATATATAAATCTACCTTTGGTTTGTTTAGGGAAGTCTTTGATATAATCATGCGTTTTGATTATCCGTGGAGAAGGTAGATCAATAGGCTCTTGTTTTTTGAAAGAAGCATTTCTTATCCATGGCGACACGTCATAGATATGATTGAAACTCATTTTTCCTTCTGTAGTAAGATGATATAGAACCACTTGCATAAGCGTAGTTCCTGATTTTGGGTAAGTCACAATGTATATATCATCTTCACGCTCACCAAAGACCATTTTGTATTGTTCAAAACTTAACCGGTCGGCAAGCCTTAAAAAATGACTGCCAAATTTGAAAATTACTTTATGAATTTTTGCAAGTAGTTTTGACAGCAACTTATAGCCTAAAAATTCTGCTTTTTTATTTTTGTCCACTTTATGTATAAAAACAGGCTGTCCTCGATGAAATAAACAAGAAAGGACAGCCCAATATATTAATTGTTAACTACATGTTGCACCAGCACTTACCATATAACTCTTAACTTCAGTCCATGTATATGTAGGATCATCATTCCATTTATATGATCCAGTTGTACCATCACCATAGGTATATGTCCAAGTTCCATCTTGACATGCTTTTTGAGTGTAAGTTTCCGTCACACCATTATAAGTGTAAGTTTCTGTTAATGTGCAACATTCATTTGCCGCAACTTCATCATCTTTACAGGAACTTATTCCTGTAAGTAGCGCAAATACACCAATTATATTTGCTGTTAATTTAATTAATTTCATATAATTTAAAGATTAGATTACGCCTACTCTTCACGATTTTCGGCTTCCTCGTTTGTAATAAAATACTTTGTTTAAGTATTATACTAGCATTAAATCATGTTATTGATTCTAATTAATTATAGCAAACTTATCAAAAGCCAGTGTCTAATAAAATACCTTAAATTAGGTATTTTTATGCTGAGTTTTTGAGATTATAGATTCTTAGGTATACCATTTTTGCACCTATATTCTATAGAATAGATGTATTATTCATTTCATAGTTTTTACTCAAATCTATAATTCTGACACAAAAAATCAGTAATGTGATTTAGTTAGAGAGCAGACCTGCCAAGTCTTAACTAAACGATTTTGAAAAAAATAGTAAATCATAAAACTTTTTTCAAACTACAAACATCTTAAAAGTGAAAGGAAGGTAGCATAAACTAAAACCTATAAATAGCGTAAATTGATGCATGCAGAAACACTACTTGACATAGCCATGATGCATGCTGATACTTTAATTGTAAATGCTCAAAAAGGCAACGAAAAGGCATTGAACAAGCTAGTTGGTTTATGGTACAAAAGAATTTATAACTATGCTTATAAGTACGTTTCGCAACATGATGTGGCTACTGAAATAAGCCAGAAAACATTTATCGCCATGTTCCGAAATATACGGAAGCTGCATGATGTCGATCGATTTAAACCTTGGTTATATCGCATTGCTACAAACCTCTGTCACGAAGAAGATCGAAAAAAGAAACGTAATAAAATGGTTTCTTTATCTGATTCTAGAAATAATGATGAAGCATACGAAATGGAAATTGGTGAGGCAAAAGGAAATAGTTATAACCCTGAAAGAAATTTTCAACAGTTGGAGTTGGAAAGTATGCTTTTAGAGGCATTAAGTGAAATTAACGAAGAGCATAGAAGTGTGGTGATCATGAAAGAGTATGAAGGATTTAAATTTCGGGAAATTGCAGAAGTTTTAGGTGTTTCCGAGAACACTGTAAAGACCCGATTGTATGCAGGTCTTAAAAATTTGAAGACCATATTAAAGAAGAAAAATATTACAAAAGAAACCGTGTATTATGAGCTATAAACCGGATGAATCGACATTAGTAGCTTATTTGTATAATGAGCTCAATAATAATGATCGCACTAAAGTGGAGCAGTACCTCAAAACTCACCCAGAGAAAAGAAAAGAGCTAGATGAAATTAAGTCCATGCGACAAATATTGAGGAAGTGGGAGGATAAAGAAGTTGTAGAACCTTCTTTTGTACTTGACAATAATAATGTAGTTGTGTATTCCAAAAATATATGGCAGACAAGTCTTTTTAGAGCTGCTATAGGAGTGGCGGCAAGTCTTGCTTTATTAATGCTAGTAGGATACTTCACCAATTTTAGCATTACTAAAAATGAGACTGGTATTTATCTAAGTTTTGGTAAGCAAGTAAAAGTTAAAGAGGAAGCAATTCCAAGTTTAACAGAAGCGGACATAAAATTAATAATGCAGGAAACATTAAATAAAAATAATGATTCGCTATTGTCTAAAATTATTGAAGTAGAAAATAATATATCAGATGAGCTAATAACATATCAAAAAACAAATGATCGTGCCATTCAATCTATTCATAACAACAGCATTGACGAATCTATAATTCAGCAATATGTTGTACAGTTGAAAGAAGAGAATAAATCAATATTATTTGATTTAGTAACGTCAACCGAAAATGTTCAAAAGCAATATGTGAATGATTTAATGGCAGATTTTTCGTTGTATTTAGAAGAGCAACGTCAGTCAGATTTACAAATGATTCAAACCAGTTTTAATAGTTTGAAAGATAATACAGAGGTGAATCAGACTGAGACCAATCAGATTTTAGCAAGCATAATAACAACAGTCAATAATCAAAATAATTAGGAAAATGGAAAATTTTAAAAGCATTACATTAAGCACTATCATGGGATTATTAATGATAGTAGGAACAGCAAAAGCACAAACTATTGATATGGAACGGATGGATCGTGACATTAAAATAGCAGAGGATATTTTGTCAACATTATTAATGAAAGAAGCTAAGGGCAGAAATAATTTTTACTTTGGAAGTAAAGTAGAAGGTAATTATTTGGAAGGGTATGGTGTAACCTTCAGCTTGCCCAATAACTCATTTATGGTAAAAGCGAATGATATGGCTTTTGTAAGGACACCAAGAAGAGAAAATTTCTCATATTCGATTACTACAGATGAAGATGATGATCAACTAATAATGATGCAGAAAGAAAAGATAAAAGATGAGATGAAGAAGGTGGATGAAGAAATGAAAAGGGTGCGGAAAGAACAAATGAGAGTGAAGGAAGATCAAGAGAGAATGCTAGAACGCGTAGAAATAGTAATGAATGATAAAGTAAAATGGGATGAAGAATCGGATGCTAGAATTGAAGAAGGCATGAAAATTTTCTTGGTGGATTATGCCGATTTGATAGGACAGTTGAAACCATCTGATAAAATTATGGTTATTACTAAAGGTAAAAATGAAATTTGGTTTGATAGTAGAGAAGTAGAAAATACAAGAAAAATTAAGTCAGCACAAATACTAAAAAGTGATTTGATAGCATACAAGCAAGGAAAGCTTTCAAGAGAAAAGGCTTTTGAAAAAATAGTGATAACTGAGAAAGAAGTTAACAC
>JAOUKH010000036.1 GCA_029882685.1 Cyclobacteriaceae bacterium
AGCAGACCTTTGATGAAGAAGAAGCAAGGGCACTCAACAAAAAAATCCGTAAAAATCAATTTGATTTTAACGATTTTTTATCGCAGTTGGAGCAGATTAAAAAAATGGGGAATATTAAAGATTTGATGGGGATGATTCCTGGGATGGGAAAGGCCATGAAAGGAATTGATATTGATGATGATTCATTTAAACCTATTGAAGCCATGATAAAATCTATGACAAAAAAAGAGCGAGAAAACCCTGAAATTCTTAATGGAAGCAGAAGAAAACGTATAGCTATGGGTAGTGGAAGTTCTGTTCAACAAGTGAATAACTTGCTGAAACAGTTTGGTGATATGAAGAAAATGATGAAAACGATGAACAAGATGGGAGGAGGAAAACGAGGTTTAGCTGCTATGAATCCTTTTGGATGACAAATACAATACAGTTATTATACCATAAAGAGAAGGGGAGTGAATTGCAATTCACTCCCCTTCTCTTTTATAACTATATAGGGAGTACTACTTATACATTACTGTATTTACTGCTTCAACTGTTCTTTTTACATTAGGAAGAATAGCTTCAATTAATGTAGGTGCATAAGGTAAAGGCACATCCATACTGTTTATTCTTTGTATTGGAGCATCAAGATAGTCGAAAGCATGCTTTTGAACATGATATGTAATTTCTGTAGCTAATGATGACAATGGCCATGCTTCTTCAACAATTACTAGTCGGTTAGTTTTTTTAACTGATTCAACTATTGTTGCATAGTCTATTGGTCGAACAGACCTAAGATCAATTACTTCAGCACTTACTCCTTCTTTTTCTAACCCTTCTGCTGCTTCTAAAGCTACTTTCATGAACTTTCCAAAAGAAACGATGGTTACATCTGTTCCTTGCTTTTTGATGTCAGCTACACCAATAGGAATTATATATTCTCCTTCAGGCACCTCACCTTTATCTCCATACATCAATTCCGATTCCATGAAAATAACAGGATCGTCATCTCTAATAGCTGATTTTAATAACCCTTTGGCATCATAAGGGTTTGAAGGAACAACTACTTTTAGTCCAGGGCAATTGGCAAACCAGTTTTCGAAATTTTGAGAATGTTGAGAACTTAGCATACCTGCATTACCAGTAGGACCTCTAAATACCATTGGTATAGGGAATTGCCCTCCAGACATTGACATCATTTTCGCAGCACTATTTATAATCTGATCTATGGCAACTAATGAAAAGTTGAATGTCATGAGTTCTATTATGGGACGAAGTCCATTCATAGCAGCACCAACACCTACTCCAGTAAAACCCAATTCAGCAATAGGAGTATCAATTACTCTTTCAGGGCCAAATTCATCAAGCATACCTTGGCTTACTTTATAAGCACCATTATATTCTGCAACTTCTTCTCCCATTAAAAACACAGATTCATCCCTGCGCATTTCTTCATTAATAGCCTCTCTAAGCGCTTCTCTAAATTGTATCTCTCTCATTTATTTATGTGGATTTAATTTGAAGGTAAAATTAATATAAGAACTCCAATATTCAAACGATGGTTATGGATAATAAAAATATAATTAAGGCATAAAAAAACCCCCACTCCGTTAGAAGTGGGGGTTTTTTATAGGGTTATTAGTTTATTTTAAAACATCAGAAAACAAAGCGTTTCCTACGTATGCTCTAAATTCTAGATCGTTAAGAGCCATTTGTTTCAAATCAGGATTAGCAGATACTGCAGCTTTCATGTATTTGACAACATTATCAATATTTTCAGCTCTAGCACTAGCAACAGCAGCAGCATAGTTTGCTATAGCATAGTTGCTATCTTTTTCTATTGCTTCATCAAAAGATGCAATTGCATTTTGAAAATCTTTATTCAATAATTGAGCAAGACCTTTGTTGAATAGGTTTTGAGCTTTTTCTTCAGAAGAAGAACCAGAACTAATAGCATCAGCATATTTAGCCAAAATAATTTCTGTA
The DNA here is from genome assembly GCA_029882685.1 of Cyclobacteriaceae bacterium. Taxonomy (GTDB): domain Bacteria; phylum Bacteroidota; class Bacteroidia; order Cytophagales; family Cyclobacteriaceae; genus JAOUKH01. The sequence continues at coordinate 1,966 of JAOUKH010000036.1, forward strand.
GAAGCTTTTACACCATTCATTCCTTTTGTCACATCATTAGAAGCACCCATAGCACCAGCTTTAGATAGAGCATCATATGATTTTTGTGCATTTCCTTGCATTAAATATACTGATCCTAAATTCGCATATGCTTCAGCACTCTCTTCCTTATTGTTAGCTATACCTAGTTGAGTAGCAGCTTTTTCAGCTAGACTGGCAGCATTATCAGCATCTTCTATAGCCATAGCAATATATACAGCAGCTAAGTTGTTGTGAGAGTTCCAGCTATCACTTTTTTTAGTAGCAGCAGTGTAAATAGCTTCTTTTTCTGTTAAAGAAGGTGTTAGAGAAGCAGCATACATTAATTCTTCTTCAGTTAATAATGAGTCAGCTGCTGAACCATCAGTGATTTGTTTAGCTAATACTGATATTTCTGCATCTGTTTTTTTCTCTTTAATTTTTAAGATTTCTGTTTTTGCAGTTCTTAACTTAGGGTATACATCATTAAATACCTTTTTGTAGTTAGAAAGACCTCTAAGTGCTTTTTCTTTTTCCTCAAAAGACCCAGCTCCATTTACTACATTTAAATATTCTGATTTTTCTTCTGAAGATATTCCTTCATATGCATCTAACTCTTCTTTAAAAGAAGTCCAGTCGTCAATAATTGGCTTAATTATAAAGTTAATAGAATCAGCAAGACCTTTGTAGTCGTACTTTTTCATGTTTTTCACATAAAATGCTTCTATTTTTTTAGCTCTTTCTTCGGCTAATTTAGAGTTAATTCGTTCAGTACCTTCTGGAGAGTGAGTACCAGTAACTGTTACACTTTTTGTTGCGTTTTTATCAGCAATAAAAGCTTCTAACTCTTTGCCTCTTTCTCCAGTTCTCTCAGAATATCTAAAATCTGATCTACCTTGCAAGAAGAAAAAGTCGATATTTACAGGTTCTAACTCTTCTTTGTTATTGTATCCATGAGATGCATAAGCTGGGTAATAAACAGATTCCACTAACTTTGAAGTAGTGATAATACCTGGTGCTACTTCCATTCTAGCAGTTTCCTTAGTTTTTGCACTCTTAGGATCAGATGCTACACCTTGAACTTCAATAACACCACTTTTGAGTGATTCATCATATGGGAAAGAGAATGTTTTAGATTGTTTTGGTTGCTCTTCACCACTGTTAGGGTAGTCATCGGCCTTGAATTCAATCGATTCAAGTTCTTTTTCGCTATCTCCAGCCTTGTAAAATGTCTTGAGAGTATACACTTTGCCTTTTTTAAGCATTTTCACAGGTAAATTTGCTGACATTTCGAAATTTACTGAGTCGGCATGTACTTCAAGAGGGTCTGGGTTTACTGTCAAGTCCTGTTCCTGTGCTGCTTTGATCATATTAGGAAGCGAACAGCCAGAAAGAGATAAAATTGCTGTTATGGCAATTACGTAAGCTAATCTTTTCATTTCTTAATTGTTAATTGTTACTTTGTTTAGGTTGAAATACATAACGAACTTATCGTTAATTTGTTTCTAATGCAATTATACTCAAAAATAAATAAATTCAACCAAGTGTTCGTTGAATATATGTGTTTTATATTTGTAATATAATATTTATCAGATGAAACGACTTCAGAATTTTTTTGAACAATATGCTTTTGGCGTATGTACCCGACTAGGTGAAATGTTTGGCTTGGCTACATCAAGTATACGTTTATTCTTCATATACATGTCATTTCTCACTTTTGGGTCTCCAGTAATTATCTATTTGGCATTGGCATTTATAATGAATATTAGGAAACATTTAAGAAGATGTAATAATTCTGTGTGGTATTATTAAAAGTTAATATTGGAGAATATTTTTCTTTTTTTTATAAAATACTCTAAGACTATTGACTTTTTAAATACTTGAGGTAGCATATGGGTTGCTTTTTTCTTCCTGAAAGAAGTGCGTTTTTTGATGTTTGACGGTAATAGCTTAATAAAGTCCCAATGTGCATGAACAACAGCCAGAAAATCATTAGGAGATGTAAAAAGTATTTGAAATGCTGCTAACCAATCTAATAGTATTCGGAATGGGAATTTTAACATTAGATCAGTGTTACTATAATTTTTAAAAATAAGTGACAGGCCATTTCTGAAATTTAGATAAGTTTTTTTCGGATTAGATTTTTGCAAAGTACCTCCACCTACATGGTAAACTGTTGATTTTGGACTGTAAACTACTCTATAACCTCTATTTTGTATTTTCCAGCAAAGGTCTATTTCTTCCATGTGAGCAAAAAAATCATCATCAAAACCTTTTAATTCATGAAATATTGAAGCTCTAATAAAAAGACAGGCTCCAGTAGCCCAAAAAATAGTCTTTTCATCGTCATATTGACCATTATCGTTTTCAACGGTGTTAAAAATTCGTCCTCTGCAAAAAGGATAACCTAGAGTATCAATAAAACCTCCTGCAGCTCCAGCATATTCAAATTGATCGCGATTATGATATGAACGTATTTTTGGTTGCGCAGCTGCAATATTTTCATCTTGATCCATTAACTCAATGATTGGAGCTATCCAGTTAGCAGAAACCTCAATATCAGAATTGAGTAAAACGTAATAATCAGACTTTACTTGTTGAAGTGCATAGTTATAACCTGCACTATATCCCTTGTTATCAGGGATTTGAATCATCCTGATATTTGGGTATTCTTGCTTGAGAAAAGTAATGGAATTATCAGTAGAGCAATTGTCTGCTATTATGACCTCATGATTATTACTGTGTTGAATAACTGTGGGCAAAAATTGTTCTAGGAATTTTCGCCCATTGTAGTTAAGAATTACAACTGATGTGGTACTCATTTACATTAATCCACTCAAATCGAGACCTGGAATATTTGGTATAAGTCCTTCCGTACTTTTCTTTAATGCTTCTTTTGATTTACCCTCTACTTCCTGCAATGCGTTGTTTATTGCAGCCACGACTAAGTCTTGTAACATTTCTTTGTCTTCAGGTTTTATTAAATCATTATCGATCTGTAAAACTTCAATTTGTTTAGTGCCATTAACAGTTGCCTTAACCATTCCTCCGCCTGATTCTCCGTCAGCTTTTACATTTACTAAGTTAGCTTGGGCTTCTTTCATTTTGGATTGAACTTCCTTCATTTTGCCCATCATATTCATCATATCAAACATATCTGTATATTTTATTTTTAACCTGCTTTATGCATTAGTAAATCTGTCGATTAGCTAAATTTATATCTAGTAATCATAGCGGTGCTATGCTTTTCATACATGAATTCCTGATTTATTACTTTTTTACTAATCATAACAATTTTTCAATGCATAATGTAGGTATAATAAGAGTTCTCAAAGGTCATGGTATGAAATTCAATATCAAAATCATTACTGCAAAAAATAATCAACTTATTTTCGTATAAGAAGTACCGCACCAGTTCGTACATGTTGTTTACTAGATTCATCAATAATATCGGCAGTATATACATAAGTGCCTTCTGGAGCATTTTTTCCATCTACATTCCCATCCCAACCATTTTCTTTATCAGTGATATGTGCTACCAGTTCTCCCCATCTAGTAAATATTTTTAGATCAACAGACTGTATATAACGACCTTTCACATTAAATGTGGAGTTTATTCCTCCAGGAACAAAAGCATTTGGAAATTGAATATTAGTACTATTAACTATTTCAATTACATTGGAATTGACAGAAGGTAGGTTCTTGTTAACAGGTACTGCTTGAATATATACTTTTATAAGTTGTGTAATAACAGATTCATCGGGGAGTTGAAAATTTGTAGAAACTCCAGCCGAATAAGTGTTATTGCCGCTTGTACTTTCTACAATTACTAAATATTCACTCACTCCTAATTCCCAACCATTGTAGTTATTCCAATTTAGTGATACTGTTCCAGAAATTATTTGAGATTCTAGATAAATTGAACAAATTTCTCTACTAATAGAGGAACTGTTTAGACAATTGTCAGTATAATCAATTTGATAACAAGATCTGTCTGTATTAAGGTCAGTATAACTGTTTGAAGCTTGTATGATTGGGGTTATTTCGTTGTTTTTGAATATTTGATATTCAGCAGGAGTAAAACTAGTAGGAAGTTCCCATATGATGTCAATATTTGGTGTATTTACAGTAGCACTTATATCTACTAATGCAGTAGGTATGTCCGTTGATACTGCTATGACACATTTTTTAAGTGAAGTGCTGGTAACCGAGCCATTTGTAGAGTAGTCAGCCACAATGCTATAACAATATTCAATATTGCATTCTACTTGATTAGAATCTGTATATGAGTTGCTTGATACACTTACATAATTATTGTTTGAGTTTTTTGTAATGACAAACCGATTAACATTGACGTTATAAGATGTCCAATCTAATGTAAAAGATTTATTACCAGTTGTAATAGGGTTTAGATCAACAGAACAAATAGAATTAGAAAATCCCGTATAAGTATTGCTGCATTTATCGAAAGTTGCAATCCTAAAACAATAATAATTTTGCTCAAAATCTAAATTAGAGTCGTTTATAGTATAAGTGTTGAGTGAAGGATCAATATTTTCGTTTAAGTAGCGTTGAAAATTAGAATTATTGTTAATTGCCAATTGCAAATGATAAGTGGTGTTAAGTTGAGCCGAATAATTTAATTGAGCTTCAATAGTAGATAGAAGGGCTAAGTTGTTAATACTTGCATCTTGTAATGATGGAAGAATTTCGACATTCTGAGAGTTGTTGATAATGCAATTATCAGCAGCATTTAAGTTAATTCCTCGTACATTGATGGCTTTTGTTCCTGAAGTCATGTAGGTGTAAGGAGGGATAAACTGACCTTTATTAACAGTAATGATGGTTCCATCATTATAATTAATTTCATAAGTGTCGAAATTAGTATCTTGAATTTCTACATTTACTTGATTGGCAGTACAAGTTGTTAATTGAAATAGTGGAGCTGTATTTTCTAGAACTTCGATTTGTATAGTATCTTTTTCGAAATTCTGAAGTTGAACTACTAATTGATAAATACCTGTAGTAGTATAGCTAATATTGAGATTGTTTTGACTAAAATTACTAGGGTTATTTATACCATCAGGAAACACATCACAAGGACATGAAGCATCACAAGGACAACTTACTTCATTACTAGTAATGGTTACAGATAGAGGAACACATCCCTTAATTTCATTAACATTGAAGCTGCCATTGTTACTATTGTTTTGAGCAAAACAATTTCCCCAAGTAACAGCTACGGCTGTTATGAGAACAATAAACCGAATGATAAATCTAACTTTCAAAGTTTTTTAAAAATTTTTCAGCTTTAATCATGTCTTTATGCAAAAAGCGATCGTATTCAATAAACGCTACTTCCTTTCTGAAATTGCTATAAAAATCTTCAAGATACATAGAAGTTCGTAATGGTCTTCTAAAATCTAATGCCTGAGTAGCTGTTAAAAGTTCTATCGCTAGTATTGAATACAGGTTGTTGATAAGTTTGTAACTCTTTGTAGCAGCATTTGCCCCCATACTTACATGATCTTCTTGCCCGTTAGAAGAAGTAATTGAGTCGACTGAAGCAGGGGTACACAATTGTTTGTTTTGAGAAACGAGGGAAGCAGCAGTATATTGCGGAATCATTAATCCAGAATTTAGTCCAGGATTGACTACTAAATAATGGGGTAGTTCTCTAGATCCTGAAATTAGTTGATAAGTTCTTCTTTCTGAAATACTGCCTAATTCTGCTAAAGCAATACATAAAAAATCAAAACTAATAGCAAGCGGTTGTCCATGGAAATTTCCTGCTGAAATCACCATATCCTCATCTGGAAAAACATTAGGGTTATCTGTTACCCCATTTATTTCAGTTATAAACACCTCTTTTACGTAATTGATGGCGTCAAGACTAGCACCATGAACTTGAGGAATACAACGGAAAGAATAAGGATCTTGAATATGTTTTTTTGGTTGTTTTATTATTTCACTACCGTCTAGTAGTTCGTTAATTTTTTTGGCCACTAAAGACTGCCCTTTTTGGGGACGAATTTTATGTACTAATGGGTGAAACGCCTCAATTCTACCATTAAAAGCATCTAATGATAATGCGCCAATTGTATTCGATAATTGTAAAATTCGTTGTGCATTGATAGATGCCCAAATTCCATATGCACCCATTAGTTGGGTGCCATTAAGCAATGCTAATCCTTCCTTAGCTTTAAACTCAATTGGCTGCCAGCCCATTTTTTTATTCAACTCTTCTCCCGATATGCGTTGCCCTTTATAATCAACTTCTCCCAAGCCAATTAGTGGGAGACATAAGTGTGCTAATGGAGCAAGATCTCCAGAAGCTCCCAGTGAGCCCATTTCATATAAAACTGGAGATATATCATTATTAAATAAATCTATTAAACGTTTAATTGTGACTAGTTGTACACCTGAATTGCCATATGATAATGATTTTATTTTTAGCAGTAACATGATTTTTACTATCAGTTTTGGCACTTCATTACCAGTACCGCATGCATGAGATTTTACTAAGTTATACTGAAGAGTAGTAAGGTTTTCTTTGGATATGTTTTTGTTATATAGAGAGCCAAACCCAGTATTAATTCCATAAATAGGAGTTTTGGATGTTTCTATTTTTTCATCTAAGTAGGTACGACATTTGGTTATTTTCTCTTGAGCACTTATAGATAATTCCAATTTCAAATTATTATTGATGATTAACTTCACATCATCAAGTGAAATTTCTTTAGATGAAATTATGTGTGAGTGGCTCATGATACTAATGATTAGCTAGTGTTTTTATTATTTCGTCTAATGGCAATTTATTTTGTGAACCATTGTTCATGTTTTTTAAGGTATATTGCTGATTTTTAATTTCTTCTTCTCCAATTAACAATACATAGGGGATGTTTTTCTTGTCTGCATAGTTCATCTGTTTTTTTAGTTTAACACTCTCTGGATATATTTCTGATTTAATTCCAGCTATTCGAAGAGATGAAAGAATTTTTATAGCATGCTTTTCTGAGACATTATCAAAGTTAGTAACTAACACTTCTGTGCTAGAAGTGGTTTCTTTAGGAAAAATATCTAATTCTTCCATTACATCATAAATTCTATCTACACCAAATGAAAATCCTACGCCAGTAACATTAGGCAAACCAAACACTCCTGTAAGGTTATCATATCTACCACCACCAGATACACTTCCAATGCTTGAATTATTCACCTTAACTTCAAAAATTGCTCCAGTATAATAGGAGAGTCCTCTGGCTAAAGTAAAATCAAGATTAAGATGGCTACTTTCTACACCTGAGCTAGCGATGTAATTTAGGATAGCTTCAATATCTTCTACGCCTTTATAACCTGAACTATTTGCAGAAAAGACATTCTTTAGAAAAGTAATTTTCCCATTGATGTCTGATTTTATATCAAAAAATGGTTTTAATTTATTGAGAGAATCTGACGAAAAATTTTTTGAAGATAGTTCCTCTAAAACTCTGTTAAATCCAATTTTGTCTAGTTTATCAATGGCTACAAAAAAATCAGCTTCTTTGCCTTTTGCTCCTATTAGTTCTACTATTCCAGTAAGTATTCCTCTGTGATTAATTTTTATAGTGTAATCATTAATTTTTAATTTTTGAAAAACCTCATTTATCATTTGAATAATTTCACTTTCACAAATGAGAGAGCTAGTGCCTACTACATCCGCATCACATTGGTAAAACTCTTGATATCTACCTTTTTGAGGTCTATCCGCCCTCCATACAGGCTGTATTTGATATCTTTTAAATGGAAATGTAATATTATGCTGATTCATCACCACATATCGAGCAAAAGGTACAGTTAAATCGTATCGAAGTCCTTTTTTAGATATTTTAGAGAGCATTTCTTTTGCTCCTTTGTTATAATCTTCTTGGTTTGTTTTTGATAAATAATCTCCTGAATTTAAGATTTTAAATAATAATTGATCTCCTTCATCACCATATTTTCCAGTCAGAACGTTTAAATTTTCCATACTTGGAGTTTCTAAAGACATAAAACCAAATTTTTCAAATACTAAACGGATATTATTGAAAATGAAATTACGTTTGACCATAATTTCAGGACCAAAATCTCTCGTACCTTTAGGTAATGTAGGTTTTTCACTCATAGTAGTTAATGATTTATGCAAATCTATAAAAATTGAAAACAATATTTTCCAAATACCGATTATTCATTTATCTTTGCACCTCATTTGAATAAAAGGTAGAAAAATGGCAATTACCAGATTAAAAAGAAAAGGTAGAAAAAATAAGCAAACTGCTGCACTAAGAAGAAGCAGTATTAAGCAACTTACTTCAAAGCCAGTAATCAAAAATGTTGATGTTGAAGAAATAAAGAAAGGTTTTAAAACATCTACGAAAGAAGCTAAACCAAAAAAAGAGGCAAAAGCAGAAAAGGAAGCTCCAAAAGCTGAAGTAGCAGATGTAAAAAAAGAGAAGGTAGCTAAGAAACCTGCTGCAAAAAAAGCTGCACCTAAAAAGACTGCGCCAAAAAAAGAAGCTTAGTTTGAAGAGTAATAAAGTTTAACCATTTTGAATATTTTAAAATGGTTTTTTTTATGCCCTTTTGCCAAGCTCTATTACCTGCATATTCGAAATTTTCTTATTATTTATTTCGAAACGAAGTAGGGTACGTATTTGATGGAAACCATGTTTTCCTGCTGCCCCTGGGTTTAGATAAAGCATGGGTTTGTTAAATTGTTTATCATGCATTACTCTTAATATATGAGAATGACCACATATAAATATGTCTGGAGTTTGTGATTTTAATGTTTTTAATATTTTTGGAGTGTATCTTGGTGGATATCCACCAATATGTGTCATCCATATATCAAGGCCTTCACAATTAAAATGTAAATGTTCATCAAAGTGATTTCTAATTTCTGTTCCATCTATATTTCCATAGACAGCTCTATTAGGTTTGAAGTTGCGAAGTTGTTTGATGAGCGAATAGTCACCAATATCACCCGCATGCCATATTTCGTCACATTCTTTAAAATATTCAAACACTTTACTATCTAGATAACTATGTGTATCCGAAATAAGACCTATTAACATACTAATTTTGATTATTTACAGTTCAATACTTAATTCTAACAATTCAACACATTTTATGTTTAAAACCAAACTTTCATCATTAAATCGAGTATATGATTTTACAGTAACTGACCAATAATGATGTTGGCACTTTTCAAAAAGGAGTACTTGATGAAGATAAATTGACGATTAACCTTCTATAATATACCATTCACATAAATAACACAACTTTTTGCTTTAAATAGAGTATTTAGTATATAACCTTGAGCTAATTAACATGCAAAATAAATTTTTATCTACATTTTTTACATTCTATATTTTGTGTGGTATGATAACCAATACGATTGCCAATGACAAAAAGGGGCAAAAGAAAATTTTTTCTGCAGAGCGTATTACTACACCTCCTAAAATTGATGGTATTTTAAATGATGAAATTTGGGATGAAGATGCACCTAGCTTCACTTTTTCTCAATTGCAACCAGATAATGGTGCCGATGCTTCATTTGATACTCAAGTTCAAATTTTTTATGATGATAAGTCAGTTTATATTTTAGCCAGATTATTTGATCCAGAACCTGATCAAATTCAGCGAGAATTAGGATTGCGTGACGATGGAAATAAAAATGTTGATGTTTTTGGCGTACTTTTCGATACATATAATAAAGGTCAAAATGGGTTTATTTTTGGAGTAACTGCTGCTGGTGTACAGACGGATTCCTATGTAAACAATGATGATTTTGATGATAACTGGGATGCAGTTTGGAAAAGTGCTGTTTCTATTGATGAAAAAGGATGGGTAATAGAAATGGAAATTCCTTACTATGCTATTCGATTTCCTAACCTTGATGTACAAACATGGGGAATAAATTTTTATAGAAAAGTCCAACGCAAAAGAGAAGAGTCATTTTGGAATCATGTTGATAAATCAGTGCGGGGATTTGTCAACCAGGCAGGAGTATTACAAGGAATAGAAGGTATTGACCCGCCACTTAGGTTAGCATTTTTGCCTTATGCTTCTACTGTTCATGTACGAGATGAAGCTACTGGTACAAATGATACTAAGTTTAATGGCGGAATGGATTTAAAATATGGAATTAATGAAGCTTTTACATTAGACATGAGTCTTATTCCAGATTTTAGTCAGGTTCAATCTGATGATCAGGTACTAAATCTATCGGCATTTGAAGTTCGCTTTGATGAAAGGAGACCCTTCTTTACAGAAGGAACTGATTTATTTAATAGAGGTGGGTTGTTCTATTCTAGAAGAGTAGGTGAAACTTTAGGTAGCTTTTCAACTATTACTGATTATGATACTATTATATCAACCCCTAGTGCAGCTCCATTACTTAATGCAGTTAAACTATCTGGTAGAACAAAAAAAGGAATGGGGATAGGGTTGTTTAACGGTGTAACAAGAAGAACGTATGCTGAAATAGCTACTCCTATTGATACAACAGGTAACTTTGTAATAAATGTTGATGGAGGCAGAGATTATTCAGAATATAAAAAAGAAGAGGTTATGGTAGACCCATTAACTAACTATAATGTATTTGTAATCGATCAGAACCTTAAAAATAACTCAAATATAGCTTTAATTAATACTAATGTTTCTAGAACAGATGGGTATGAAAATGTAAATTTTACAGGAGCCGAATTTACGCTGTATGATAAAACTAATACTTATAGAATTGGTGGATTTGGTGCGATGGGTTATTCTGCACCTAAACAGGGTTTGGGTAAAACTGTTAAAAATGATAAAGGGTTTAGGTATACAGTTTCTTTGGGTAAGGTAAGTGGAAATTGGCAATTTCGTTTAAATAGAAGGGTTGAAAGTGATAAGTATAACCCTAATGATCTGGGTTTTTTGTGGGGTGGGAATAATGAAATTTCTAATTCTGTCCAAGTTAGGTATAGTGAATTTAACCCAATATGGATTTTCAATAATTTTAATATTAGGACTAATTATGAATATGCTCAATTATATGAGACAGGTCACGTAACAGGAACTAATATTAGAATGGGTATGAATACTCAGTTTAAAAATTTCTGGAGTATTGGTAGTTTTGGAGGTCTAAACGGTTTGCGATACGATTATTTTGAAGCGCGTGAAAATGGGCGTGTTTTTAATAAGGAGAGGTCTTACATGATTGCGGGATGGTTAGGAACTGATGGGAGAAAAGCACTTCAAATAAATTTAGATAAAGGTAGATGGAAAATGCCAGAATGGAATTCTCATGATCATTGGCATAGTGTGTTTATTCGTTATAGAGTTAATAATAAACTTTCTTTTAACTATAATATGAATTATCAAAGGCAGTATAATGTAAGAGGGTTTGTTAATAACATGTCAGATGAAATACGTTTAGATCATAATATAGGAAATGGGATAATATTTGGTCAGAGAAATATTAAAACTACAACAAATGTTTTTGGAGTGAACTATACCTTCAATAATAAAATGGGTTTATCTCTTCGAGTACGACATTATTGGAGTACAGTGTTATATAGTAATTATTTTGAACTAGATACAAATGGAGATTTACAACCAATATCGTATAATGGATTATCTATTCCAGTAAGTATAAACGATGTTCCTGAGCCACTTCATGACAGTAATTTTAATGCGTTTAATGTTGATTTAAATTATTCATGGCAAATTGCCCCAGGTAGTTTTGTGACAATTAACTGGAAAGATGCCATTATCGACCAACAAGTACAAGTAGAAGAAAAATTCGGAAGAAATTTTAATAATACCATTAATGCGAATCAGCAAAACACCTTTTCTATAAAAATTACTTATTTCATTGATTATCTTACCCTAAAAAATAGTATGAGAAAATCAAGCTGACAAATAATGCATTACGAGTCATAGTTTTTTATATTTATCTAAAAATTAATCATGGCACTTACATCTTCAAACATGTTGCCCCTAGGCACTATTGCACCTGATTTCACTCTTTTTGATACTGTTTCAGAGAAGAAGTTGTCATTAAATGAGCTGAAATCAGATAAGGCCACTCTGATTATGTTTATTTGTAATCATTGCCCTTATGTAAAACATATGAAGGAGGAATTAGTAAGGATAGCCAATGATTATATGCAGGATGATGTTTTAGTTATTGCCATTAGTTCAAATGACGCAGAATATTACCCTGAAGATGCCCCCGATCTTATGAGGAAAGACGCTAAAAAATTTGAATATCCTTTTCCTTATTTGTATGATGAAACTCAAGAAATAGCTCGAGCATATCAGGCAGCTTGTACTCCTGATTTTTATCTGTTTGATAAAAATATGAAGTTAGTTTATCGTGGTCAATTAGATGATTCCAGACCAGGTAATGAGATTCCTCTAACAGGAAAAGACCTTAGAGATGCCATCGAGGATTTATTAAAAGGAAATCCAATTGCTGAAAATCAAGTACCCAGTGTAGGCTGTAATATCAAGTGGAAATAAAATGAAATTAATTGAGTGTCCTAGAGACGCTATGCAAGGCATACATGAATTTATTCCTACTAACAAAAAAGTAGACTACCTTAATCAATTACTTAAGGTTGGGTTTGATACAATTGATTTTGGAAGTTTTGTATCTCCTAAATTAATTCCTCAAATGGGCGATACTGAAGAAGTTTTATCTAAACTTGAAATAGACAATTCAACAACTAAACTGTTAGCCATAGTAGCAAATGTACGTGGAGCAAACGATGCTTCTAAATATTCACAAATTGATTATTTAGGTTTCCCTTTTTCTATTTCAGAAACGTTTCAGAAACGAAATACGAATAAGTCTATAGAGCAAGCCTTGCAATCATTACAAGAAATTCAGAGTATCTGTGTAAAAACTTCGAAATCGTTGGTAGCCTATATTTCTATGGGATTTGGTAATCCATATAATGATTTTTATAATGAAGAGCTAGTGGAAGAGTATACAGAGCTACTAGTAAGTTATGGTATTAAGATAATATCTTTGGCAGATACTATAGGTGTTTCTAACTCTATAAGTATATCTTCTTTATTTACTTCTCTTATCACGAAGTATCCAGATGTTGAATTTGGTGGACATCTTCATTCAAATCCTTCTAATGCTTTAGAAAAAATTGATGCAGCATATATGGCGGGATGTATGCGTTTCGATGGTGCAATAAAGGGATACGGAGGGTGTCCTATGGCTAAGGATGATTTAGTGGGAAATATAGCAACAGAAACTTTGATAGAATATTTGAATAACAAAAATATCGATTTAGATATTAGTGATGATGCATTTCAAAAAAGTATGCTGATGACTGACGATATTTTCCCAATGTAATGAATCTACTAAGAATCATTTTTTAGATTAGGCGTAATATTTGTAAATTAAACTTTAATAAAAAAACAGGAAATGGTACGAAGAAACTTATTGCCCACATTTATTTTATTTTTTGCGTGTAACATGCTGTTGGCACAAACAGCGAAAGAATTTACACAAACAGGGATGAGTTTTTATGAAAAAAAACAATACTTAGAGGCTATTTTACATTTTAATAAAGCAATAGAGAAAGATAACACCTATTCTAAAGCTTACTTTTTACGAGGAAGCATCAAAGAAAATTTTGATGATAGACACGGAGCTATGCAAGATTTTAATAAGGCTGTAGAATTGAATAAAAATTATTCAGAAGCCTACTTTGCAAGAGGGAATGTGAAATTTATTTTACAGGATTATTATGGAGCCATTGATGATTTTTCCAAGGTGATAGAATTGGATGATAGTAATGTAAAAGCCTATTTGAAAAGGGGAGAAGCGAAACAGCGTTTGGAAGCTTATGAAGATGCAATAAATGATTGTACTAGGATTATTGAAATTAATACTAAAAATATAGATGCTTATTTTTTACGTGGAATATTACGTATTGAATATGGCCACATTGAGGCGGGGTGTCTTGATTTAAGTAAAGCAGGAGAATTAGGAGATTCTAAAGCTTATGAAATTATCAGGGAACGTTGTAATCAAAGTTATTTAAAGAATTAAAAGTTTAATCTATATCTTTTACCTGGAAGAGATTTGATAATACCTTTAAACTCCAATTGAAGTAAGATTGAAGCTATTTCAGAAATTGATATTTGTGACTTCCAGCTAATATCATCAACTATTAATTCTTTATTGTCAACAAAAAGAGCTACTATATTTTTTTCTTGAGTAGAAAGAGATTCAAGGTCTATTATTGGTTGTTTTTTAGTGTTTTCTTCATTAGCATTCCAATTCATAATATATTCAATGTCCCTTACTTTTTCCAGTAAGTGGGCTTTGTTAGATTTAATAAGTCGATTACATCCTTCAGAGTGTGATTTTCCTATACTACCTGGAATTGCAAAAACATCTTTGTTATAACTATTAGCTATTTCTGCAGTTATCAAAGCACCACCTTTTATAGCTGCTTCTACTACAATTATAACATCTACCATGCCTGCAATTATCCGGTTTCGTGCCGGAAAACGTGGTGCATCTGGCTTTGTGCCAAAAGCATTTTCACTAATTAACGAACCCTTTTCTTTCATTTCTTTGGCTACAGATTTATGTGCAGATGGATAAATAATATCTAGACCAGATGCCATCACCCCAATAGTTGGTAAATCGATTTTTAATGCTTCCTTGTGTGCATGAATGTCTATCCCGTAGGCTAAACCACTTACTATAGTTGAATTATGATTTTTTAATCCTTGTATAAGCTCAGTTACCATCCCTTTTCCATAATCTGTTGCTTTTCTAGTGCCCACTATGGCTACCATTTTAGGGGTGTCAATATTCCCTTTTCCTGAGACATATAGTAATGGGGGAGCATCTATTATTTGTTTTAATCTGTCAGGGTATTCTGAATCAGTGTAAAAGAATAATTGAGCATTATTTTTATCTACAGCTGCTAATTCTTGCTTTGCAGCAGAGAAATTAGCATTTGATAGAATTGAGTTAGCTGTAATAAGACCAATCCCTGGTATTTTTGCTAGTTTTCCTTTTGTAGATGCATGCACATTTTTAGCAGACCCACAATAACTAATTAAATTTTTGATATTAGCACTTCCTATTCCTGGCGTGCGTAGAAGCGCAATTTGATGAAGTTTTTCCTCTTGCATTCCGAGCTAGTGTATGTCTATACCCGGTTTTTTAGTTCGACTAAAAATGATCTCACCTTTTTTAAAGAATCAACCGTAGACATTTTATCTTGAATGTCCTTACTATTATTTTTTAGCATTTCTTTAGCCCCTTGTAAAGTGAATCCTTTTTCTTTTACTAAATGGTAAATAAGACGAACATTTTCGATGTCTTGTTTAGTGAATTGCCTATTTCCTTTTCTATTTTTTTTTGGTTTGATAATTTCGAATTCACTTTCCCAAAAACGAATAAGCGAAGTAGCTACTTTAAAAATGTCTGCCACCTCTCCAATGGCATAATATTTTTTCTCTATCGCTTTTTCTTTATAAGGCATAAGTACTAATTCAGTTTTGAATATAAGTAATAATCCCTGACGGGTCAATTTTTATAGGCACTTCGGGGAAATCTTTTTTTGTTAAGTCGATCATGCGATGTATTACTCGTTTTTGACTATCTATTTTAGGGCCACCTGGGCGATATTGAATTATTGGTGTTACATGTGCTTCAAGAAATTCTCCCTTAGCATTTGTTGATACATTAATAATAGGAGCCAAGCCATTATCTCCGCTCAAGTTGAAACGAGCATAAGTACAAAAATTCCCTAAACTATAAGCAATAAAACGGTTTTTGTATACCTCAACAGCTCGTGTTACATGTGGGCCATGTCCAAAAATTACGTCTGCACCAACATCAATTAATGAGTGGGCAAACAGATAAACATTTCCTCTGTTTTCTCCGTAAAATGTTTCTGTTTTTCGTGTAACTCGTTGATATTTACTACCTTCAGCACCACCATGAAATGAAACGATTACAATATCGCTTATTGAATCTAGGTACTGAACAATTTCAATTGCTCTAGTAATATTATTAATGCTTGAAGTGCCAGTGTTGGGAGAGAATGCTGCAAAGCCATATCTCATACCATCTACTTTAAATGTAGTGTAGGGTTTAGAAAGCAATCCAGCATGATGAATTCCAGCACTATCTAACATGTCCATAGTACTTTGTCGTCCTTCTTGCCCAAAATCACCAGCATGATTGTTAGCGGTACTCATAACATCAAATCCTGCATTAACTAGGTTTTTCATGTAATGTTCAGGTGTTCTGAATAGATAGCAAATTTTAGGATTTTTGCAATATTTTTGGATTCCTCCTTTATCTAATATCATACCCTCTAAATTACCAAAAGTTACATCTGCATTTTTCAAAACACTTTCTACTTCATCAAATAGATGATTACCATCAGAAGGGGGGAGGTAATTTTCATTTGGAAAGTTTGTTCCCATCATTATGTCACCAACACCAATTATATGAACTGTATCTTTAAGCAATCTATGTATTGCAATTTCTATAGAATCTTGAAAAATTGAAGAGTCTATAGCTATTTCTATTAAAGTGTCTTTTGACACTAAGTTACTTATAGTTATTGAATCTACTGATAGTGTCTTGTCATCATAAGTGGTGCTTGGTTTTTGAACTTTACAAGCAGTTAATAATACGATGAATAGTATGACTGATATTTGTGACTTCATATTTTTTAAAGGCACAAATCTACTGATAACTAAAGCAAAAAAAAGAAAAAAATGTATTAATGAGCATCTAGAGCTGGAGCATCATCGTTGGTTAAGTTGATAAGCTTTTCGTATTCCTCTACACTTAAATCACGATGGAAAAAATCTATAGGATTTATTTGATTGTTTTTGTATAATATTTCATAATGAAGGTGTGGCGCTTCAGTAACACCAGTATTACCCACATAACCAATGATATCCCCACGTTTTACTTGTTGGCCTTTTTTAACATTAAATTTGAAAAGATGTGCATATCTAGTTTTATAATCATAACCATGATCCAGATAAACCACAAAGCCATAAGATTTAGAATAATTTGCCCTTTGAACAATAGCATCTCCAGTAGCATAAACAGGAGTGCCTTTAGGGGAAGTGAAGTCTAACCCTTTGTGAGGTCTCCAAATATTTAATATTGGATGAAAACGCGGTCCATATGTGGTATGAAGACGAGTGAGTTCTTTATTATGGATGGGTTGAATTGCTGGTTGCGCAGCCCACATTTGTTCTTTTTCAGCTTCTATTTTTGTGATATCATCATAAGAAAGTGTTTGTATGTAAGACTTTCTTCTCAATTTTTCAACCCTTTCATAGGTAGAAACTATTAAATCCTCAGCTATTAAATTTTCAGATAATAAATTGGAAAAACGCTCAGCACCACCAATACTGGCATTACGTGTAGTTGGAGATAAAGGTAAAATATCGAGAATAGTTCGATATATACTATCATCTCTTACCTGTAATTGATTTATTTTATGATCAGCTATAGTAAGATGTTCATTGAGTATATCCCATTGATTTTTAAGAACTTCGTTATTTTCACTTAATTCAATCTCCCTTAATGGGGTAAAATTAGTATGAAAAACATATATTAGACCAGAAGCCATAATACTTGCAGCTAACAAGAAACCAAAAAAATTTACTAAAAACTTCTTTGGTGTTACTTTTACTGGCTCGTATTTACAAGTTTCAGTATTATATATGTACTTTATTTTCGACATTTAGAGTGCCAATTAACTACTTCATTTAAAAAATCCCAACAAAACTGACAAAAAATTAGCCTAACGATTGATTTTCACGAGCTGCCAGTTCTAGTAATTTCTGATATTCATCATCAGAAATATCCTGTATCATGTATTGAATAGGGTCTATTTTTTTATTGTCTTTTATTATTTCATAATGCACATGAGGAGCGGTTGACCCACCAGTACTACCCACATAGCCTATTAAATCACCACGTTTAACATTAGTACCTTTTTTAACTACTAACATTTGCATATGGGCATATTTAGTTTTATAGCCATAACCATGTTCAATTTCTATCTGATTACCATAGCCTGTTTTAAGATAGCTAACCTTGGCTAAGGTAACTTTTCCATCACCTGTAGCATAAATAGGAGTACCCCTAGGTGCAGAAAAATCAATTCCCCAGTGCATTCTTCTACCTTTATATATAGGATGTATTCTCATCCCAAACCCAGAAGCAAGTCTGGTAAGTCCTTTATTCTGTATTGGTTGTATTGCAGGGATAGATGATAGCATATCTGATTTTGTCATGGCAAGCTTCATAATATCATCGTACGACCGAGTTTGAATATACATTTGCTTTTTCAGCTTATCAATTTTAGTGTATGTTTCTGTAACTAATTTATCCTGTTCTAAACCCTCATCTAGTAATTTTTTATATCGTTCAGCACCCCCAACACCTGCTTGCCGGATGGTGGATGGAATTGGTTCTGCTTCAAATATAGTACGATAAATATTATCATCACGCTCTTGAAGAGCTACAATCATTTTATTTACATCGTTAATATTTTTTTCCAGAATATTATAATGAAATAGAAGTTCTTCATTTTCCTTACTTAATAAAGCTTCTTTTGGAGATTCAAAGTAGGTATTGTAGGCTAAAAGTATACCTATAGAAAGGATGAGAGCTACTGAAAGAAAACCTAAAAGGTTTAGTACTACGTCCCATGTAGTTACTCTTACGCGCTCGTATTTACAGGTTTCTGTATCGTAATAATATTTTATCCTTGCCATTTATCTGAAACAATATAAAAACTTCTAATTTTGTGCTTTTCAGAAAGTATAATAATTAATCTATATTTTAACTAAGTTATATTTTTTGAGAATACTCTATATGCAATATATAAATTATTGCACAAATTCTAAATGAAGCGCAAAATTAATAAAATATTTAAAATCAATGAACTCTGATGTAATAAGACAACGTTTTTTAAATTTTTTCAAAGAGAAAGAACATCAAATCGTTGATTCTGCTCCTTTGGTAATAAAGAACGATCCTACATTAATGTTTACAAATGCAGGGATGAATCAGTTTAAAGATTACTTTTTAGGCAATAAAACTGCAAAATATAAACGTGTAGCTGATACTCAAAAATGCCTTCGTGTTTCAGGAAAACATAATGATTTAGAAGAGGTAGGTATGGATACTTATCATCATACTATGTTTGAAATGCTGGGAAATTGGTCTTTTGGAGATTACTTTAAAAAAGAAGCAATAGAATGGGCATGGGAGTTATTAACTGATGTTTATGAGCTTCCCAAAGACAGGATGTATGTGTCTATTTTTGGCGGGGATGAAGTTGAGAAGTTAGAGTTGGATCAGGAAGCATATGATTATTGGTCTAAAATAATAGATAAAGACCGAATAATAAATGGCTCAAAAAAGGATAATTTCTGGGAAATGGGAGAGACTGGCCCATGTGGACCTTGTTCCGAAATTCACATAGATTTACGCCCAGATGCTGAGCGACAAAAAGTAGATGGAAAGAGTTTAGTGAATGAAGATCATCCACAAGTAGTAGAGGTGTGGAATCTGGTGTTTATGGAATTTAACAGGTTAGCATCTGGTGAACTGGAATTGCTCCCTGCTAAGCATGTAGACACTGGGATGGGTTTTGAACGATTATGTATGGCCATTCAGGGCAAACAATCTAATTATGAGACAGATGTATTTACTCCATTAATAAATTCGATAGCAAAGAAAAGCAATGTAAAGTATGCAGAAGATGAAAAAACAGATATAGCTTTACGTGTAATTTCGGATCATATTCGAGCTATTTCTTTTGCAATTTCTGATGGTCAGTTACCTTCTAATACAGGCGCAGGTTATGTTATTCGTAGGATTTTGCGTAGAGCGGTACGTTATGGTTATACATTTTTGAATTTGAAAGAACCATTTATGTATAATGTAGTATTTCAATTGGCTGATCAGTTTAAAGATGTATTTCCTGAATTAAAAACGCAACAAGAATTTGTGTCTAAGGTGATAAAAGAAGAAGAGGTGTCTTTTCTAAGAACATTAGAAAATGGATTGAAAAGATTGGATAATATTCTAAAGTCAGAAGATAGAATCATTTCAGGTGAATTGACTTTTGAACTATATGATACGTATGGTTTTCCATTAGATTTAACGTCTTTAATTGCTCGTGAAAATGGGTTTAGTATTGATGAGGCTGGCTTTAATACTGAAATGCAAAAACAAAAAAACAGATCGAAAGCTGACGCAGTTAAAGAAACTGGAGATTGGATTGTGTTAAATGATAAAGAAGAAGTTGAATTTGTTGGGTATAATACATTAGAGAGTGAAGCTCAGATTTTAAGATACAGAACTATTATTGAGAAGAAAAAAGAAAAATATCAATTAGTACTTAATAAAACACCTTTTTATGCGGAAAGTGGTGGGCAGGTAGGAGATACTGGTTATATCCAAAACAATGGAGAAAAAACTAGTGTGATTGATACCCAGAAAGAAAATGATTTAATTGTTCATTTTGTTGATAAATTACCTTCAAATATTGAAGGTGATTTTAAATGTGTAGTAAATGCCGCTAAAAGACAACTTACAGTAAATAATCATAGTGCTACACATCTTTTACATGCTGCATTACGACAAGTTTTGGGAAGCCATGTGGAACAAAGAGGATCGTTGGTGAATGAAAAAGTATTGCGTTTTGATTTTTCACATTTTTCAAAGATGACAGATGATGATATAAGTGATGTAGAGCGCATTGTAAATACTAAAATAAGAGAAAATATTCAACTGCAAGAGCAGCGAAATGTACCAATCGCATCTGCGAAAGAAATGGGAGCTACAGCACTGTTTGGTGAAAAGTATGGTGATTTTGTAAGAGTTATAACTTTTGGTTCAACTTTCTC
>JAOUKH010000037.1 GCA_029882685.1 Cyclobacteriaceae bacterium
AATATTTTCACTCCAAATGGTGATGGTACAAATGACTATTTTTATATAAGAAATTTACCTCCTAAAGGATCAGGTACTGAAATAGTAATTAGCAACCGTTGGGGTAAACAAGTTTATACTAGTGATGACTATTATACCGATCCATTAAATCTTAATGATCCAAGACCTGGAGAGCATACACTTTGGGATGCAGATGGTCAAGCAGACGGTATATATTTTTATAGTATTAATTTCAATAGTCTTGGCGAACAAAGGTCAGGATGGATAGAAGTACTAAGAACCCCTATTAGGTAGATAGAATAGTTTCTGTAAAAAAAGAAGAAGCCATTACTAAAATTATAGTAGTGGCTTTTTTTCATCCAATTAAAAAATCAGCAATAATAAGGTGAAAATTAGTCCCCCTATTAGCATAATAATAAAGCTATATGGAAGAATATCCTTAGCCTTAAGCTGTGTGATGCCAAGTAATGGTAAAGCCCAAAAAGGCTGTAACATATTGGTAAGCTGATCGCCATAGGAAAGGGCAAGTATAGACTTACTTATTGGTACATTTAATGCTTGTGCAGCAGTAGTAATAATTGGCCCTTGTACAGCCCATTGTCCACCGCCACTAGGCACAAAAGTATTTACTATTCCTGCACTAATGAAGGTGTAAAGAGGAAAAGTAAATTCGTTAGATACCTCTATAAAAAAGTTTGAAAAAAGCACCACAAGTCCCGAGTATTTCATAATCCCCATGATACCTGCATAGATAGGGAATTGAATAATTATGCCTGTAGCCCCTTTTATAGCATTTGTAGCAGCCTGAATAAACTGATAAACAGATCTGTGAAATAAAATGCACATACCAAAAAGTAAAAAATTAATATAATTTAGATTGATAAACCCATATTTATTATCAGATATATTAAGAATTCCCTTGTATATGGCATATAGGCATATGGTACTTCCTAAAACCCAAGCAAACCATTTAGAGTGGTCCAATCGTTCAATCCCTTCTGATAGCACAACTTCTGATTGAATATCATGGTTTTTTAGCATATATTGTTTTGGTTTGCTTTTATATCCTAATATGTAGAATACAATAGGTATTATGATAAGCAATATTATAGATGCGGTAAGATTTAGAGGTGATAGAATTGTTTCAGTAATAGGAATTTGCCCAATACTATTGATAAGAAAGTGATCACTTTGAGCGACTGTTAAAGGTGCTGAACCTGAAAATCCTCCATGCCATGTCATTAACCCACTATACCCAGCAGCTCCCAAAATTGGATAGTGAATTGAGATATTATTTTTCCTAGTATATTCACCTACTTTTCTTGTAAAAACTGCTCCTACAATTAAACACAACCCCCAATTGAAAAAACTAATAGCGATAGAGGTAAAGCTTATAATAAATGCTGCTTTAGCAGTATTAGTGCAGTGTTTTGAAAGCTTTTCAATAAACTGATTAAAAAAAGGAGATAACGCTAATGTATGCCCAAGTACTAATATGAGTACCATTTGCATAGTGAAATCTAATAGCTCCCAAAATCCTTTTTCCCAAAACCCCATGATTTCAATTGCATAGAAAGTGTTGTTAGATTGAGATTCAGTAAAGAATAATGCAAGTATAAAAGTTATAACGGTAAGCAGTATTGCAATGGTAAAAGGGGATGGAAGGAAATTACGAACAATCTTAAGGTATAAATTATCGTTTTTCATATTATTAATTTAATGATAGAAGAAATTCAATAGTATCTATATTGTCAGCATAGTCCCAAACTTCAGGTTGCTGGGCTTTACCAAATGCAGTATTACTATTGGATACTATGCACTGAATTTTATCACCTTGCCTTTTTATCTTTTCTTTAAGAGAAGATAAAGAAGTATATGTTTCATAATAAACAACGGATATCGGGGAAACCAATTCTTTATTTTCAGTAATTAAAAGAAAACCATTATCTAGATGTTTGACTTTATTAATTAAATATATGGATTTATTATACTCATAATTATTTCGATACTTATTATGAGTATAGATATCAGAAAACCTCTCAATAGATTTAAAAAAATGATTGAAACTATAATTATCAGGAACAAATAGCTTAGATACGTTTCTACAACCTAGACCATAATATTGAAAAATATCATCACCTAATTTTAGTAACTCTTCGCTTGACTCATTACCATCCAAAATAGCTATGGAAGTTCTATTATTTCGAATGATATTTGGATATTTACCAAAATAACTCTCAAAATATCTAGCACTATTATCACTTCCGGTGGCAATTATTGCATCAACTTTTTCCAATTTTTCTACGAAATGAATACGTTCTTTAAAACCTTCATTGAATTCAATAAGTTTTTCAGCAATATGAGGTAATAAGTATGCATCCTGACTACTTAATTTGGCTATTAAGTAATTACCAGTGATGAGTACACATAGAAAATCATGAAATCCAACTAAAGGAATATTTCCAGCCATAATAGTGCCTATGTTTTTTGGCTTTGAATTGATCAAATCATACTGTTGTAGCCATTCTGTTAGTTTATCTTTTTCTAACATAACTAAAATTCCATCAATCACCTTTCTAATAGAATTTTCAGTATACCACGCATTATGTTGAATGCTAAGCTGAATTATTTGCTCTAATTCAGAGCTACTCTTTATAAGGTAATTTCGAAGATTAGAAAAAGCTTCAATTCTTTGATTTAAGGTCATTGTGTATTATTAGCATTTCATTAAATAAATATTTGATGACAAAATGATGTTGTCTATTTTTGTGTAAACGATAATATAGTTTTAATTTTTTAAATGTACATATAGCAAGATGGCAATAATTATTACAGACGAATGTATAAACTGCGGTGCCTGCGAACCTGAATGTCCGAATACAGCTATTTATGAAGGAGGGATAGAATGGTCATGGGCAGGAGGAACGGAGCTTAAAGAAGTAGAATTTGAAGAAGGTGTGGTAGTAAATGCAGAAGAAGAGCAGGAAGCAGTTTCTGATGAATTCTATTATATTGTCTCTGGAAAATGTACAGAATGTAAAGGTTTTCATGAAGAACCTCAGTGTGCTGCAGTGTGTCCAGTAGATTGTTGTATTCCAGATCCAGATTATGAGGAAACAGAAGAAGAGCTATTGTCTAAACAGGCATGGATGCATGGTGAAGAGAAATAAGTAAACAAACTATTCGTTTTTATCTCATCTTTCTTCGTTTTATCAAATATGATTGTAAAATTTGATGATATCCTTTTCTGATATCTGTCTCAATTAAGTCAATTTTTAATTGCCCGCACCTTATTCGTAACTCCTGATGAAATTGTGCTACTTTATTTTGATAAATTGTTTTTAGTTCAGCAGGCTGTATTTTTAATTTTTCGCCACTTTCTAAGTCTATAAACTGATGAGGTTTATCCTCGAAATCAAAATCTAGTTCAGTGGATTTGTCATTAACATGAAAAAGCAAAACCTCATGCTTGTTGTGTTTTAAGTGTTGTAGTGCGGAAAAAATTCCATCTAAATTATCAGTACTTTCGAACATGTCGCTAAATATTATTACAAGAGATCTTCGCTTATTTTTTTCTGCAATTTCGTGTAGAACACTTGCAATATTAGTTTCTGATGTAGGTTTGTTTTGAGCAGTTAATTTTTGAAGTGCTTGAAGGACTGTATTTAAGTGTGTAGAAGTTGATTTTATCTCAGATTGTAAGTCGATTTTATCTGAAAACACACATAATCCAAATGCATCTCTTTGCCGTTGTAATAGATAAGCTAATGAGGCGGCAGCCATTATACTAAATGCGATTTTACCTTTGTTTTCAGATGGATAATACATACTTAATGAATTATCAATTACTATTTGACATCTTAAATTAGTCTCTTCTTCATACCTTTTTGTATATAATCGATCTGTTTTGGCATAAACTTTCCAGTCGATATGTCTAGTGCTTTCGCCAGTATTGTAAAGTTGGTGTTCAGCAAATTCTACCGAAAATCCATGGTATGGAGATTTATGTAATCCCGTAATAAATCCTTCAACTAGCTGTTTTGCAAGTAGTTCTAGGTTTCCATAATTTCGAATTTCATTAAAATCGATTTGCATAAGGGTGGTATTGTTAGTGCTTCAAAACGTAATAATAACTTAAATGTTTAAAAACGATTTGCAATAGTGAAAATTATTGTTCTATATTACAACGTGTTTTTTAACGAAAATTATCGATAATATTTAAAACTAGGATTGTGGAAGAGAACAATGCAAATGAAAGAGAAGAAATTTTCTCAGAAAGAGTTAGGGCAGGAAAAAGAACGTATTTTTTTGATGTAAAGGCAACTCGTTCTAATGATTATTACTTGACCATTACTGAGAGTAAGAGAAAGTACAAGGAAGATGGTTTTACCTATGAAAAGCATAAAATCTTTTTGTATAAAGAAGATTTTGACAAATTTGTAGATGCCCTAAATAATACTGTAGGACATGTGAAAGAGGAATTATTACCTGATGTTGATTTTTCAGAATTTGATAGAAACAAAGAAGTGGAGTCAACAGAAACCTCAGAAAAAGGATCTAATACAGAATTAAAGTGGGATTAAACCATTTTTTTTAAAAAAATATTTTAGAAAAGCCTACGTAATTACGTGGGCTTTTTTTGTAACTTTTATTTTTATTAGGTAAAAACAATCTACTTTGCATCGTTCGTTAGCTATAAAATTAACTGTATTTCTTATTCTGTTTGGGGTACTAAGTTGGAAATTTTCAAGTATAGTGCTATATATTATTATCTCAATAGTAATTTTTGCTATACTCCGACCTCTTACCAAATACCTTAGTAATGCACGCTTTTTTAATCTACAATTACCAAAAATTGTAGCTATTATTGTTTCATTTTCTATTTTTTGTGGTGTTATACTTCTATTTATATTACTTTTTGTTCCTTTAGTTAAAGAGCAGGTTGCAATATTAGGATCATTGAATTATGATCTATTGTTTCAAAGGATAACTACACCAATTTCAAGTTTTGAACTGTTTTTAATTGATAAAGGAGTATTGGAAGTAGACCCAGGGTATTTATTAGCTCAGCTAGAAGCTAATTTTAAAGAACTTGTGGTAAATATTAGATTTTCCAACATCCTAAACAGCGTAGTTTCCATTACTGGAAATCTATTTGTAGGAAGTATGGCGGTATTGTTCATCACCTTCTTTTTTTTATATGAGATGGGTGATATCAAAATGAAATTTGCTTCAATAATTCCCAATAAATACTTTGAAATATCAATGGTAGCATTTAATAAGATTGAAAAGCTATTATCTAATTATTTAATTGGTTTGATTATTCAAATGGTAGCTGTTTTTTCTTTAGCTTCTTTAGGACTAAGTATTTTAGGTGTTAAATATGCTATGACCATAGCTGTTTTTGCCGCAGTAGCAAATATTATTCCATATTTAGGCCCATTATTAGGTGCTACTTTTGGAATTTTGGTTGGTATCTCTGTTGGAAATGATTTTAATAGTATGAATGATTACCTAATTCTGATTCTTAAAATAAGTTCGGTATTTTCAGTAGTACAGATTAGCGATAACTTGTTATTTCAGCCACTGATTTTCTCTAAAAGTATAAAAGCACACCCATTAGAAATTTTTATAAGTATATTTGCAGGTGCTTCTCTAGCAGGCATTCCAGGTATGATTGCTGCTATTCCTGTTTACACTATTATTCGAGTGTCATTTCAGGAATTATATGGAGGTTATAAGCAATATGAAATTGTAAAACTGTAGATAACTAAATTAATGGCATTAAAATGTGGTATCGTAGGTTTACCAAATGTTGGTAAATCCACTCTATTCAACGCAATATCTAATAATAAAGCTGAAGCAGCTAATTTCCCTTTTTGTACAATCGAGCCAAATGTAGGTGTAATATCAGTTCCTGATCATCGACTTCAGGTTCTAGAAGGATTGGTTAGTCCTGAGCGTGTATTACCTACCACTATGGAGTTTGTTGATATTGCTGGATTAGTAAAAGGAGCTAGTAAAGGAGAAGGTTTAGGCAATCAATTTTTGGCTAATATTCGTGAAGTGGATGCCATTGTCCATGTAATACGTTGTTTTGATGATGATAACATTGTACATGTAGATGGAAGGGTTAATCCAGTTACAGATAAAGAAATTATTGATACTGAATTACAGTTGCGCGATCTTGATTCTGTTGAAAAGAAAATTAGTAAAATTCAGAAAATTGCTAAAACTGGAGATGCAAAAGCTAAGAAAAATTTAGCAGTGCTTGAACAATATCAGAAGGCATTATTGGCAGGTAATAATATCAGAACTGTTGATATGGATGTAGATGATAAAAAAGAGGCTATTGAAGAATTACATTTACTAACAGATAAACCTGTTATTTATGTTGCAAATGTTGATGAAGCATCTATCAGTACAGGAAATGAACATGTAAAAGCACTTAAGGAAGATATAAAAGAAGAAGAAGCACAAATAGTAATAGTATCAGCGTCTATTGAAGCTCAGATAGCTGAACTAGAAGATGTGGAAGAACGTAAAGTGTTCTTATCTGAATATGGATTAAATGAATCTGGACTTGATCAATTGATAAAGGCATCGTATACTTTGCTTAATCTTATTACTTATTTTACAGCTGGAGAAAAAGAAGTTCGAGCGTGGACTATTGTGAATGGTTGGAAAGCTCCATTAGCTGCAGGTGTTATTCATACTGATTTTGAAAAAGGTTTTATACGAGCAGAAGTCATTAAACTGCCTGATTATGAGAAATATAAAACAGAACAAGGGTGTAAGGAGGCAGGAAAAATGTCTGTTGAGGGGAAGGATTATGTGGTGAAAGATGGGGATATTATGCATTTTAGGTTTAATGTATAAGTATACTTCTTTAGGTATTGGGTTAAATTTGATGATTCTACATATATTTTTGGTATATTGATGTTTAATTATATTAACAACTAGTATTTTTCACCGTTTGTCCTAGTTGTATTTTTTAATTTACTCCTGTTTTTTTAGGAGTCGTATAGTTATTACAAGTGAGAATCAGAATTGTTTTTAGCCTAAAAAATAGGGGAGAAGAAGTGTCTTTTCATCACCAATATATATTGGCGCAAATTTTTAAAGGTGTGCTTGTTAGTGGTGGAGATGAAAAACATATTGACTATACACATTATAACTTTTCAGGACTTAAAGGGCAAACTAAAGTAAGCCGAAAAGGACTTCATTTTTATTCTTCTAAAGTAACAGTTGTTTTTTCTTGTTTAAGCAAAGAATTTTTAGACTACTTTTTACATCACCTATTTACTTTTGAAGAAATTGTAGTTGGGAATCTTAAATTAGTTCCTGAATCCGTAGAAGAAGATGCTACAGCTTCTATTGAAGATAAAATGAAGTATATATGTATTTCTCCCATAGTATTAAAGGCTCCTCAGTTTCAGAGTAATATCGCAAAAGAATTTATTCATCCTGATATGGACGAATTTTCCGATTTATTATATGATTCCACAATGGAAAGAATGGAGGAAAGTAAGCTGTATACTAGTAGCGAAATTTCTGAATTTTATAAATTTCAAATTCTTCCAGATCCTAATTACCTTACTAAACTTGCTAAGGAAAAAAAGAAATTCGCAAGAATTTATCCAGTATATCATAACGATGTAAAATATGAAGTGAGAGGTTATACATTTCCGTTCACTTTATTTGCTGCTAAGGAAGTACAGGAGTTTCTTTTTAATAGTGGAATAGGATATTTAGCAAATAAAGGGTTTGGTATGGTTGATCTTGCTTTGGACAAACATATAAAGCAAGAAAGAAAAGTGAAAGCATACGAGCTTAAAGATGAGTAACTTACAATACTTTATAACCAATTAGCAAATCAGTTTTTGCTCCAAAAGGACGATAATAAACTAGAATTTCGTATTCGTTTTCTGTTTCAAAATAATTTCCTTCAATATAGTTATAGTCAGTACTATCATTAGAATAGTAATATTGGTAATCGTAATGTCCCTGTTTTAACAGCACTTCTAATTCATAAGATTTCTTATTCTCGTTATGCTTTAACTGGTATTGTGGAGAGAGTTCATAATTAGTTAATGAGCCAAAAAGGTAGATTTGCGCATTACTAGGCATTTTTTTATCAGAAAGAAAAAAATTAACCTTTGCATAATTTGAGCTTGAAGCTGAATTATCGAAGTCTTGATTAAAAATAAAATACTTACCATTTTTATCTCTGTATTGTGAGTATGCCAAATCTGCTCTCATTTTGTCATTTGCAACTTGAACGTGATATTCGTTGTTTTCTCTCACAATACTCTTAATCCTGTATCCTGGATACTTAATTGACCTAAAATCAAAAAAACGAAACTCATTTCCTCCTTTAAATAAATCCGAGTTGTTTATAAACCTGTATTCTAACTCATTAACATCTTCTCTTATAAATGAGGGGCGTATACCGTGTAATAAATTATCCCATCTGTTGTTTTGACGAAGTTGAACTTTTATAGATTCGCGAGGGTTGTCAATTGGGAAATTTTTGTACCTGACAAAAAACTCAATTTGCTGATTTTTTCTTGATAGATTAACCAAACCGTTAATAGTTTGTGCAGGTATTATGTCTAACTTGTTTTCGAAAACCATGAAACGTTTTGTTAATATTACTTCATTTTCATTACCATTTCTATATACTACTAGTAGATAATTTCCTGATGTTTTTACCTTCGGTACATTAAAACGATAATGTACGTACGGAAAATCAGTATCCAAGGAGTATTCGTATTCTTGAATATCGAATTCGTTGTATTCGTACAAATATTCAATGGCACTTACATTTGACCTCTTCCAGTTAGCTGTACAATTATAAATTTTCGCATTGTATGTATTGGCATCCTCCACCATTTCATCAAATTCTAGAACAAGATTATCATTTAATATGTTTATAACAGAGGGAGAGGTTTGATCTGATATATTATTAGTAGGGTATAATTGAACGGTTTTAATATTATTATCATATATTTTATCTGTAAAGTCAATATTAACAGAGTTATAAGATGATGATGTGTAATTACTTTGAATAGGTACACATGCTGAAACTATAGTTAATAAATAAAGAAAATAGTATTTCATAGGTTATTAAAACATTGAAATTTTGTCAATATTATAATTTTTTGATACGACATTCCAACTTAAAACAAATTTGTCGTGTCTTTATTATGCGAGTGTAACACTTTTGATGGATATAGAAAAGCAACTTGTAGAACAATGCAAGAATGGGGATAGAAATGCTCAAGAGAAAATCTATGCCCTTTTTTCACGATCAATGTATGTGGTCTGTCAACGTTATTCTAAATCCCAACTTGAAGCAGAAGATATAATGCAGGAATCTTTTATTAAAGTGTTTAAAAATATTGAACAATATAGAGGTGATTCCACTTTAGGGGCTTGGGTGAAAAGGATTGTTATTAATACTGCTTTAAATAGCCAAAGGAGCAAGTTGTATATGTTTCCAATGACAGATGTTAAAGAATTAGAAAATGAGAATGATGGAGATTTTTCGCTTTCAAGGTTTCATCTTAAGGAATTGTTAGCTATGATTCAATCTTTGCCAGAAGGTTGCCAAGTTGTTTTTAATTTATTTGCTATAGAAGGGTATTCACATAAGGAAATTGCTGAAAAGCTCCATATTTCAGAAGGAACCTCTAAGTCGCAGTATTCTAGAGCAAAAAGCTTGTTGAGAAAAATGATAGAACATGAAGAGAAATTGAGTTATGAAAGAGCGAGGTAAATTTGAAAATGAATGGAACTCCATTTTTGATGGAGTACAAGATAAACCCTCTGATAAAGTTTGGAGTGAAATAAAAGCTGAACTTGCTATAATGGAAGCCAATAAGCAAAGGAACAAAGTGATTTATTGGCGTTGGTTTGGAGCAGCTGCATCAGTAATAATTTTATTAATGGTTGCTGTGTATGGGTATAATTATTTCACTAGTAACTCTATTGTAGAAAATGAATTAGCAATTACTAATTTGGAATATGAAAATTCCTTCAATAATGATATTCAGGCGAATTCAAATCCCTCTACCCAGTTAAGTAACAAAATTAAGAGTATAGATTATAATTCTAATTCTGAACGAGAAGAAAGTGTTTCGACTAATGTAGTTGATGACGAGTTAAAAGAAATCAATGCAACTAATGAGGCTGTCGCAGTTCATATATCTAGCAAGTATAAAAGTAATAAATCTATTAAATCGACTAATGTTAAAATGGAAAATCATACCAACGATTTTACTGATTATGATAAAACTTTATTATTTGAAGGTAATCAGAATGAAAAGGAGTCGAGTTTGCTTAGTGTTAATAAAAATAGATCAGAGAAAGCAGAATTAAATATAGATGTAATAGATGAAGTTGAATATTTATCTATTATAGATTCAGTTGAAATATTAGCTCAATTGAATACAGATATTTATATGCAAAAAATACCTGATTTAGAAGAGCTGTTTAAATATAATAAGAAGAAAAATAGAAATATGTGGGCAGGAGTATCAGTGGGAGGAGGTAGTTTTAATCCAAATGTTGGCTCAGGAGATTTAGGTAATGCATTGTTTACTTCTGAAAATATAACATCAGATCCTAATTTGTATGTAGGTACAACTGCAGATATTACAGCAAATGAAGCTACTGAAACACCTTCTTTTGCATATAATTTTAGTGTAGATTTTGGAAAGTTTATTACTAAAAAATTCTTAATCGAAAGTGGAGTAGAGTATGCGAAATATTCGTCTGAAGCATCTTCCAATTTGACTTCAAATACAAGTCAACAACCCGAAGCTTTTTTAAGAAAGAACAACAGTGATGATTTTTCATATGCTAGTCTTCAAAATACTACTACATATGAGTTATTGAACAGTTATGAATATGTGTCACTGCCAATATCTCTTGGTTATACAGTGATGGATAGAAAAATCGGGATTTTGATTTCATCAGGAGTATCCGTAGACGTGTTTTTGAATAATACATTAAAGGATCTATCTGGTGAGTATGCATCAGCTATACAAAAAAATGGAGACGATTCTCCATACCGACCAATAAATTTTAATGCACTACTTGGAGGCGAAATTTATTATTCATGGAGTGAAAATTATGTCTTAGCAATTGATCCTGGTTATCGAATTTCATTGAGCAGAATTACGAAACAAGATGCTAATTTCAATAGTCGCCCTACTTCTTTTATGTTAGGTCTTAAGTTTAAATATCTATTGTAGTAATTGTCTGTATTACTACTCTTCTCAATATTATTATTGATATGTGTTCCAACCTATTTGGAGATAATAGTGTCATTGATATAGAAATTTATTGTTGACAAAAACATATTTCAATCATGAATAATATTCTTAAAAAAATTGGACCAAGAGAAAGAACAGGGTTGCATGCAATTTTATTTATTATAGTTCTATTACTGGTAAGCATGATATTGGAAGGTTGCATAGATACTTGTGAAACAAAAAATGTATATGCTTATTATGAGCCAGTATATACTTCTCTAGAAGATCTTCGTTCAGCCGTAAAAAGTGAAGAACCACGTAATCTTAAACAACTAGGCAAATTATATCTAAAAGATAATTATATCTACATTAATGAGCCTGGTGAAGGTTTGCATGTGATTAACAATCAAAATCCATCTAATCCTATTAACATATCTTTCATCAACATTCCAGGTAATTTTTCCTTGTCAGCTAAAGGTAATTTTTTATATGTAGATAGTTATGTTGATTTGGTTGTACTCGATATAAGTAATCCCGAATCAATTAAAGAAGTTAACAGACTGGACGAAATTTTTAGTGATTATAATAGTTATGGTTTTTATATAGACTCTGAATTAGGGGTAGTTACCGACTGGAAACTTGTAGAGAATGTAGAAGTGTATGAATCGGATTGTGACCAGTTGTTTCCCAATTATAGGGAAGGAATATTATATGATAATGTAGGTGGTTATGCTTTAGCATCAGGAACAAAAATTTCTGCTTCGGCACCAAGTACAAGCGCAGGGATTGGCGGTTCTATGGCTACATTCACAATTTATGATAATTATTTATACACTATTGATCAAAGTGATTTAACTATAATTAATATCTCAAATTTGTCAACACCATTAGTTCATTCTAAAGAATATATAGGTTGGGGTATCGAAACCTTATTTCCTTATGGCAATAAATTATTTATAGGAGCAAATAATGGAATGTACATCTATGATAATGTTAACCCTGCTGATCCAGAACTACTTACACTCTATCAGCACATGACTAGTTGTGATCCAGTGGTGGTACAAGGAGATTATGCCTATGTAACACTTCGTTCTGGGAATACCTGTGGTGGATTTTCTAATCAGCTAGAGGTAATTAACATTAGTGATATAGTAAACCCAAAACTTGAAGAAATATACCCAATGTATAACCCACATGGTCTGGGTATAGATGGTAATGCATTATTTATTTGCGATG
Source organism: Cyclobacteriaceae bacterium (assembly GCA_029882685.1). Classification (GTDB taxonomy): domain Bacteria; phylum Bacteroidota; class Bacteroidia; order Cytophagales; family Cyclobacteriaceae; genus JAOUKH01. The sequence continues at coordinate 12,498 of JAOUKH010000037.1, forward strand.
GTCAAGCAGGGCTCAAAATATACGATGCTTCAGATATACATGCCCTAGGAAATAATTTAAAAGCACAATATCCTAATATTCATGCACTGGATGTTATTCCATTTAATAATGTATTAATGATGATAGGAGAGGATGGACTCTTTCAATATGATTATACCAATTTGGAAAGTATTGTACTACTTAGTGAAATAAGAACCGTTGCAGATAATTAATATGAAAGCCAATAAGATAATATTGATAACATTATTGATATGGTGTTTTTTGACTAGTGCAAACTCCCAAGATATTGATTCAATAAAAAGCATTGATGTCAAATGGGTCAATTCTGCAAGAATGGGGATGGTGTTTGACACAAATTCAGGATTGACAGGAAGGCTTTCAACTCGTTATGTAACGGGAATTAAGATAAATAAAATTGTTGCAGGAATAGGTGTTGGTGTAGATGATTATGAACATTTATTTACAGCACCTGTATTTTTTGAGTTAAAATATAATGCATTCAATTCAGAAAATTCAATTTTTATATATGCTCAAGGTGGTTTTTGTGTTCCTTTTAAAAAACGTTCTTATGGAGTTGATACCAAGAATCAAGGAATAAATATGGGGGTTGGTTTTGGGTATGAATGGGAAATAGATGGAGTTAATTTATTCTGCAAGAGTGGTTTTCAAATGCAGGATGTAACTTCTGAACCACAAATATATTATAATAATTTTTGGTATAACGATTCTATTTACCCACAATCGGGAACAGAAATCACTAGAAAAATGGGAAGAGCAATATTTTTAATAGGAATTAATTTTTAGCAGATGTTTAATTTTATATTACTACTGAATTAGCTACCTTTACTCAGGTAAATATAAAATTCTTGAGTAAAATACGAAGTATCAAAGCAGCTAGGATAAAAACTAAAATCCTAAAAGAAACAAAATTCCTAATTGGTAAAGGTAGTTTTAAAGATTTATATGTTGCAGAATTATGTAAAAGAGTAAAGATATCTAAAGTAACTTTGTTTAAATACTTTCCTCAGAAGGAGGATATTTTACTTTATTATTTCCGTATTTGGTGTTTGAAATTAGCTGTATCACTAAAGAATGATCCCCGAGAAGGTCTGAAAGGAATTTATTACCTTACTGATGAATTGAGTGAAGAATATGAAGCTCACCCTGGATTAATACTTAGTCTAATGGGGTATATAGCTACAATGGAAAAAATTCCGAAACCATCTACTGTAAAAATTGAAGAACGTAAGCTCCTTTTTCCTAAAGAAGATAATTTAGATAATATTGAGATTAAATCAATTGAGCAGTTTATAGAAGGTTTTGTGCTAGAAGCTATTTTTTATAGAGAGATTACTAAACGAGGAGATACTAATGACCTAATGAACGTGGTTTTATCACAAATATATGGAACAATTCTTACTGCTCATCAACATAGAATCTCTCCTTTAAAACTTTATTTCAGAAGAAATATTGATGCTATAGTAACAGGTATGAAGTGAATATTTTCCTACTCAATTAACAAAAATGGTCTTCACTTCACTGTATCCAGATTAAAAAGGGTATCCAATCCCTATATTTAATATTATAGGTTCTGTTTTTATGTAATCATTATAAGGAGCATCATTATGTCCTTCACTTAGAATAAACCGTTTACCTAACGGTCTAGCAGGGTCGTAAACTTTTAAACCAGCATCGAACCGAATGATAAGGAAGGTGAAGTCGAAACGAATGCCAAACCCCGAGGCTATAGCAATTTCTTGATAAAAGCGATCGGCTTCAAAATTACTACCAGGTCTATTTTGTTCATTTTCGATTGTCCAAATATTTCCTGCATCAATAAAATATGCCCAATCAACAAACCCGAATAAGTTTTGTCTGAATTCTAAACTTGCCTCTAATAGCATTTCACCTTGTTGTTCAGATTGATAGGAAATACTATTAGTTTCAGGATCAAAATGGTTATAAGAGCCAGGCCCAAGACGCCTAGGTCTCCATCCTCGTATGCCGTTACTTCCTCCAGCAAAAAAGTACTTCTCATATGGTAAAGCATTATTATTACTATAAGGGATAGCAATTCCTGCATTAATTCGGTAAGCTACAGTTGCCTGATTAATTAAAGGTCGTGTGCGTCTGAAATCAATATTAAATTTTAAAAATTGATACGTTTCTAAATTTTTATCTTCATATACTTTTTGATCGACAATGAAATGAGAAGCTCCACCACTTTCAGCAAGTACTCGTAAGTAAGCTGATTTTGCTTTGTCATAACCATAGTTATTGAAACTTCTACTTGCTTGCATAATTACACTACTTACAAACGATGGTTGAAAGGATTTGTATAGGTTGCTCCCACTTTGTTCTAAATCATCTAATCTTTTTCTGAAATCAGGATGTAATTCAGAATTAATAATGCTTAAATCTGCTGCTGAGAGACTATAAATAGTGTGTTCTTTCTTTTGCCAAGTATATATTGAGGAGAAGTTTACGTTGTTCCGTTTGTATTCAGGTCTGTCAGTAAGCGAATAACCTACAGTAAATCGAGTCTTAGGATTTTGAGATCCTATTCGTGAAAGCAATTGACGGCTAAATGGTATTACAAATTGCGGAAAAATAAGTGAAGCATTTATTCCAGTCTCAAAACTAGCATATACATCGTCAGCATCATCAGCCGAAATAACGCCTTCAAATCCAATTCTTCCATTTATTTCGAAATTCTCCAATCCTTTAAAAATATTTCTTTTCTTAAAAGTGGTATTGTAATAAGGGCCAGGAAAACCTTGCGTTACATTCACGCCAAATTCATTTGTCCATTGATACCTAGGTAATGGGCGAGTAAATATATTGGCAATAAATTTCCCCCCAGTAGAATCGTAATTGATATTTATAAACTTAAAAACATCTAGGTTAGCAAGTTGCCTTTGTGTGCTAAATGTATTAGAGCGACTATATAAGTTATCAGGGTATAAAAATATTCTTCTATCTAATATTTTAGGTTTATATACTTTTTCATATGCCTGATAGTTGATTTTATTATACCCTTCATTAAGTCTCATGCTATCTGGTAGCGAATTTATATGTGCATCAGTAGTGAAATTCACACTATCAATTACAAATTGTTTATGTTTAATTTCATTTGATGGATTTTGTATAAAATACCGAAGTGCTATTTGTTTGTTACCTAATGTTGTGTCAACCTCAAAACGAATATACTGTCTGCTAAAATCATAATAACCCTGATCCTTTAAATAATTGGTCATATCATCACGTTCATTTCTCAATATTTTTTGATCATAATTCTCATTTGTTTTAATAAGACTTTCTCTATTATTTAATATATACTTAACACTCTCATCTTGTATTATCGAATATACTGTATCTATGGTATAGGGTTCTTTCTCTTCTATTGTAAATTTAGATGTTACTTTTTTACCTCTAATATTTTTTTTATGCATTACTTTAGCATCAAAATACCCTTTAGAATGCAAATAGAGCATAAGCTTATTTTTAGATAATAAACTAGAATTAGAGTCGTAAATAGCGAGTGGTTCGCCCCATCGCATTAAAAGGTTGCCTTCTTTTAAATCAAGGTCTTTTTTGGATATTTTTCTATTCTTTTTACGGTTATAACGAGTAGTTTTATTTTGTTTGGTAGTTTTATTGATTAGTGAATCGTAGTAATTTTCTATTTCTTTTTTCTCTAATTCAATTTGTTGTCTATCATAATGTTTAGCACCTGACTGGTAAAACCACACATAGGGAGAAAATCTTATGATTGGGAATTTTCGATTAGGACGTTGAACAAGTAATTGTCCCATTTCGTAATTATCAAAATGACGACTTACTTTAATCTTTTGTTTCAAAAGCAGCTTTTCGTCATCTTTGAGGTAGCGAGTGCCAATGCAACCATACATTAATAACGAGTGTAAAAAAAATAGAAAAAATAACTTGCTTGTTCTCACAGCACAAAAATAAAAAAAATGATTTCTAACACCCTACTAAAAGATATCAAGTCATTGCAATTAAAAAAAAACAGGCAACAACGTCAACAATTTTTAGTAGAAGGTGCTAAAAGTGTTCTTGAACTAATAGAATCTGATTTTATTATTGAACATATACTTTGTACGGACGAATTTTTCGAGAAGTATTCTCATATCAATAATACTTTGATAAATAATAAAATAGATCTGATTACAGAAAAACAAATAGAAAAGTTGGGTTCATTCAAAAGTAATTCATTGGCATTGGCAGTTGCTCATACTAAACCTAATGTACCATTAATAATAGAGAATAATGAATTGGCATTAGTTTTGGACGATGTACGAGACCCTGGTAACCTAGGTACTATTATTCGGATTGCCGATTGGTATGGTATTAATAAGATCATAGCCTCTAAAACCACAACTGATCAGTACAATCCTAAAGTGATCAGTTCAACAATGGGTTCATTCACAAGAGTTGATATGTTCTATACTCATTTACCAGACTTTTTAGAAAAATATAATGGTAACATTTATGGAGCTTTTATGGAAGGTGAAAATATACATAATACTAAAACGATAGAAAAAGGATTGGTGGTAATGGGTAATGAATCTAATGGAATAAGTATTGAAATAGAACGTCTTGTAAATAAGAAATTAACGATACCAAAATTTGGGAGGGCAGAGTCATTAAATGTAGCAGTAGCAACTGCTGTAATATTAGATAATTTTAGAAGTTCATAACATTGTATAGCACCCCATAATTCTTAAATAATAGAATTATGAGGTGTTAAAAAAGAAAAAGTGGATAAACTGTTGTTAAAGATTGTCCAATTGATCCTTTATTTGTTTTTTAATTTCATCAGATGTAAAACCTAATTTTTGACCTACAGTCATTATTAAATCTAACTCCACCTTTGCTAATTCACCGTCAACTAATGCTAAAGATATCATATCACACATCTGTTTATCTCGTTCTTTAACATTTTGAGGAATAAGATATACATATTCATCTGATTTATTTATCATGACATTCATTCTGTCAAAAGGAATGCCAGATTCATATGCTATTTTTGATAAAGCAATTCGTTCAGATTTTTGAATAACTCCATCGGCACCAGCTAATGAAACAAGGTTACGAAAGTGTTCTAATTTTATGGAATCTAGCATAATAGAGTTGTATTAGTAGCAGTAACTATTAAGGTAGTAATTATTTTGAATAAAAATAAGTAACAATTAATTTTCTAAAGCGGCTACCCCAGGAAGTGTTTTCCCTTCCATGTATTCCAGTAATGCACCACCACCTGTAGATACATAAGATACTTTTTCTCCATAACCTAGTGTGTTTACTGCGGCTGCTGAATCGCCACCTCCTATAAGTGAGAAGCCACCTTTTTCAGTTGCCTTAACAACGGACTCTGCTACTTTGATAGTTCCTCCTGAAAAGTTACTCATTTCAAAAACTCCCATTGGACCGTTCCAAAGTACGGTTTTAGAATTTTCAATTATTTTAGAAAATACCTCCATAGCCTGTGGACCAATATCTAGCCCCATCCAACCATCAGGAATGGCACCATTCATAGCAATTTCACTATTTGCATCATTATTAAAGTCATCTGCTATTATAGAGTCTATTGGTAACTCTAGATTCACACCTTTATCTTTCGCTTTTTTAATAAGTTCTTTCGCAAGAGAAAGTTTATCTTCTTCTACCAGTGAAGAACCAATATTACCACCCATAGCTTTAAAAAATGTGTAAGACATTCCTCCTCCAATGATAAGATTATCTACTTTGTCTAGTAATTGTTCAATAATCATGATCTTGTCAGATATTTTGGCACCTCCCATAATTGCTGTGAATGGCTTTTCTGAGTTTTCCAAAACTTTTTTTGCATTCTCTAATTCCGAAGTCATTACGTAGCCTGATGCTTTTGTTTCAAAGAATTTAGCAACTACTGTAGTGGATGCATGAGCTCTATGAGCCGTACCAAAGGCATCGTTTACATAAATATCTCCATGTTTTGCTAGTTTAGAAGCAAAAGCTTCATCACCTTGTGTTTCCTCTTTGTAGAACCTAACATTATCCAGTAACAATATATCTCCATTTTGTAAAGATGAAGAAAGCGTATAGGCTTCTTCACCAATACAATCACCTCCAAATTTCACATCACGATTGAAACGTTTTGAAAGTTCAGGAACAAGATGCTTTAAAGAAAATTTATCTTCAGACCCATTTTTTGGTCGCCCTAAGTGTGACATTATTACTACAGATCCACCATCGTTGAGGATTTTATTTATGGTTGGTTCAGCTGCTTTTATTCTTGTATCATCTGTAATTTCAAAATCACTATTTAAAGGCACATTGAAATCGACCCTAATTAATGCACGTTTTTCACTAAAATTGATGTTGTCGATGGTTTTCATGGGTATTATATTTTCTGTGTAATTTATGATATTTATTGTTCTATTGCTGCCCTTTTTAGTCTATCATTGATAGCTCTACCTAATCCATGATTTGGCACATACTCCGAAATTATGATGGAGATATTTTCATTATCTAATTTTCTCAAAGCACCAAAAAGGCACTGAGCAGCTTCGTCTAAGTTTCCAGTTTTTGATAGTTGTATTTGATGCTGTACTTTGTAATCTTTCTGAAAACTTATTACTCCAACATTATTATGTTTTTGTAATAACTCATCAATGTCACCAATAATAAGTTTCTTTTTAGGAGAATAATGGTTTTGGAGCATTCCTGGTGCAACTGGATTAGACGATGAAAGTGCTTTTACATCTACCTTACCAATTATAGATTCTATTTTTTCGATGCTAACACCCCCTAATCGGTGTACAGTTGGATGATCATTATCGAAACCAATTATTGTCGATTCTATTCCCACTTCACACGTTCCCCCATCAAGAATATAATCTATATTATTTCCCAACTGATCGTTTACATGTATTGCCGTAGTAGGACTAATATAGCCAAATGGATTGGCACTAGGAGCAGCTAGTGGATAACTAATCGATTTTAATAATTCTAAAGTTAATGGGTGATTTGGAATCCGAATTGCAACAGTATCTAAGCCAGAAGTTACAATATCAGGAATAATATCTTTTTTTTGTAGTAAAAGAGTAAGAGCTCCAGGCCAAAATCGATCTGCTAAAAGTTTAGCTTTTTCAGGAATATTGATTATATACTCGCTTAACTGCTCAAACGAATGTATATGAATAATAAGTGGATCGAATGAAGGGCGTTTTTTAGTTTTAAAAATTTGTGTTACAGCAGCAGAGTTAGTAGCATTTGCAGCTAGCCCATACACAGTCTCTGTAGGAATAGCAACTAATTTATTTTGATCTAATAGCCTTTTTGCGTGTTTTATATCGTCACCTAATTCTGCCATGTATTAATTTCGTGCGAAGGTAATAAATTTTGATTTGACGATTGAAGATGATCCATTATATTTAGGCTTTTTAACCAACAAAAAATATAATGAATAATAAAACTAGATCAATACTAAAAATGGCAGCCATTATTATTGTGGCATTAATGGTTTTAATGCATATGGATATTGTTGTAATAAAAGCGTTAGAACAGTATAAGTTTTGGCTAATGGTAGTTGCTTCTTCTCTGTTGTTAATCAGTTCAAGATAAAATTATGGGTAGGCTATTATTGCTGAGTAATTCAACAAATTACGAAGAGTCCTACTTTGAATATGCTAAAGGAACAATAAAGGAGTTTATTGGTTCTTCTGTTAATCGAATATTGTTTATTCCTTATGCTGCTGTAACTATCAGTTATGATGAATATACAGAAAAAGTAGGGGAGGCATTAGTAGATGTTGGTTGTGATATACAAGGAATTCATACATTTGAAAATCCTGTAGAAGCAGTTGAAAATGCTGAAGCAATTGCTGTAGGGGGAGGTAATTCTTTTGAACTGTTAAAACAATTGTATGATAATAACATTGTGGAAATTATTCGAGAGAAAGTGAAAAAAGGCACTCCATATATTGGTTGGAGTGCAGGAAGCAATATGTCATGTCCTACACTGATGACTACTAATGATATGCCTATTTCTCAACCTCCTACTTTTGAAGCATTAAACCTAATACCTTTTCAAATCAACCCTCATTATACAGAGCATACTTTACCCAACCATGGTGGGGAAAGTAGAATGGATCGGCTTAATGAATACATAGAAGTAAATCGTGATGTGAAAGTAATAGGGTTGCAGGAAGGTTGCATATTATGGAAAGAAGGAAATTCTATTCGTTTGATAGGAGATAAACCTGCTAAAATTTTTCAATATGGAAAGAAAATAAGCAAGGTGTGGGAGAGTAGTGATTTACAGTTTTTATTGAGTTAAATTAGAATACAGAAATTCCTCTATTCTTCATATACCTGTTGAAATCTGATAAAAAGCCCAACATTGATGCCTAATAATTGACTAACTTCTCCTATTTCATTATAAATACTTTTGTTCTGAAGCTCCATTTTTAGTCCATAAGGTTTAGCCACAGACAATTCCCCCCATAGAACACCTAAAATTTTAACTTCAGCCTGAAAACCTACTTCATTAATGGTGTATTTGTAAGACAATTGGTCATTGATGTTATAATAGCTTCTTCGGCTCAATGTATTGGTTACCAGAAAGTGTAATTTTTTATTTTGGATGTAACGAATATTAACATTATTAGGCAGAGCAGCATCAATTACCCATTTTCCAGTAGAATAGGAGATATGTGCAGTTGGTATAAATTTAGGATCATCAAAATTGGATAGTATAAGAACTCCAATGCTAGTAGCAAAATTAGGACTCCATTTTCGCCCAAATTGAGCTAATACAGTATGTTTATAAGTATTTAAATTCTTTAATTTAATATTTTCAGAATATGAACCCACAGCATATACTCCTCGCCAATAATAATTATCTCCAATGGATCCTGTGGAGTAAAGTTGTGTCCAAACGGCTTGGTTCTTATTTTGAACCAAAGATGTATTAGCATTCAGTCGATCTGTGGCATATCCAAAACCAATAGAGGTATTTACTCCTTCTCTGTTAAAGATAGGAACTGGGTTTCCTGTGATCCTGTGATATCTTCTGTAATAGTTATATTTGCCTATAGCTGTATTTAAAGTTTCATCAGGAATTGCAAAAGCATTGTAACTGGTAAAACTTTTTGGCTGAGGCATATTCTCCACCTGGTATCTTTGGTTGTACACTATAATTTGTGCAGTAGAAGTATATGAATAATAGAATAATATTATAAATATTGCTATTCTACCCAATCTTAAGTTCTTCGCTATGTTTGGTAAGTGTATCAATAATATTTTGAATATGTGTGGTAATTTCAACATTTAATAGTTCACATCCAATTTTAATTTCATCACGTTCAACTTTAGAAGCAAAACTTTTCTGTTTTAATTTTTTCTTAACCGACTTTGGGGTAAGACCATTTATTCCATCAGGTCGTACATGGCAGCACGCAATGATAAACCCTGTAAGTTCATCGCATGCCAGAAGAGCTTTATCTAATAATGTGTTATATGGCACATTCCATTTAGTATAATGTGCTGAAATGGCATGAGCAATTTCAAACTCTTCTTTTTCTTCTAATAACTTAACTATCCTATTTGGGTGTTCATCTGGGTATGCTTCATAATCTGCATCATGAAGCATTCCTGCAATAGCCCAATCTTCAGTGTTTTGTTTAAGACGATCAGCATAATCTTCCATCACCAGCTCTACACTTCTGGCATGCCGAAGTAAACTTTCTCCACTGGTCATAGAAAGTAAAATTTCTTTAGCTTCTTTACGTGTCATTTCAGGTATGTAGTTTTATTATCTTTGCGAAGACTATAAACAATAAATAGGAAAGCCATAAGAAGTATTCCACCCATCATAAAAATGATGATAAAGCTTCGGTTATTTTTATTTTCTAAAGTATTGATGGCATTTTCTTTTTGGTTGATTTCAATTTCTTTTTCTTTTTCTTCTAATTCAATAGCCAACTCAAGCCTGGCTAATTTTCTGCTACTTTCTTCATTATAAACAAAATCTTTTGCTTGATCATATTTTAGCAATGTTTGATAAGCGTCTTCTAATCGTTTTTGTTTATAATAGGTTTCAGACAGAGATTTGTATATTGATTTTAATATAGGTTTACCATCAATTTTTAAAGCTAATTCTAATGCTTTTAACTGATGTTCTTCCGCCTTTTGATAGTTTTCTAATTTAAAATAAGCTGCACCAATATTATTTTGTGTATATGCCTGTCCAGACAAATTATTGGACTCTTGTTCTATTAACAATGATAAAGAATAGTAGTCTAGTGCTTGGTTGTATTTCTCTTGATGGAAGTATATGTTCCCTAAGTTATTAAGTGGCTCAAATGATTT
>JAOUKH010000204.1 GCA_029882685.1 Cyclobacteriaceae bacterium
ACAAATTCAGCATCTGGTAAGCCAATAGGAGGATTTGGGTCAGCCATAAACTCATTGATAATGATATCGCCAATTGCAGCAATGTCTGGGATGAGAAAAGTGAAATTAGTGTTTGATATCGGCATCACATTACTGTTAATGTCTTCAATGTTTTGGGTGGTCAACACATAGCCTGTATTATTTGTAAATGCTACAGGAAAAGTGAGATGAACGATTGTATTATCTAGCCCGTCTACAATTGCCAACACAGGATTTCCAATATTTCCGTTAACGGTATAGTTCGTAATCAACTCGGCTGTTGTAGTACTAATAGGTTCGTCAAATATTACATCTATTTCCGTATACGAAATCACATTCGCATTCATCACCGAAGGAGGATTTGTATCTGGCAAAGAAGCGACAGAAAAATCATCGAAATAGAACAAATCTTTTCTTGTACTGGTGTGATTACACACCACACCAAAAAAAGAGGTGGTTTGAAAAGTGTCATCGAAAAAACCAGCACCTTCACTTACAAAATTCACCCCTCCAGTGTTATCTGCTAATACTTCCCAGTTTCCGACATTGTCTCTAACCACCTTAATTCTTGTTTTTACAGGGCTAGTAGTAAATAATGAACTTCCTGTGAACAAAAGAATAGAAGTATTCCCCGTCTGTTTGTACAATTTTATTTGATCATCTCCTGCTTGTCCAATGGAAATATAATACCCATTTAGTGCTGTTGTAAGCGTAGCATTATCAGCTACTAAATAAACATTTACCTGATTGGAGGCACTTGGTGCAAAGTCTAACTTTATGGAAAACTCCCAAACGGTGTTATAAATTAATGTAGTAGGCGTGGATAAATAGATAGAAGCTGTTGCAGCTGGTCCATTACTTCGTAAAGAGTCGAGACTTACGGTGAAATTAGTTACATCTCCACTCCATAATGGATTTGTCGTTAGCTCACCATCAGAAAATTGATCTGTGAATTGTGCTAGGCCAAAAAATTGTATTAGAAAAAAATAAGCAAAGAGTAATTTTTTCATCATTAGTTAAAATAGGCATGATTTTAAAAACTAAATATAGTAGTTTTGTAATATATATAAGGTGTGTATGTTATCAACTTGATTTAATAGAGAATTAAATCAAAATATGGAATATCTTTTCTCAATTGTTCAATAAATCCGACTCTAGGTAATACTAGACTTGCTTTAGAGTACTGCCAATCTATTAGGTCGCTTATATTTCAGCACATTATAAGTTGTGGAATTCTTATAGATTTCGTCAGCCACATCTTTACTCTCTTCTTGAAAAAACTCTCGCGTGTCTTGTTATTTATTTTATTTCAATAAAATTTAATTTTTTTTGAAATAAAATATTATAAAATAATAATAATGTGGTTCTATTTGATATATATACCTATATAATAATATGATGGATAAAATAAAAATTATATAAATAACATTAATAAACAACAGTGAATTAATGATTAATAATTCGATTATTTAATCCAGCCTAATGCTCCAATCTTTGAACTGTAAATAGAAGTATAACGAATTCCGACCCCTATGCTCAAGGGAGTGTCATCAGAGAGTTTGTAGTAAGCAAAACATTTTAAAATTAAACATTATGAAAATAATAAAAATGGACGCTAATACTGGAATCAAAAGAAAGATTAGTAAGAACTACTTCAATAGTGATGAACACCTTTGCTATAATAAAGTATTCGAAAAAATGGCTAGAGTAGCACATAGTGAAACTCTAAAAATCACTAATCATAAATTTCAATTTAATAATTCACTGCTATGAAAAAGAAAATATATCACCCTAAATTGATGATACTATTTTGTCTAATAAACATTTCAGTAATATCTGGTTGTAAAAAAGACAAAATTGATCCTGCAAATTTCGCTCTTGAGTTTGATGGCGAGACGGGTCATGTTCGATTTAATAATAATGAGAGTTTAAATCCAAGTGGTGCAATAACGATATCGATGTGGTTGTTTTTATCGAAAGATGTTAACTGTAGTAGTGAAAACAATTGGCGTAGTTTAATTAATAAAGGTTTTTCGTGGGTTAGCTTATCCGGATATGATGTAATTCTTGAACAAGATAGAAAATTCTCTTGGTCAATAGCTACTGTTGGCGGCCCCATCAGGTACTGGATTCACGATTATTTATTGCCCATTGGTCGTTGGTCACACCTCACTTTTGTCTATGATGGCTCGACTTCTATGGCAAACATTTATGCTAATGGAAAAAGAATTCCAGGAGACTATGAATCTCGGGGTGCAGGAGATATTATTCCGAATTTTTATGATTTATCATTAAACATACCAGCATATGGAAGTTGTACGAAAGATGCTGGAAACTTTCCAGGCATTGTTGATGACATGAGTATTTGGAACATCGCATTGACTCAATCTGAGATTGAGAACATTATGAATCAACCACCAAATGGAGATGAGACAGGTCTTATTAGTTATTGGGATTTTGATGAGGGGAAGGATGGCATTATCGCCTATGACATAGCTGGAAAAAACGATGGAACACTCTCTGAGGGTGTTTCATGGGTAACAAGATAATTTATTTATAAATAATTTAAACATACAACAATCATGAAAAAGAAAATAATTACTCCGCTATTAGCTCTGCTAATAACTGCTTTTTGCTATGGTCAAGACAGCCTCGTTTATAAAAATGGAGATGAAGTAAAAGTAAAAGTTATCGAAATAACATCTTTGGAGGTTAAATTTAAAAGGTACGACAATATTGATGGACCTCTATATACCATTTCAAAGTCGGAATTATTTATGATAAAATATGAAAACGGAATTAAAGATTTATTTTCAGAACAGATCGAAACAAAGAAACCGCCATCTAATAATATCCAAAATATTGATATTGAAGAAGAGCTAGGGTATGATCGAATTAAATATAATGGCCCTAGATTAGGCTTTACTGTACTTGGTAATGGCTCATCAAAAGATCGATTAGCTGAAAACAATTACTCCCCTTTCATTACCCAATTCGGATGGCAATTTGAAGCACGCATTTTTTCTTCTCCAGAAGGAATATCGGGTTTGGTAGAATGGGTTTTACTAGTTGGAGGAATTGAGAAAGGTCTGTTTTTACCAAGTGCTAGTATGCTTTTTGGTATTAGAGGCAAAAACGGAGCTGAGTTCGGTATTGGCCCCAACCTGTCGTTGGCAGGTGTTGGAATGGTGTTCGCAGCAGGAGGGTCAATCCAGTCTGGGAAAATGGTTTTTCCAATTAATTTATCTGTTGTTCCTTCGGTCAACAATTCTTTAGAAGGAGGTCAATCCACAGGGGTAAGAGTAAGTTTAACGTTTGGTTTTAATACTAGAAGGCATTAATACTTAAAATGATATTATGAAAAATACTAAAATAGTAATTATCATAATAGCAGTTATCATACTTCAAAGTTGTTCGGTTTATAATAAGCCCTCCGTGTCCATAGGGGAGGCTACAGACAAAGGGAAGGTAAAAGTAATTACCAATTATGGCAGCACAATCCTGTTCGAAAAGATTGAACGCAGAGATAGTGTCTATTATGGATTTATCAATAATAACGTAAAAAGTGATAGTATTCTGCAAATATTTTCAGACGATGATATAGCGGTTTATACTTTAGATGCCAAGAAATCAAAAAGACGCACGCGCATTTTGATAACTGTTATTGGCATTTCGGCTGGTACTATTATAGGTGCAATTATTCTCAATAATATTTTTGATTTTGATGAAACTGGGGATCAGTTAGAACTTTGGATAGCAGTATTCAAATGTTTATGGGTGGGTGGAGGTTGTTTACCCTAATAATCAAAAATAATTACTTAGCGTATCTTGGTTTGTGTACATGTTTTAAAAAATAATAACATGAAAAATAAAAGAATTATCATAGTGCTATTAGCTACTGCCATACTTCAAAGTTGTACCGTTTACCTCAGTTCCTCGGCTACTCTGGAAGGAACAGTAGACAAAGGAAAAGTGAAAGTCATCACCAATTATGGAAGTACATTCGAGTTCAATAAGATAGTGTTTATTATGGGGTTAAAGATTAAAACATCAGATGCAAAAGATATCTACTTAAGTGGCGTTAAAGAAAGTGTTAAGTTTTTTCGTGAAAGAAATTACAATCTGTAGGATAAATTTATTTTCCACTTAATCTCTGATGAAACCATAAACAAAATATACTACTTTTGTGAAATATTAAAAAAGTGTATTAGTTATGAAAATTGCAGTAGTGGGTGCCACAGGGTTAGTGGGACAGGAAATGTTAAAAGTTATTAAAGAAAGAAAATTAAACTACGATGAACTTTTGTTGGTGGCATCACCAAGATCAGTTGGTAAAATAATTGAGTATAACGGGAAAGGGTATACCGTTATTGGAATGGACGATGCTGTGGCAGCAAAACCAGATATTGCTATGTTTTCCGCTGGTGGTTCTACTTCGTTAGAGTGGGCTCCAAAATTTGCAGCAGTTGGTACAACCGTTATTGATAACTCTTCAGCGTGGCGCATGGATCCTGACAAGAAATTGATTGTACCAGAAATTAATGCTAATGAACTTACAGAAAATAATAAGATTATTGCAAATCCTAACTGTTCAACCATTCAAATGGTAATGGCATTAGCACCATTGCATAAAAAGTATGGCATAAAACGTTTGGTTATTTCTACCTATCAATCTGTCACGGGTACTGGAAAAGAAGCAGTCGACCAATTAATGAATGAGCGTAAGGGTGATTTTTCTCAAAAAGTATATCCTCACCCAATCGACATGAATGTGTTGCCACATATTGATGTGTTTCAAGAAAATGGTTATACCAAAGAAGAAATGAAGATGGTGGATGAAACTAAAAAAATTTTAGGAGATAACTCGATAGCGATTACTGCCACTGCAGTTAGACTGCCAGTAATGGGCGGTCATTCTGAATCAATAAATGTCGAGTTTTTAAAAGAATATAATCTTGATGATATTAAAACATTATTAAACAATGCTGAAGGAGTTGTAGTGGAAGATGATATTGCTAACAATATTTATCCTATGCCACTAAATGCTCATCAAAAGGATGAAGTGTTTGTAGGAAGATTAAGACGAGATGATTCACAACCTAATGCGCTAAACATGTGGGTGGTAGCTGATAATCTTAGAAAAGGCGCAGCTACTAATGCTGTTCAAATAGCCGAATATCTTATCACCAAAAAAGTCGCTGTTGTTTGAAAAACTTTTGAACCCTATTGTACAGCAATTTATTCGTGAAAATGCTAGTGCAGATATATCAAAATTGCTTTTAAAAAGTGGGGATGTTGCTGATGTTCCAATGAGAGAAATTGTAGAGCAGATTATCTCTCTAAATAAAGCCAAAGCTAAAACCCCATTTTTATTTCATAAACAAAACATTGTTTTCCCTCCTAAACTATCAATGGAACAGTGTTCCTCAGAATTAACTGCGCTATACAAATCGGGACTAGTGAGTGGAAAAAAGGGCGCAGACCTAACTGGTGGTGCTGGAATAGACAGCTACTTTCTCAGTAAAAACTTTAAACAATTCGATTATGTTGAACAAAATGCCAGTCTAGCAAATATTACTACACATAATTTTATAGCCCTCAATGCCAACAATATTACTACTCATGTTGGTACAGCTGAAGATTTTCTCTCAAATGAAAGAGCTGAATACGATTTCTTTTACATTGATCCTTCTCGAAGGAGCAGTAATCAAGAAAAAGTATTTTTATTTTCTGATTGTACCCCAAATATTGTTGAATTGAAGAGTAAATTACTTAATAAAGCAAAACAAGTAATTGTCAAAGCTTCTCCTTTAGTTGATATAAAAAAAGGTATAGAAGAGTTGGGAAACGTGAAGGAGGTTCATGTTGTAGCAGTGGAAAATGAATGTAAGGAATTGCTTTTCGTTCTGTCATCACATGCATCTGATTCACCCAAAAT
>JAOUKH010000038.1 GCA_029882685.1 Cyclobacteriaceae bacterium
AGTTCGTTTAAATTCAGGCAGTTCATCTAAAAACAATACTCCATTATGTGCTAAAGAAATTTCACCAGGTGAAGGGTAACCTCCTCCACCAACCAATGCCACATCAGAAATGGTGTGATGAGGACTACGGTATGGACGTGTGGTCATCAGTGAAGCGTCCTTTCCAAGCCTGCCAGCCACAGAATGTATTTTGGTAGTCTCTAACGCTTCGTGTAAAGAAAGAGGAGGAAGTATAGAAGATAACCTTTTTGCTAACATCGTTTTCCCTGCTCCAGGAGGACCAATCATAATGGCATTATGTCCACCAGCAGCCGAAATTTCTAATGCTCTTTTAATATTTTCTTGTCCTTGTACATCTTTAAAATCAGCATCATAATCATTGAGCTGCGACATGAATATATCTCGCGTATCCATTTCCAATGGATCAATATTTATTTCTCCCTCAAAAAACTGGATAGCTTCTTTTATGGTCTCTACACCAATAATGTCCAAATCATTTACTATTGCTGCTTCATTAGCATTCTCCTTAGGTAGTACAAAACCTTTAAACCCTTGTTTTCTAGCTTCTATAGCTATCGGCAAAACACCTTTTATTGGTCTTAAAATTCCATCCAAAGCCAATTCTCCCATTATTACATATTGAGACAATGACTCAGCAGTTATCTGTCCAGAAGCCTGAAGCACACTTAATCCAATAGGCAAATCGTAAGCCGAACCTTCCTTACGTACATCGGCAGGTGCCATGTTCACTACTACCTTTTGCCTGGGGAAATAATAATCAAAATGTTTTATAGCAGATTCTATTCGATGTGTACTTTCTTTAACGGCATTATCGGGCAAGCCACTCATCCAAACACCCGTACCTTGCAATACATTTACTTCAATGTCAATTTGTGTAGCATCAACGCCATGTACTGCACTTCCAAAAGATTTTGAGAGCATTAAATTACCTGTTTTTCGATAAGCTGAATTAAGATATGTATAATCTTAATATGAATTTCCTGAATTCGATCAGCATAACCAAAGTGAGGGACAATAATTTCAACATCTGCCAAACCAGCCAATTTTCCACCATCTTTACCTGTAAGAATTACTGTTTTCATTTGCTTTTCTTTAGCAGCATTAAAGGCATTAATAACATTTTCAGAATTTCCACTAGTACTAATCCCCAGAAGAACGTCATTATGATTTCCTAGCCCTTCAATAAATCTTGAAAAAATGAAGTCAAATCCAAAATCATTGCCTACACAACTCATATGGCTTGGATCGGAGATAGCAATAGCTGGTAGTGCTTTACGGTTATCACGATAGCGACCAGTAAGTTCCTCGGCAAAATGCATGGCATCGCAATGTGACCCTCCATTACCGCAGGAGATTATTTTCCCTCCACTTCTAATGGATTCAGCCATTAATGTAGCAGCACTTTCAATGTTATTTATGTTTTTTGTGTCTGTGAGGAAATTTTCAAGCACTATAGATGCTTCCTGCAACTCTGCAGTAATCAAATCGGTATACATCATTTGCTATTGCTCTTCACTTTCTTTCTTGTCATCTTCAACAACTGAAGAACTGTCATCAATTATTTTCCCTTTAGCTGATGCAGATTGCATGTCGTACATTTTAGCTTTAGTAGCATTCAAATCATTTTTCAAATCATTTATCTCTGATTTAAATGAATTTTTCTCCATGAAATCAATGATGAAATCAACTATTACAAGTATAATTCCAATGATAGCCACCCACTTTACAATAAATATGTAATTAAAATATTTTAATAATGGGATCAATTTTCCTAAATCACTAAAACTTTCAGGGTCTATTGGATCTTCTGGCAAAATCCCATCAATCAAAAGTGCAACAATCAGAAATCCTAAATGAAAGGCAAAAAATATAACGTAGGTTAATAAGCGTGCTTTTTTCATATTTTAAGCATAATGTTTTTTTACTTGTAATAAACTTAACTGTTTCTTTTGAATAACGAAAAACTAAATCGAAAAAATAATATATAAATAAATGTTACTTTATAACTGATGCTATACAAATCAACAATTTATATGTCAACCTGAAAGCATTGGATAGTTTTACGTAACATCAGTTTATAATTCTTGCATTTTATTAAGCTTAGTATAAATTCCATTTTTCTTAATTAGTTGAGTGTGTGTTCCTTCTTCTACAATCTCTCCACTATTAATTACCACTATTTTATCAGCATTTTGGATAGTACTCAATCGATGAGCAATTACAATAGAAGTTCTGCTTTTCATTAAATTCTCTAATGCTTCTTGAACTAATTTTTCAGATTCAGTATCTAGTGCAGAAGTGGCTTCATCTAGAATTAATATCGGAGGGTTTTTAAATATCGATCGAGCTATGTTTACTCTTTGCCGCTGACCACCAGATAGCTTAAGCCCTCTCTCTCCTACCAGTGTTTGATATCCATCACTCAAATTCATAATAAACTCATGAGCATTGGCAATTTTTGCCGCATGAATCACTTCTTCCTCGGTAGCATTTTCAACGCCAAAAGCAATATTATTAAATACAGTGTCATTAAATAATATAGACTCCTGACTCACAATTCCAATTTGTTTTCTCAATGAATCAATTTCTACATCCTTCAGCGTATTACCATCAATACAAATTTCGCCTTTATTGACATCATAAAAACGAGGTAAAAGATCAGCAATAGTAGATTTTCCTCCTCCAGAAGGTCCTACCAAAGCTACTGTTTCTCCTTTATTGATTTTGAGATTGATGTTTTTAAGCACAAACTCGTCTCCATATTTAAAAAAAACATTTTTGTATTCTACAGAGTCGTTAAAATCATCAACAATAATGGGATTCTCTTTTTCTTTAATTTCAACTTCAGTATCAATAATCTCCAAAACTCTACGAGAAGAAGCAAGCCCTCGTTGTAGCCCACCAACTGTATTGGCAATAGACTTAATCGGATTTAGTACTTGTGTAAACATAACCAAATACATAATGAAAAAATCACCCGTAAACCCACTTTCTTTATCGAGTACCAACGAACCTCCATAAGCAATAATACATGCCACTACCGATAAACCTAACACTTCTGAAAATGGAGAAGCAAGAGTTCTTCTATAGGCATAATTCTTATACTTGCGTTCATATGATTTAGCTAATTTTCCAAAGTTATAATTCACAAAATTTAATGCTCGAAATGCTTTTATAATTCGAATTCCGCTAATCGCTTCATCAATTGAACTAGTGATTTGTGAAATAGACTCCTGTGTAACAGTTGATGATTTTTTTAGCTTTTTTACTAAAAAATTTATACCAACACCCGTAACGGGAATAATTATTAATGTAAACATTGTCATCTCAAAACTTATTAAAAACAATGCTCCAAAATATATAATGACAGTAAGAGGGTCTTTTAATAAGGAAGATAAAGAATTGGTAATACTAGCTTCCACTTCATAAATGTCATTGGTAGCTCTTGAGATAATATCTCCTTTTTTCTGTTCAGTGAAAAAACCCAGATCTAGCACCATAATTTTTTCAAACAAGGCTATTCTTAGGTTTTTGATAACTTTAGCCTTCAATTTTTCCAACAATCTCATACTCAGATAGCGAAATATATTAGCCAATAATGAGGCAGATATAGCTCCTAAACACACATAATATAATACCTGTACTGCACCTTTTTTTTCTATCAATTGATGAAGCCCTCCCATTAATTGCATTTTTAACTCATCAAAAAAATTGGCATCTTGAGGAATAGCTTCAGGCTTACTTACATCAAAAAGAATATTGAGTAATGGTACTATCGCACCTAAATTAAGTATTCCTGAAAGTTGAGCAAGAATTGCTACAACAAAATAAGGGATTGCAAAATACGAAATTGGTCGTGCAAAATTGAGTATTCTCTTGTAAGTATCCATAGAAATAATAAAGGCAGCAAAATTACCTATTTCATCAGAAATCGTGCAATCTTTTTGAAATATTAAGCCTTAATGCTAAACTTGTATAACTAGTATTTTGATCCTGAATATCAATTTCGCTTTCGTTATTACGAATCACTTGTTTTAAATCAATAAAAAGGTTGTGTTTAAACTGATAGGTTAGCGTGAAATCAAAAAGCATTAATGTATTTGAAATACCTTGTCCAATATCGTTTTTAAACTCTTGTTCTCTTGTATTATAGTCTTTTAAAACATCCCCTCCCCAATTTACACCCGTTGAATCTGCTCCATAGATATTGTAAATTCCTTTGGCTACAACTGTTAACTTTGGGATAGGCTGATAGCGCAATATTCCCACCACTTCTTTAAAATTAGCACCATTAGGATGCGCCAATGGCTGCCTGTAATGTACATAATTATTATATATAGTAGAATGACTATAAGTATAAGGGCGAACTAAATTATATTCCCCTTGAATATCCAAATTTGGAACTCCAAATGCATTTACATAATGTAGTCCAGCCTGAACTCCATACTTATTCCCCCACCACCCTTGACCTTCCTTAAGGTAATTCAAAAGAAACTCGTCCAAAATCAACTGCCCGTAAATCGATACCTTTGGGAGAACCAACCATTTCATATCAAGTCCAACTAGCACATTGTCCGAACTCCCGTTTTGATGTTCTATAGCTCTATAGAAAATAACTGGGTTAAGATATTTTAACTCATAATTGTTATTAAGCTCCTTGCCAAAAATCACTGATTCATACAGCCCTAGGTTAAACTTCTTACCAATGTTTAAACTCAAATGATGTAACGCAATGTATTTATTAGGAAATCCTCCTGATCCAAAAGTTCCTCCAGAATTCCCAAAAGCATCAGCAGTTAATTGACCATAAACATTGGTATATTTAAATTTCCAGACCTGTGTGTTAATTCTTAAAAAAGTAAATGATGGGGCATAATCCGATAAGAGTAGCGAACGATAACCATTACCAATAAAGAAATTATCATGCCCGAATTGTAAATCAATGTTTTTAGTAGCATTGAAGGTGACATAGCCTCTAACAGTAAAAAAATCCACTCCATAGTTATCATACTTTTTCCAAAACCCTTCGTGTGGCACCACACCATTTTTCAGAATATTTTGCCTTACATATTCAGGAAATCGAGCCTGATTTTCACCTATAAATGAGTAAAAACCTACTTTTTTATCAATCATAGAGCGTATTTCAACTCCTCGGGTATTGATGTAAGGTGCATTACTATTAGCCGTTTCAGTACCATAACTCAAATCCAATACTGGATTTACATGCAGATCAAAATTTTTACTTTGCACATGATATAAATCGGATTTAGAACGATAAAAATATTTCAAAAAAGGCTTCTTGCTCACATTGGTATGATTTTCTACCCATTCCCAATTATCATTTCTCAAATACTCTTGATTAAACTGATCAGCTTTGGAGGACACCTCCATGCTGTCCGTAAAATTGGCTACATTTTTTCTTTTGTAGGTGCGAAATGAAGAATGAAAAGCTTGTGACAATTCTCCATTTCTTATTTCGTATCGGTTCACCAGATGGTAATAGTCTTTATTATTAGGTATAAAAGTACTTTGCGCCCATACTGAAGTCCACAATAATATGCTAAAGCTTAATAATAGAAGGTTTTTGAACATATAGATTCATGTTTACATCGCAAAATAAACATATAAAGCCCGCATTCAAATTGAAAATCTTTCAATTTGAATAATCGTGTTGATTAACAATAATTATAATGTTTCAGTAATTAAGCTTTGTCTAGAGTAATGCTGGCAATAAAACTATAATTGGTACTGTCTCATGTTGTATGTCTGGGTGATTTAGAAGCTAATCATCTAATTTAGCTAACTGATCTCAACAAAGATTATTTACTCCACCTCATTATTTACCTATCAATTCAAAAGATGCCCAATAATAAGGTGCTGAATAGTTATTTGTGGCAATCATTTTTTGTTTAGCTATTTGTAGAGCAGTTCCATATGATTTATGATTTTTTATTATTTCCGAATAAAAATCGATCATTAAATCAGAGGTAGATTGATCAGCAACGTCTAGAAAACACTCCTAGAAAAAAGAAAATCTTTAAAACATTCATTGCTCTAATAAATCTTTATTATTATCAGTGTCTTAAATGTACAAATCTATTTAATAAACTTATTATCAAATGATTACAAAATCAACTGTAATACTATGAGGAAGATAATAGCTGCTCTAAAAGAGTATGTTCAGCAATACTTTCATTTAAAACTATACTTACTAATAGCTATATTTTTAACTATTTCAATCGCACTAAATTATTATTTTGATTTTGAAGACAGTTATATTGATGCCTACGTAGGAAAAAAGGTTTACACTTTGTGGTTTTTTTTATTTCAAAGTATACCATATTACCTTACATGTTTGCTTATTGTACGTTTCACTAAGTATAAGGGTTTTTTAAAAGATCCAGCTTTTTGGACTGTTTCTATTTTTGGATTCATAGTACAGGCTGTAAATCGATCATTCTTTTATCATAATGAAATAGTAAGAGGCTTACCTATTGATATTCTTTATTTTGTGTATCAGGTACTTGGAGATGCTAGTAGTATAGTAATAATTACTGTACCATTATTTATCTATTACTGGATTTATGAACGTAAGACAATGAATGGTTTTTATGGTTTAACCAGTCGGATCAGTGATATAAAACCTTATTTAGTTATGCTAGCAATAGTACTTCTGCTCATAATCCCTGCCTCCTTTTTACCCGATTTTCAAGCAGATTATCCTCAATACCAAGATGCAAGAGGAACACGAGCAGCAGACTATTATGGAGTTTCAGAATGGGTAATTGTAAGTGTTTATGAGTTTTTTTATGGTATTAGTTTTATTGCAGTAGAATTATTCTTTAGAGGATTTTTGATACTTGTATTTATTCGATATCTAGGTCCTTTTGTTGTATTGCCAATGGTAGCTACATACGTATTCCTACATTTTGGTAAACCAATAGGTGAGACCATTAGTTCTGCTTTTGGAGGATATATTTTGGGAGTATTGGTTTATAAAACCAAAAATATTTGGGGAGGAGTTGCCATACACATGGGAGTAGCTTTGTTAATGGAGTTAGCGGCATATTTACAAAGAATATATTGGTGAACTTTTTTTACCATTTTTATGTCTTAAAGTTTATTAATTTTAATACCTATATCAATAGGCATAAAGTGTAATTTAAATATCAATTGATGAAAAAAACGGTAATAATAGGAGGGTCACCCAATCCCAATCGGTATGCATTTATGGCGGCTGAGCGATTAGAAGGGTATGGACATGAGTTTGTACCTGTAGGAATAAAAAAAGGAGAAGTGCTAGGCGAAAAGATACTTGACATTAAAGAAAAGCCCCCCATTAATGATGTTGACACCGTAACCATGTATATTGGCCCTCAATATCAGCCTGAATGGTATGATTATATACTCAGCTTAAAACCTAATCGCATCATTTTCAATCCCGGAACTGAGAATTGCGAGTTTAAGCTACTAGCAGAAAAAAAAGGAATTGAAGTAGTAGAAGGATGCACATTAGTAATGCTAGGCGTAGGAAATTTTTAGAAACGAAATGTTTGTCACTAATTGATATTAGGCAAAACTATCGAATGTTGACTGTTATGTTGAGCCTGCCTGCGGTAGGCAGGCTTGTCGAAACCTTATCCAACATATTACACCTTTTTTATTTCTGGCTGATCTTTGATGTTTAAATCAAAAACATCATTACGGCTATAGTGACCAGTAACATCAAAATCCATACGGCTTCTTACTACTTCATCAAGGTCTATCTCAGCTACAAGAATGCCTTCTTCATCATATAAAGGGCCAGCAAGTACCTTCCCCAAAGGAGAAACAATAACACTCCCTCCTCTGGATAATATTTCAGGTCTATCTTCAGCTAGCTCAGATTGCAAGTGTTCAGGGTAATCCTTTTTAGTAAAGTATTGGTTGCATCCAATTACATAACATCTTCCTTCACAGGCTATATGTTGCATCGTAGCATTCCAGCTTTCTCTTGAATCGGCTGTAGGTGCAATGTATAATTGTACTCCTTTATTATACATTGCCATTCTAGCCATAGGCATATAATTTTCCCAACATATCAACCCTCCTATTTTACCAAGTTTGGTGTCATAGGTAGCTAAAGTAGATCCATCTCCCTCTCCCCAAACCAATCGTTCAGCAGCTGTAGGTTTAAGTTTTCGATGTTTCCCCAGTAAACTTCCATCTGAACCAAAATAAAGGATTGTACAATACATTGTACCATTTACTAAATCTCTTTCGGTTACTCCTATTACTAGAAACACATTGTGTTCTTTAGCACATTCACCTAGTTTTTTGGTATACTCCCCAGGCACTTCAACACTATTTTGCCAGTATTCCTTAAATTGATCTCTTCCTGCCTCAGTTCTACTGCCTACCACTGTTCCAAACCCTAATCCACTGGGATATCCAGGAATAAATGTTTCAGGAAAAACAATAAGCTCACATCCTTTTGCAGCTGCATCTGCTACTAATGAAATCGCTTTTTCAACTGTTTTTTCGATATCAAATATTACAGGTGTTGCCTGAATACAGGCAACTTTATATTTTCGGGACTCTGCCATTTCTGTTAGTTTTTATTCTAATTTGAAGATGTGATAAAATCAATTATTAGTGCCTTTAGTTCATCCGCATAGTCGGTTTTAAACATATGCTGAGCATGAGCGTTCCCTGAATATTCTTTCATCACTTTTGGGCTTTCTGAATCATTGTAAATAGATTTTACTCTATTATATAGACCTTCTTCTTTGGACACTATAAAAAGCTTATCCATGTCTCTAGATTTAATAGCTGATCCTCCTGCTGGAGCAAGTAGTACTACTTTACTAATAGATGTATTTTTATACGATAATGCGCCCAGTACAGCTGCTCCACCCATGCTTCCCCCAACAATATTAATATCACTAAAGCCTTTTCCTTCCAAGAAAGTAATGGCACCCAAAATGTCGTATAACTTTTTTCCTGTATTTCCAGCTTTACTATTATTATAACCACCAAAATCTATTGATAACGCAGAAATACCCCTTTTCTGAAATGCTTCAGCTAAGAAATACCAACTTTCTTTGTTAAAAATAGCTCCATGTGCGAAAATAACAGCCGTATCATCATCAGCTTTTAAATAAGCTGCTTCAATTTTTCCGCCATCTTCGGTATCAAAATGAACTAATTCAAAAGCATCTTGTGCTTGCACATTATATGTAGAAAACATCATTAACAATACAACAGCATAAACTAAATTTCTCATAACAAAATCATTAAGGGTAGATCAACTCACCAGCCTCTATCATAACTCTTAAATCATTTTCTTTAGGAGGGATAGGGCATGAGTGTGTTGGGTCGTAAACACAATAAGGGTTATAAGCCAGATTAAAATCAATTGTTAGGGCATCGCCTTCTGGAATATCCATTACTAAGTATCGTCCTCCCCCAAAGGTTTCTTCACCTGATGTTTTATCTGTAAAAGGCATGAAAAGAGCATTTTTAATTCTATCTGTACCTACTAATCTGGCACTTTGATAAACACTCAGTTCAGCAGGTGTTTCATCAATAACAAAAGATAATTTACCATAGATTACATAATCAGCTACTTTACCAGTAGAGGTTTTAATCTCAATTTTTGGTAAATCTTCAAGTCTTGTTAGTTTAGCTTCTACTTTGTATTTATAATCTATCGGGTAATATTTTAAACCCTCAAAGTCTTTCATCAAATCAGCAGGAAGCATGGTTTTTTCAGGAATTTTATAGTCAGCATCTTTTTGTTTCCTAAATGCTTCAACTTGTTGTTGATGATTTTTTATTTCTTCACTATCGTAGCTGGTTTGTTGATCTGATAAACAAGAAATATTTGCTATCAACACAATTATTATATTGATATAAGATAAATATTTTTTCATGTTTTAATTGTGTTTTCACTTCCTCGCAATCACTTTTTCTACGGCATTAACAATATCCGTTGGCGTTAAACCATATTTTTCCATCAACTGCATTGGTGTACCACTTTCGCCAAAGGAGTCGTTTACAGCTACCATTTCAATAGGCGATGGATTATTCAAAGCTAATGTTTGGGCTACACTATCTCCCAAGCCTCCATTACGTTGATGCTCTTCCGCAGTAACCACGCATCCTGTTTTAGCCACCGACTTTAAAATAGCGTCAACATCAAGTGGTTTAATGGTATGGATATTTATCAATTCAACACTAATTCCTTTTTCAGCAAGTATAGCTTCAGCTTCTACCGCTTGCCATACCATATGTCCAGTAGCAAAAATAGTTACATCCGTACCTTCTGTCATTTGCCAAGCTTTTCCAATTTCGAATTCCTGATCATCAGGGGTAAAAATTGGCCAACTTGGTCGCCCAAATCGTAAATAAGCAGGTCCTTGATGATCGGCTAAAGCTATTGTAGCTGCTTTTGTTTGATTATAATCACATGGGTTGATGACCGTCATATTGGGTAACATTTTCATCAAACCAATATCTTCCAATATTTGATGTGTAGCACCATCTTCGCCTAAGGTAAGTCCAGCATGAGAAGCACATATTTTTACATTTTTTTCAGAATAGGCAACAGATTGACGAATTTGGTCATAAACCCTTCCTGTTGAAAAATTGGCAAATGTTCCAGTAAACGGAATTTTTCCTCCAATAGCCATACCTGAAGCCAAACCGATCATGTTTGCCTCAGCAATTCCAACTTGATAAAATCGCTCAGGAAACTCCTTTTTAAAATCGCCCATTTTTAACGAACCAATTAAGTCGGCACATAATGCAACTACATTTTCATTTTTTTGACCGAGTGCTAATAAGCCAGCTCCAAAGCCAGAACGAGTATCTTTTTTTTCAGTATAGGTGAACTTTGTCATCAGTTAAATAGGGTTAAATTTATGGATGATCCTGATTTTATTTCAAAGGTTTTTATAGATGTAAACTTACTCCCAGGGGCATTTTTTGCTCTAAAAACAACTTTGTATTTTCCTGGTTGCAGAACAACTTTTTCTGTTGATAGTTTTTCATTTATATTATAAACCCATTCTTGCCTTCCACTATTATGGATGTAATATAAACTTCCATATCCTGAGGCAGTCATTTTAAGATTTACGAAACCAGGACTTTTTATGGATAATGAAGTCGTTTTATTCTCTTCAATTCTTATGTTTTTTAAAATAGTTCTTGGTAAAGTAAGTACTTCCACATCATAGTTGCCTGTCAAATAATTGTGTTTTCTATTGATAGGTTGTGTGTTGATGACATTACCAGTTTTTCTGTTTTTTACTAATACCTGAATTTCTTTTCCATAGGCTTTTGATCCTGATTGTTTCAATTCTAATCCTCCTTGAGGAGCTTTAACACTGATGGTATTATGTTCACCAGATTTAATGGCTACATTTTTCAAGACAACAGGTGGTACAGTATTTACAATAACATCATAATTTAAGATACCATCAATTTCAACAGTATCAGGTCTACCGAATTTATTACGGTAGTGGATAAATTCATAAGCAGCCAACCCTGTGAAATTATTGATAAAGGTGACATTGATATTACTGACGGTTTTACCTCCTTTTGCAGTTAACAATTCTACTGTAGCTGTAGTCTTATCCAATGATTGATGGATAGATTCATTCAGTGCATTGTGTAAATCTTTTCGATTTTTAGCATCAATAAATTTACCTACACAATCAAATTGTTTGGAATCTGCCATTGTCATTCCAAGTCCAATGATGAATGGCTTTAAGAAAATATCCTTTTTTTGTAAAGCTAAAGAAGTGGAACAGGGATCTCCATCACAAGACTCAATACCATCTGTAATTAAAATTATAATATTCCGATAAGTATTATCTACAGGAAAATCATCGGCTGCTTTTTCTAGAGCAAAAGTAATAGGCGTGTTCCCTTTAGGGTTTATAGCGTTAAGCTTAGAAATAATCAGTTTATGATTCCTTTGAGAGAAAGGAACTTCAAGTTTGGTGTCGTTACACACATTTTGCTGTTTGTGAAACTGATGACCATAAACTCTTAAGGCTAACTCTACTTTCGAATTGGATGCCAACGAATCTACAATATCACCAAGAATTTTTTTAGCAGCATCCATACGTGTTTGGCCACCGCCACCCCATTTTGCTAGCATACTACCTGACCCATCTAATAAAAAAAGCAGACGTGTTTTTTCTGGAAGTTTTTGTTCATATTTCTGCCCACTTGCATGAACTGCAATTAGAAAAAAGAGTATGATATATGTATATCTAAAAAACTTCAAGTCGGATAAGTTGGTTATTCTAAACTTATATTAGTAATCTCCTAATGTTTCTTCCAACTGGCTTAATGCTGATGCAAGTTGCTCATCATTTGGTGCTACGCCATGCCATTTATGAGTTCCAACCATAAAATCAATTCCTTGCCCCATTTCTGTTCGCATCAAATTCAAGATTGGCTTGCCATTCCCTTTTAGTTTTTGTGCTTTTTCTATTGTCTCAATAAGACTGGAAAAGTCATTGCCATTGCTTTCAACAACTTCCCATCCAAAAGCTTCCCACTTTGCTTTTATGTCTTTTAAATCCATTACCTCTACAGTAGGCCCATCAATTTGCTGTCCGTTAAAATCAACCGAAGCAATGAGGTTGTCTACCTTATGGTGTGCAGCATACATGGCAGCCTCCCAAACTTGTCCTTCTTGCAATTCACCATCACCCATCAACACATAAGTAAATCGATCATCTTTATCTAATTTTTTAGCTTGTGCTGCACCTATTGCTGCTGATAGTCCTTGCCCTAACGAACCAGATGCTATTCGAATTCCAGGTAAATTTTCCTCAGTAGCAGGATGACCTTGTAAACGACTATCTAGTTTTCGAAAAGTGGCTAATTCACTTACTTCAAAGTAGCCTGATCGGGCTAAAGTGCTATACCAAACTGGGGAAATATGACCATTTGATAAAAAGAAAAGATCTTCTCCTTTACCCATTGGGCTAAAGTTTTTGTTGTGCTGCATAATATGGAAATACATGGAAACAAAGTATTCAGTACAACCAAGAGAGGCTCCAGGGTGACCAGATTGAACAGCATGTACCATTCTTACAATGTCTCTACGCACTTGAGAAGCAATTTTTTCTAATTTGGGGATGTCGAGGGTGTTCATTTTTTGTGATTTGTTGAGCAATTAAGTGGCGAATTTATGACAATCCCTTGTCATGACAAAGTGAATACACTATTTAGTGTTGCTATGAAACTCGTTTTTCCTGAGAAGCTATTTAAGAAGAGGTATCCTCATTAAGTTCTTTTATCGATTCTGATTTAATATGAATATCACGCTGAGGAAATGGAATTTCGATTTTATTATCATGAAATATTTTGTGAATAGCGTAGTTGATTTCACTTTTTAGCAACTTAGGTTTGTCAATATAGCTATTTGTCCATCCTGTTAAAGTAAAAATCAAAGAACTATCACCAAAGTCACTAAAAAGCACTACTGGAGGAGGATTGTTTAGGATGCCTTCATGTTGATCGGCTACATTAAGCAGTAGATTTTTTATTTGTTCAGGATCTTCGTTGTAGGATACACCAATTGGAATATTAAATCGCACAATTCGGTCATTATGACTCCAATTTATCACCTTGGCGTTAATGAATTCTGAATTTGGAACAATAACTGAAATATTATCATTTGTAAGAACGGTAGTGGAACGCCCCGATATATGGGTGACGGCACCAGTTGTATCTCCTATTTCAATCCAATCACCTTCTTTTATGGGTCGCTCGAAAAGAATGATTATTCCAGAAATAAAATTATTAGTGATATTTTGAAGACCAAAACCAATACCTACTCCAAGTGCACCCGCAACGACACTCAACCCTGTTAAATCAATTCCTACTGTTTGAATGATGATAAAGAAGCCTAATGATATAATAAAATAATACACAATAGTACCTATAGACTTGCTTGTACCTTGCTCAATCCCATAACGAATAAATATTTTTCTTATTAATATGCTTTTTATTTTTTTTGCTAAGTACAATAAAAGTATGCAAGCTAGTAGGAATAAAAGTATCAGACCGATAGTGATATCGGTAATCCCTATGTGGAAAATAGAAATGTTTGAAACTTCAACAAGACGCTGCCAGAAGATTTTAATATTCACTTGTAAGTTTTCCATTTTATTTTTTTGTATAAATTATTATCTTGTAAAGATACAATTATGTAATATATCACTTTCATTTGCTTGTAAAATAGGTCATTGTGAGTATTATTGTATAAGCTTTAAACAATATTTTTTATGGAAAAGATAACTATGCTAAGTAAAACCAATTTCACAAAATTTGCATTTATGCTATTTGCATTTTTAACAATCAATTTATCATACGGTCAGGATGCTGATCCGAAGAAATTGATAAGTAAGGCAGATAAATATTTTAGTATAAAAAACTACAAAGAAGCTATTCCTCTTTATTTGCAAGCCATAGATGCCGGAGCTAATGATGTTTTAGTATATTATAACATTGCTAAATCTTATCATGGTAGTCTGGAAATTAACGATCAGGTAAAGTCTATTAGTTATTTTGAAAAAGCTATAGCAGGTGGAATTAATCCTATACCAAAAAATTTTCATAGTGATTTAGGAGATGCTTATCATTTAGATGGACAGGTCAAAAAAGCTATGGATGCTTATCAAAAGCATTTAAAAACAGTTGATTCAAGAGATCAACGCTCAGTTAAAGTAATCAAAAGAAAAATTGAAATAGCTGAAAATGCATTAGCCTTAGTTAATCAACCTATCGAAGTTACCATAACCAAAATGGATGATAATTTAAATACGGAATATACAGAATACAACCCTGTGGTTTCTTCAGATGAAAGCGTAATCGCCTTTACTGGAATACGACCAAATACTGGGAAAACACGCCCGGGAGATAAATTCATTGAGAATGTTTATGTATCATACAATGAGACGGGGAATTGGTCAATCCCTGAAAAAATTGAAATTAATTCTAATTACAATATAGGAACTGCTGGTATTTCTGCAGATGGGCAAACTATGCTCATTTTTATTGGTGCAGCTAATAATTCAGGGAATCTTTATGTGATTGAAAAAGATGGGAATGAATGGACAAACCCTGTTTCACTTGGCAATGCCATCAATTCAAATTATCTGGAAAGCACCGCAAGTATTACTCCTGACGGACAAACTATTTACCTAGCAAGTAATCGTAAAAATGGATATGGTGGCTTGGATATTTACAAGGCGACTAAAAACACTAATGGTACATGGAATAAACCTGTAAATCTAGGTCCATCTGTAAACACCCAATATGATGAAGATGCCCCATTTATTCATCCCGATCAAAAAACGCTCTTTTTTACATCTAATGGACATAATACAATGGGTGGGAATGATATATTTAAAACAGAACTTGTAAATAACACTTGGACAAGACCTTTAAATATGCGCTATCCAATCAATACTACTGCTAACGATAATTACTTTACCCTTACTGCTGATGGCAGAAGAGGTTATTTTTCATCTGACAGAAAAGGAAGCACAGGTAGTCAAGATATATATAATTTTGATATGCCCGAAGATGCAGGATCTATAGCATTAACTATGCTAAAAGGTAAAATACTAGATGCTGAAACAAACAAGCCTATGCCAACAAAAATCTATATTTTTGATAGTGAGACAAATGAAAAATTAGACTTCGTATATCACCCCAATAAAGAAACTGGAAACTATCTGATTATTTTACCTCCTAATAAAGGGTATGATATGATTATTGAATCTGAAGGATTTCTACCATACACATTGAATATTGACATCCCAAATCAGACCTATTTCTATCAATTATATCAACAAATATATCTAAAGACTATTAAGCAGTTTGACGTAGTTGTAGGACAAGAAGTGGAGATTAAAAATGCATTTTATGATACTTATCAAGAAAACTTGGAAGACATGAAAAAATCTCATGAAGCAGGTTTAGTACAAAATGATAGTATTGATGCTTATGAATTAATGAACGACTTAATTGCTGCTGACGATCAGGAAGGGATTAATTACTTACTAGAATTAATTCAGCTTGCTACTCCAATAGAAACGGTTGATTTCACCAGTTTAGATGCTGAAAAAATGCAAGAAGCAACAAGAACTTATTTTTATGATGAAAGTGATGAAAGTAAGTTTGAGCAAAGACAGGTAGGTGATGAAACTATTTTCTCATTGCCTACAATGTATGTAACTGAGGAAGCAGAACTTCAGAAAAAAGAAAAAGAAGAAATAAAAAACAAAGTAACTTATAGCAAGGCTATTTTAGAAAAAGTTGTAAAAGTTTACTTTGGCTCCGGACAGAGTACAGTTGATACAAAATACAACACTCAATTAGATGAAATTCTAACAATTCTTAATGAAAATGATGGGCTAGGTGTAGAAATTTCAGGTTTTGCTTCATCAGAAGGAGACGCTGACGCTAATAGATTACTTTCAAATGAGCGAGCTAAAAATGTGTTATCTTACCTAAACACTAAAGGTGTAGTACGAAGAAGAATTATAGCAAGAGGATTTGGAGTAACAAAAGAAGAAAATGTAAGTAGCGAAGAAAGTAGAAGGGTAGACTTAAAAATTGTAGTGCTTAATTAATAAGCCAATAATTAAGTCGTACATATAAAAACAAGCGAAGATAACTAAAGGGATTACTAAGAATAGAATTTGTATAAAAAATAAAAGGAGACAGAAGTCTCCTTTTTTCAAATGTTATTTAATAATTATTGATTCCTGTATTATAGTTATGTATTGGTCTTTTTCATTATTTCTGTAAGCGAATCAATAATATAAATTTGTTGATCTACAGGAATATCAGGATAGATAGGTATTGAAAGTACTATTTCTGCTAGCCTTTCAGCTATTGGGAAATCGCCTTTTTTATATCCATACTGCTGATAACCTTTTTGCAAATGTATAGGCACAGGGTAATATATCATTGATGGTATTCCCTTTTTCAACAATTCGCTCTTTACTATGTCACGCTCCCTATTATTGATTTTTAAGGTATATTGATGATAACTATGTGTAGAAAAGGGTGTGTTTTGTGGTATTTCAATTCCTTCAAGTTCTTTCAATCCATTGGTATAAACCATGGCTGCTTTTTGCCTTTTTGCAATAGCTTCATCTAAATAAGCAAGCTTAACATTTAAAACAGCTGCATGAATGGTATCCAATCTACTATTGCAGCCTATTAAATCGTGATGGTATTTAACTCGCTGACCATGATTGGCAATCATATTAATTTTTTCACTTAATATCTCATCATTAACAAGCAATGCTCCCCCATCACCAAAACATCCTAAATTTTTAGTGGGAAAAAATGATGTAGTACCAATATATCCCATAGTGCCAGCTTTGCTCTTTTTTCCATTTGAAAAAGTATAAGTAGCTCCCAATGCCTGTGCAGTATCTTCTATTATTTTAAGGTTATGTTCCTGAGCAATTTTTAAAAGATTTTCCATATTCGCACATTGCCCATACAAATGAACTGGAACTATTGCTTTAGTTGCATTGGTTATCTTTTCTTCTATTTGTTCTACATCAATATTAAAAGTATCTAGGTCAACATCTACCAAAACAGGAGTTAATCCTAACAGTGCTATGGCTTCGGCAGTAGCTACGTAAGTATGTGCTGGAATAATAACTTCATCACCTTTTTTTAAATCCAATGCCATTAAAGCAATTTGAAGAGCATCGGTGCCATTACCGCAGGTAACTACATTTTTCACTTTATTGTATTCTGCAAATGAAACGGCAAAATTCTTCACAGCACTGCCCTTAATAAATGAAGATTCATCTATTACTTGCTGAATAGCTCCATCAATTTCTTCTTTCATAGTTAGGTACTGACTATGAAGGTCAACCATTTGAATATTTTTCATTCTATTCTGATATTTCTATGTAATATGTAACCGTATAATTTGTACTGGCACTTTAAAAAAATAATTTATTAATAGTATTTATACTATCTCTTCAATAAGCTGTAGTAACTTTTCTTTATTAATTTCTGCGTTTAATTCTTTGGCTGCTTTCTCTGAATTTAATTTACACTCCATCAACTCCTTGTTTGTCAATAATTTAATACGATTTGCTAAATCAAATGGCTGAAAGCTTTCTGAAATTATCCCACAATTATAGCTTTTTACCACTTTAGCCATTTCAGGAGAAGGCCCTATGGCTACTGCTAAACGTGCTTGAATAAATTCAAACAATTTATTTGGAAGTGCATTGGTATAATTAAAATTTACTGGCTCTAATAAAAACAACCCAATATCATACTTCTTAATCTTCTCAACGATTTCATTACTACTCACTGGCTCAACCATTCTCACATTAGATCTCTTATTTACTTCTTTAGTAAATTCCTCAATGTATTCTTTCGATTTTCCTGAAGCATATTCAGGGATCATCAACATTAGGTCTAGTGTATAATTATCACCAAGATGATCCATAATTGCTAACATATTCTCCATTTTTCTAGAGGCATTTGCTATGCCATGATGAATTATCTTTATGGGAAATCCTTCGGTTTTCTGAATTTTTAAATCAGCAAATGGGGGTGCATTTGTAATCACTTTGGGCAGGTAATTGAAATCCTTATTATACTCCAAAGCCAATCCATCGCAAACAGTGGTCATCCCTTTCACTAATGGGATATACAATTGACACAGGTATACATTAAAATCTCTAAAAAACAGCCTCCACCATAACCTTTCTTCGAAATGACGTGGCGCATATTCATGTGCATCAAAAAATACATTTGTACTATTTATTTCAAATGCTAAAGGAAGGCTTTCCACATCATTAGCGACCACAAGATCATAATTTTTCGACTTATATTTTTCTATTATTGGCTTGTATGCATACTGAAACCAATAAGCTTTTTTGTACTGCCTAGTGATTAACAATAAAGCCAAAATTAATTTTCTAATTATTGTCAGTTTTGTTTTTTTTAATGTGTGAAAAACAAACCCTTTGTAATCATTGTCAGATAAGGCCAATACTTCTACATGATAAGTATCTTTTAAAAAATTAATTTGACGAGAAACACGCCCATCGTATTTAAGATCACTAAACGAAATAATTAATATCTTCTTATTCATTTGGCTATAATAAATTTGCTCTATGATATATTATTTGAATCTTTTAATAATAGACTCGTAAATGAATAAATACGGCTTAAATTCCGCTGTAAACATCGAAGAATTATGCCATAAAAAAACAAATTTACCATTATACTTCTCTACTTCATTAAAGAGCGACTTAACAATCGATAATGTTTGATGAGGGTTCTTTTTCATATATTCTATAGCTGTCATTTCCATAAATATCAAAGGCATTTCTTTTATTATCAGTTTTTTTCTAGACCTGAAGTTAAATACACTATAAGGATAACATGTTCCACACCTAAATCCTGGCATATCATGATAACCAGCAGTACTATCAATTTCCATATTCTCATCCTCCCAAAGTTGCCAAGTTTCAGGAACAATAAAGCGCAGGTAATGATGCCTCCCTTGATGTATTGACTGCCCCGATGCTTTCTCTAGTGCTAGCTTTTCTTCTTGCCATATTTCTGGTCGATTTGATGTATTATAGCTAGGGTGAAAGCCAATTATATGATCTCTATTTTTGATATTATCAATCACATTTTTATAGGCTGTACTATTGATGTTTAGATTGTTATCATATTTGGTATTTCCTCCACACAAAAAATAAAATCTCGATTTCATTCCTTCTTTTTCTGACATATCCATGATATAATCAAAACTATCAAATGGATCTTTTTCTAACCCAAGAAGAGTAAAAAGCATACTTTTAGCATTCAATAATCCGTTTTTGAATTTTCGTTGAGTGATAAAATTATGTGCTAATCGTTTCCTAGATGATGAGATAGATTTCCACAATTTGATATGATCTACATCGTGAGTAGGAACTATTTCAAATGTATGTGCTTTACGTTTTAATTTGGAATCTATATGCAACAACATTTTCCATAATAACTCAACATATTCGTTCACTACAGCCCTATGTAAAAAATTAAACTTATAGGCTAGAGAATGAAATGCTGAAAATCGATCATGCTTATCTCTATTTTTTATTACAAACTCCTCCCAACGAGATAACATAAAAAAAGAAGAGGCTATTAAATCTACTCTACAATTAATTCCATCTTCACTATTAATAATTTCTAACTCACCATATATGACAGGTATATCTTTAACATCAAACACTGAATTAGTGAAGTATGATATTTCATTAGGTATATTTTCAATACTCAGGTACTGTTCATTTTTACACTTACCAAAAAAGGCATCTTCAATCTTTATTTTTTTTGTCCCCAACCAAATTTCATACCCCACTACTATATCCGACTCTTCTATTTCAAAATCTAGTCCTAAAAATTCTCCTAAGAGTATGTCGAACACATACTTTTTTTCTGGTGTAAAAAGTGAAGGGATAATTATTTTTAGCATACTAGCTCAAATCATAGCCATACTTATCAGCAAGTTCTCCACAGATATCAACCACTTTCTTTTTATCTTCATTTTCCCAGTCTTCATACACTGGAAAATTTCCTTTTTTTTGACTATTTACAGGTTTTTTTATTCTCCTTCTAATGATATTATCATCGATATTCACATTCAAAAACGACATTAGGTTTTTAACATTTTCTTCGTTCAACCTATCAAAATTAAACTGAAAATAATCTTGTTGAGGAATTGTGATTAAAAACTTTTCTATAAAAAAATTAGTCTCATTCCAAAGCCATGCATTTTTTTGGATAATATCCATCTCATTCCAATTATTCTTATAAGAAGAATTAGAAGTTGGAGAAATTCTACCTATGTCATGCGGTGTGTTACCAGAATACCATTCACGTCTTACGCCAGACCTTATAAATGCCCCTGGGTTTCTTACCAAATGTACAAATTTAGCCCCTGGCATCCATTTTTTAATAGCATGTGCGAAGAAAGTTATTCTATTATTGGTTTCCATAAATTGCTTATTGTGAAGATAGCACTCATACAAAACTCTTTCTCTTGCAGCTAAAAAAATTTGAGCCGACAAACAATTTGCTATGTCTATATTAACATCATGAGAAGTGTAGCTTTCATACACTACTTTTCCTTGTTCAATTAAATCATTTTTTGAAGCATGCTGAACATATATATTTCTATCTGATTGCAGCAAAGAAGTGAAAAACTTTGTCCCTGTTCTTCCAGTAGACAAAAAAAATACTGGAGAATATTCTTTTGCTTTTATTATTTTACTCTTAAATGTATGAATAGGGATTTTTCGTTGCCTTAGATTTCCATACTTTATTCTTTCTTTTCCCCTTTCAACTATTAATTCCAAATATTTATTCACAATAATCCTTTTTAAAGAATTCAAATATATAACATAATGTACAACAATATTGCTTTTATAATTTACAGATATCAACTCACATTTCAATTATAGTGCTTATAATTGTAAGATTTATAGTGCTTTTAGGTAATTGTACATTATAATATATCCGTTATCTAATTCATTTCTGATTAAACTAATTTATAAATTATTCAATGGGGAGACTATTCTTTTTTATCAACCATTTGTGGGTTAGCTTTATTAGTAAGTATCTAAATAAAAAATACAATAGCAAAATTAGTAGAACAGGAAATTCAATACGTTTTATTGGGATTTCAAAAGTTACTGGTTTAGAAAATATTGAAGCAGGAAATAATATTCATATTGCAGAAAATGCTTTTATATCTGGTAAAGGGGGACTAACCATTGGTGACAATGTACATATTTCTAGAAACTTGGTACTCTATACTAATAACCATAATTACGAAGGAGATTGCCTACCTTATGATACTACATTTCGCTTCAACAAAGTAATAATAGAAAAGAATGTTTGGATTGGTATGAATGTAACAATTTTGCCTGGAACTCATATAGAAGAAGGTGTAATTGTAGGTGCTGGATCTGTAGTAGCAGGCAGAATAAATAAATTTGAAATAATAGGATCTCCAATTGCTTCTCTTTTAAAAAGTAGAAATGTAGAACACTATAACCGATTAGAAAACGAGAAAAAGTATGGAGGACCAAGTGGAACTCCATTAAAAAACATAAATCAGTAATAGGTTATTATGGGCGTGATTAAAACACAATCCATGAAATCTGCTATTTATACCTACATAGGTGTGTTTATTGGCTTTGCGAACAGCACACTCCTAATGCCTAATTTATTAGATCTAACACAAGTAGGACTATTGTCATTACTCAACTCTATAACAGGTCTTTTTGTTGGTTTTTTTGCACTTGGTGTGCCATTAATTGTAGTCAAATTATTTCCTCATTTCAGAGACTCTAATCAAAACAATTATTTTTTCTCACTTATATTCTTTATAACAATTATTGGAAGCGTT
This sequence comes from Cyclobacteriaceae bacterium, assembly GCA_029882685.1. GTDB lineage: Bacteria > Bacteroidota > Bacteroidia > Cytophagales > Cyclobacteriaceae > JAOUKH01. Next base: position 22,487 of record JAOUKH010000038.1, read on the forward strand.
GGTGGCACTATACTCTATTTCCTACTTCAAGACGTTATACT
>JAOUKH010000039.1 GCA_029882685.1 Cyclobacteriaceae bacterium
TAATTAATTTCATAAAATTTAAAGTCTATTTCACACCTACTCTTCACGATTTTCGGCTTTCTCATAACAATAAAACCTCTTATAACAAGTATGTTTTATTGTATTAATCATGTTGTTAATTTTTTTTATGATACGCCAAAATTATCAAAACCTATTGTAGAATACAATACCTTAAATTAGGTATTTTCCACACTGTACTTTCGTGGTTATAGACTCTTAGAGCACAAAATTTATTTTAAAAAAATCCATTTGTGAAAATTTCAAATTTTAGGCTTAATTTTATCTAGTTAGTTTTTTTGCTGATGGTAATGCGAAACAGCAACATCTATACCATCTCTGTATACCTAAATATCCCTTTTGTTTGCTTAGGAAGTCCTTGATATAATTATTCGTCATGATTATCCGTAGAGAAAGTAACTCAATAGGCACTTGTTTTTAAAGATACATTTCTTATTCAGGGAGACAAGTCATAGATGTGACTGAAACTCATTTTACTTCAGTGGTAATGTGATATACAACCATTTGCATTAGTGTGATTCCTGATTTAGGGCAGGTAACTATGTATCATCTATTAATTAGCTAAAAGAAGTACAATAAAAAATTAGCACATTATATCATTCTTTTGAACATCCAAATCAATAATGCTAAAAAAAAGACAATAATAGCAATGCGATTAATCACATGCATCATTTTTAGGTTGATATCTTTCTTACCTTCTTCATTCCTTTTCTTTCGAAAGAAATAACCAAAAACGTCTTTTAAATTAAAGAACTCTTTTACCTTATCCTTTTCTGATTTTTGCATAACACCACTATTTTGACACGATATTTTATTGTACTTCTTCTTCAGGAGTTACCCAATCTCCTCCTTCTTTAATAATATTAATTAGTTCGTCCACTGCACTTGTAGACGGAACACCTCGTTTTACCACTTCTTGTCCTTTATATAAAGTTATTTTTCCTTTTCCTGAACCCACATAACCATAGTCAGCATCTGCCATTTCTCCTGGGCCATTTACTATACAACCCATAATACCTATTTTCACACCTTTTAAATGGTCAGTACGTTTACGAATCATTGCTGTTGTTTCCTGAAGATCAAATAAAGTACGACCACAAGAGGGACATGAAATATACTCAGTCTTCGACATTCTGGTACGTGCAGCCTGTAGAATACCAAATGCTGTATTATTCTTGATTTTTAAATGATTTACAGCCTCCACCTTATTGTATTGAGATATTGGAAAAAACACACCATCCCCTAGTCCATCAATTAATAACCCTCCAATATCGGTTGAGGCTTGAAGTTGAAAAGACTCCTCATTATCATTTTCATATAAACGGTTAATGATAATAGGATTTGTAATATTCGATTCAATACAGTAGAAAAAGAAACGCCTTAATGCGGCTAGTGCATGTTGATTATCAGTATGCAATACAATTACAATAGATTTATCATTCTTCAAAACTTTTTCTAAATCATCGTTCCAATCATTACTATTTAATGACAAGAAATTTAAAGTATGGTGTTTACTTCTAATAGTATTGTATTCCTGTCTGTTGAATAATGGATACTTATTAGGATCATTTGAATTTTGTTCCCATATATTATAATCCTGAATTTCTTTTAACCCATTAGGCAACATAAAAGGAATCGGGTTACTTCCTGAGTACACAAAATCAACCCCCTGATCATTCATTTTCCATTTATCCAATTCAGGTAAATAAAAATGACCTATTCCTTTTAGGTCTTTAAATTCTAATTTTTTGATATTTGATATATCCGCAATTACTCTAGGCACATTATGCCCTCCAATATTTTCTACCTCATGTGTATCACGCCTATGATAGGAAAAAGGATCAGTAGGTATTTCAGTAATCGAACTGATATTATCTTGAACTCTATTTGTATATCTATCAATGAGCTTTTTTGCAACAGGAGCTTCAAATTCAGGCTCTTCAGTAAGTGAAACACGAACAGTATCACCTAAGCCGTCTTCCAGTAATGTACCTATTCCAGATGCCGATTTAATTCTACCATCCTCTCCTTCCCCAGCCTCTGTTACTCCTAAATGCAATGGATAAGGCTGCAACCCTTCTTTATCTAATTTATTTACTAATAATCGATAGGCTTGTACCATCACCTGTGGATTACTAGATTTCATGGAGATAACAATATCATAATAATTCAAATCTTCACATATGCGTAAAAACTCCAATGCTGATTCTACCATACCTAAAGGAGTATCTCCATATCGGCTCATAATACGATCTGATAGCGAGCCGTGGTTTGTACCTATACGCATCGCTGTACCGTTTTCCTTACATATTTTTACCAATGGTGAAAACCTTGTACGAATACGGCCTAATTCCTGTAAATATTCTGATTCAGTATATTCTATTTGTTCAAATTTCTTTTTATCTACATAGTTCCCTGGGTTAATTCTCACTTTTTCGATTAACCGTGCCGCTAATTCTGCTGCATTTGGTGTAAAGTGAATGTCCGCAATAAGAGGAACATCATACCCCCTATTTTGGAGCTCTTTTTTAATATTTTCGAGATTTTGCGCCTCTTTTAAACTTGGAGCAGTTATTCTCACATAATCACACCCCGACTCTACCATTCTTATGGTTTGCTCTACTGAACCAATAGTATCCATAGTATCAATAGTGGTCATAGACTGAACCCTTATGGGGTTATCTCCTCCTAAAGGGATGCCACCAATATTAACCTCGCGTGTTTTTCTTCGAGAATAATCTGTAAGACTATTGCAGTATTTTTTCGACATTATTAACTCTCATTATACTGCAAATCTAAAGGAAATAATAAGAATATATTCAAGTTATATTAGCTTACTCTACGCCTGATCTTCTTTCATTTTCATTTCGCCAACAGACATACCTAAATCACGGGCCTTTTTACGTTCTAGACTAGCTTCATAAGCAGAAATTCCATGTAATTCAGATAAGTAGTCAAGATGACCAGGGGATGTTACTACCATGATGTCATCAGGAGTAATATCACTAGGCGTTTCATAGCCACAAGACTCAGCAAGCATTTGTGTTTCTTTATAAAGTACTTTAGCGTATGTTGCCACTCTGTTAGCAGCCGCTTCTATATTAATTGCTTTTTCCAATCTTTTGTTTTGAGTTGCAATACCTGTAGGGCAATGATTTGTATGGCATTCTAAAGCCTGAATACACCCTAGAGCCAACATAAAGCCTCGTGCCATGTATATTGCATCTGCCCCTAATGCCATTGCTACAGCTATCTCGATAGGTGTAGCAATTTTTCCACTAGCAAAAATTATCACTTTATCTCGAACACCATGACTTTTAAATGCCCAATCAGCTACTGCTAATGCTTGTTTCATCGGTAGCCCTGCATATGAACTCAAAACATAGGGAGCTGCTCCTGTTCCCCCATCTCCACCATCAATAACCACATAATCCGGGCCTCTACCAGGTTCCTTACTCATTTTTTCCGCTACATCTTCAATTTCAGAAGTATGTCCAATAACCATTTTAATACCCACTGGTTTTTTGGTGATTCCTCTCACATGATCGATAAAATCAAATAAACCATCTACATTACTAAACTCCTTATGTCTTGCTGGTGCATAGGCATCTTTACCCATGGGTATTTTTCTAATGGACGATATCTCTTTTGTGATTTTTTCTTTCAGTAACATCCCTCCTTTTCCAGGTTTCGCTCCTTGTGCTAATTTAATTTCGAACATTTTTACCTGAGGATGTTCTCCCATTTTTTTTAGTAGATTGTCATCAAGGTTTCCTTCTTCATCACGAACACCATATTTAGCAGTACCGATTTGAAAAATTAAATCAGCACCACCATATTCATGACATGGAGCTAATGATCCTTCACCTGTGTTGTGTAGTATACCTGCCATTTTAGCCCCTTTATTTAACGAAGCATGCGCTCTATAGGATAAAGCTCCGTACGACATGGCACTAATATTTACAAAATGATTAAGTACTACAGGTTCAACACCAGTATGTTCTCCTATTACTTTTCTATAGGTTTTACCTGTCTCTTCGCCTGTCTTTGATTTAGTATTAGTAAAAGTAGCTGGCATAATTAGTGTTGTACCTACTTTATCCATATCAATCTGACTACCAAAACCAATGGTATTTCTTGTTCCTTTTGAAGTCTCATGCACCCAATTTCTGGTTATACGATTATAAGGCGTTTCTTCCTGATCGTTAAGAAAAAGGTATTGTCGCAACAGTGGACCCATTTTCACTAAAATCTTTCTACCCCATATTACTACAGGAAAAACACGTTGTATAGGTGTTTCAGTCTGTATTTTATCGTGTACATATAAGATAATTGCACCTAAAACAAAGGCAAATAGGACAAATTCGCCAGTAAGTGCTGTTATCCATTTTAGTACTCCTGCCTTTTCAAGCGTTGCATTTTGAAAATAATAACCATATATACCCGTAACACTTGAGGATAATAAAAACCAGCTAATGGTATATACATTAAAACTTTTCAGTAACCCACCTAAAGTTGGGGTCTGTGAAATTGAAGTAGGAAGGAATTTTCTTTCGGAAGCCATATTATTTGTTTGTTTCAAACAATAATCTAATCCGAAATTTTCTGTTTTACAATCTAATTGCTTTTAAATTATGAGAAATAAGAAATAATCTCTTGTTCTATTTACAATGTTGCTTCTTTCTCTCCTCCGTAAACATAGATTTGAGGAGATCAGAAACTGTAAACTTATTTCAAAACGAAACAATTTGTTATTAGCACGGAAATAACTTCCGCGCTAGTGGAACTTGTGATAACTAAATAAAATATATTTGATAACACTGACTTTGATCGCTTAGGGTATGTAAGACAAGAATCATTGGTGATTATTTAGAAAGTTCGCATTAAGTTTCTACTTTTAATTAGAGCTATATGCTGTACATCTGTACAATAGTTAAGTGAAATTCTACCGACCTATGATCTATAACCAGTTTTGTATGTAATTAATGAAAAAAAAATGAAGAATAAAATTCTATCAATCAGTTTGGCATTTTTGATTGTAGCATGTTCTACTCAAGAGCAGAATAACATTAAAGAAGATATCAAATCCAATTTCATAGAATTAGAAGATAATACCATTACGAATATATATGATGCGTTTGGTGAAGATAAACTTGAAATGAAAAAGGATTTTGGTTTTTCTTGTATTATGAAATACAAAGGGAAAACCATTCTCTTTGACGCTGGGTCAAATGCTGATATATTCAAAAAGAATGTGGAGGCTATGAATATTGATCTTTCTACTGTGGATATTGCAATTGCTTCACATGCTCACTTCGATCATATAAACGGATTTGATTACCTACTTCAGGTGAATCCAAATGTTGAAATTTACTTCCCTTTTGACTTATTTTGGGGAGCTAATATACCATTTGATTTATCAGGGCAGGATTCAACCATTACAGATTCACTAGATAAAAAAATGCAATATTTTAATGGAGATTTTGAATCCTATAAATTTAATCAAACTGGACGTTTTTGGAATGCAAACATTGAATTTGTAAAGAGCAGTACTGAAATTATTCCTGGAGTGAAATTAATAGTAACTTCTTCACCATATATGGGGTATTTTAGTAAATACCCTAAAGTTGCAATTACTTCAGATGATGGTCATATGCATGATAATAGCTCAGGAGATGCAATATTAGCTGGACTTAATGAAATTTCTCTGTCATTATCTTCAGATGAAGGAGAAGTAGTAATTGTGGGTTGTTCACATAGTACTATAGAAAAAATAATATCTGAAACAAAAATATTTACAAATAATGAAATCAATTTAGCCTATGGTGGCTATCATTTGTTACCCTATAATCGTAACATTTTAAATGACTTGTCCATAAGGTTAAAAAACAAACTTAATGTTAAAAAAGTTGCACCAGCTCATTGCACAGGACATTTGGCTTTTAAAATTCTTCAAAACCATTATAAGGAAAACTATTTATTTGCTGGACTTGGGGAAACAATAAAGTTTTAAACTACACAAAAGTGCCTCCCTCAATATTTCTTGCCCAATGAAGAAATTTTCTTTCGGAAGCCATATTATTTGTTTGTTTCAAACAATAATCTAATCCGTAATTTTCTGTTTTACAATTTAGTTGCTGCATATCTCCAACATTTAGTAGTATCCTTCGAGTGCCTCTGGGTACTACCTAGACTTTAGATCAATTCCATTATAAACTTTACTTGTCATCTTTTTTACTTTCTTCTTCCTCTTTCGATTCTTCTTCAAATTTCACTTCATCACCTTCAGTAAGTCGCTTTGAAACTGCTAAAAATGGTCCTGTAATTAACACATCAGACGTATCCACTCCAGACAGTATTTCAATATTTTCATAATCGCTAATACCTGTTTTGACTTGAATCATTTTAGCTTTCCCTTCCAATGAGACAAAAACAACCTCTACTTCTTCTCCTTTTTTTGAATTATCCTTATCCATTTCATCATCATTATCTCCTCCTCCTTTTTCTTTCTTTTTAGCTTTCTCTTTTTCAAGTTCTGGATTTCTTGTTGTTACTGCTGATAGCGGAACAGTAAGAACACCTTCCTTTCTTTCAGTAATAATCTCAACACTAGCGGTCATTCCTGGGCGGAAAGGGAATCTATTACCTTCATTTTTCAAGTCGGCATAGGATGAATTTAAAATACTAATTTTCACTTCAAATTCAGTAATTGCATCAGCAGATGCTTTATCATTTGCAGTATTAGCTATTTCAGTAACAATACCTGTAAACTCTTTTTCTAAATGTGAATAAGAGTCCACATCAATTAAAGCTGTATCTCCTAATGCAACCCTAATAATATCATTTTCATTTACAGCAACCCTCACTTCCATTTTGTTAAGATCCGCAATTCTCAACATTTCAGTTCCAGTCATTTGTTGCGTTCCTACCACACGTTCACCTTGTTCAACTATCAATTTAGATACAATTCCGCTCATTGGTGCCAATACGCTTGTTAGCCGAACATTCTGATTGGCTTCTTTCAAACTTGCTTCACTACTTTTTACAATATACTGTGCTGCAATTACTGACTGTTCAGCAGATTTTTTATCGTTTTCTGAAATTCGGAAATTTTGCTGTGCCACTTCCCATTCCGATTGAGAGATAACTTCCTCTTTTTTAAGTTTCTCTTGACGTTCGTAGTTTTGTTTGGCTCGAATGTACGAAGCCTCAGCCCTGCTTAATGAAGCTTTTGAAGAAGCTAAATTTGCTTTTTGCTGATTAAGCGATGCTTCCACTCTTTCTCTGACATTAATCCAGTTGTCAGGTTTAATTTTCACTAAAAGACTTCCTTCTACAACTGAATCACCTTCCTCCACTCTGAGATCGATAATTTCACCTGATACATCGGGGCTAAGTTTTACCTCTATTTCAGGTTGAATATCTCCTGAAGCACTTACCTTTTCCACAATAGTCTGATAGGCAGCCTTAGCTACTTCTACTTCCATCTGTTTCTTTTTACCTATAAAGCCCGCTTTTTTTCCGACAATCACAAAAATGAATAGTATGACTACTGTTCCTAATAGTATATATAAAACTTTGTTTGACTTCTTTTTTCTCTTAGCCATAATTTTAAAAATCTAAAGGTTTTCCTTGATAAAAATCGAGTATTTTAAGTTTAAAAATGTAATCGTATTTGGCTCTCAATAAATCAGATTTAGCCTGAAACAAAGTGTTTTCAGCAATTTGATACTCAGTATTATTTATTGCATTGTTTTCCAAGCGTTTTTGAGTAACTCTAAATGCCTCCTCTCGAGCTTCAACTTGTTTTAAAGATGCTTGATATGATTTAGCCGCAGCCAATACATCATTGTAAGCTCTTTCTACAGATTGCCTTAATGTATTCCGTATTTCTTGAGATGTAATTTCTGCTTGACGTTTATTGATCAAAGCACGCTGCACTCCGTAACGAGCTTGATAACCATTGAATATTGGAATGGATAAATTTATACTTACAAATTCACTGATATTATCTGAAAATTGATCAGAAAAATTATAGCCATTTATTAATTCACCACTAGGAACAGTTATATCCTCTATCGAGTAAACAGGTGTATTGCTTCCATCACCTACTATTCCAATTTGAGGTGTTGGGAAAATAGTAGGTGTTCCACCATCAGGAACGAACCTATCAATATCCGCTGCATCTGAATAATTTGTTCTTATTCCTGCATTTAAAGAAAGGGTGGGATACAAATTTCCTTTTGCTGCTCTTGTACCATATTCTGCACTTTCCACATTCAAATCAGCATTTTTAATCTCAGGCATGCTGCTTAAAGACACATTATAAATTTCTTCTGAAGAAATATCTAGAACAATATTATTATCTACATCAACTTGTGGTGTTTCAATACTAAACGAAGTTGAAGCAGGTAGCTGGAGTAGCTGCTTTAATTGTAACAAAGATAAATTATATGAATTCTCAGTATTTACTACGTTTACTTCATTTGTCGATTTTTGAGCTAATAAATCCAACAAATTACTTTTAGGCAAAGCTCCAGCATCAACTCTTTTTTGTGTTACAGTAACTGATTCTTCAGTAGAAGCTAATTGTAGCTTTGCATTTTCAAAAATTTCCTTATTAAAAATAACATTCACATAAAATAAAACAACATTCTGAATTATATCATTTTTGACTTTTTCAAGATTTGATTTGCTGGCTTCAAAACTCAATTTATTTTGCTGAACAGTGTTTTTTAAGCGCATTCCATTAAATAATGTGACCGATGAGCTAAGTCCCGCACTTACAGAATGAATACGTTGGGTAATGAACTGATTTGATGTAGGATCAATAGAACGTCCCCAATTAAACCCTGTGCTAGTACTCGCATTTAAATTAGGAAGCTGATTTAAACGAGTTTGGTTATAACTTATATTAGAAGACTCAACATTATATATACTCCGTTGAACATTCAAATTATTTTGTAGTGCAAAATCTATACACTTTTTCAAACTCCAGTCTGCCGTGGAATTTTCCTGTGCAAACAGGAATGGTGAAATAGCAATACCAATGATGAGCAGTAAAATCCGATTGTTGTTATTCATTTTATTTGTTTTTTTACTTTTCACATATCTATGTCAGGGATGTACGTAATTTCTTTTACCCAGGTTAAGCTTCTCATATATTCCAGCGTTAATGGCTTTAACCCAGAGTCCATTTCAATAATATGACATGCCAAGTCATTTTTACCTTTACGGGATACAGACATGGTAGCAATGTTACACTGATCATTGGATAAAATATTAGAGATAAATGAAATACTACCTTTAATATCATCTGCTTTAATGATGAGTGTATGCAATGAAGCTGTAAACGCAGCATGAAAACCATCAACCTCAGTAATTTTAATAACTCCACCGCCCAGACTTTCTCCAATCACTTCTACCTCCTTCTTATCTAGTGTGAGTTTCATTTTTATAGTGTTGGGATGATGCGTAGAAGCATTTCCGATAGATTTAAAGGTATATTTTAATCCTTTCTCTTCAGCATACATAAAAGCTTCTTTTATACGTTTATCGTCTGTTTTAAAGTTGAGTAATCCACCGATAATGGCTTTATCGCTTCCATGCCCCTCATAGGTACGGGCAAAAGAATTATAAAAGGTAATGTCTGCTTTTTGTGGTAATCCACCCAACACACCAATTCCTGCACGAGCAATACGAACCACTCCAGCGGTATGTGAACTTGATGGTCCTATCATTACAGGCCCGATCATATCAAAAACACTACTTCTTTCTGCCATTCTTAATTCATTATCTGGTGTTATGAAAATTATATGCTGTCAGATTGAGCCTGTCTACTGCAGGTAGGCTTGTCGAAACCTTCACCATAATGACTTTCATTACCTTTACATAACATCTATAATTCAATTTCAATATCACTATATTTTTTATCGAATATAGTACCATTATTGTGAATGGTTAAATTTCGATTTAAGCATTAAAAATGAAGGAATGAAGTGTTAGTAATATGCGTGTTAACAAATAATTACCCGTTAATAATTATGGTATTTAGTAATAAACTATTAACCTGAGTTAATTTAACCAAGATTTAATAATGTTACGTTAAAATTTAAATCGCATTATGCAATAGAGAAGCTATTACATAATGCGGGTAAAGCCTTTCATTGTGAGGGCTTTTTTAGGCATTTGCATAGGTAATCCCGTAGCAATCCTACTCAATTGTAAAGATTGCCACACTTCTTACTCACGATCGTTTACTCTAACTCAACCTAAGTGTGAATAAACCGTTGTCCATATCATTTCCAGCAAACTAGAAAAGCCCTACTTACCGTCACATCCAGGCTTAGCATCGATATCTGATTCTAAGCGAATATTGCCTAGTCCAATATCTACACCTTCTCCAGCTGTAATCATTAATGCAGAGCTAACTTTGGCCATGTCGACACCAAGATTATCAAAACAACTTAAGCTAATTCGATATTCTTGCCAATCATTGGCAGCGATACTAATATCAAGGGTTTGATCACAAGAGGAGTCTATGCTACACATGCCAATTTGGACAACTGCGTCTTCTTTAAATGATTTTGCTGAGAAAGTAAGTTCCATGGCACCATTTACCTGACGAGACATGTCGCTTGGTGAAGCCGTATTGATCCGCATTTGATCATGATCTGCTTTAGTCCATTTAATCCTCAACGCATCTTCTTGTGCTATGTGATCTGTTTTACTAATTATCAGCCCACCGACAGATGTAGGGAAACTAGCAATTTGTTTGACTAAATCACCTGAGCTCAGCCATAGTCCCCAAGGAGCAACTGGAGCACCTTTACTAAAAAACTCGCCTGTAGATACTACTTCACTAATTTCTAACCCCGATTTTTCCGAAAGTTGATTAACAGTTGCAGTATTATTATAAGAAAGTCCATAACCCAATTTAAACAACGGTTCACTATCTTCCGACAATACAGCACTTGCTGGCCAAGAGAATGATAGACGACCCTTAAAATCAAAAGAGGGGTCTCTTTGAAATAACATGTCCGAAATACCTCCTCCTTCACTACCAGGTAGCCAAGCTGCGATAAAAGCATCTGACTGGTTTATTTCAGGGTTGCACCATAGTGGGCGACCTGATAGAAAAACAGATACAACAGGAATGCCTTTACTTTGAAATTCCGCCAATTTACTTACATCAAAACCATTTGGAACAAAGTCGAGATTTTCACGATCGCCTTGGAATTCTGCATATGGATCCTCGCCATATATAGCGATTACAACATCAGCAGCTGCACCAGTATCTCCATTAGCTGAATAAATTACTTTTCCACCAGCCATATCAACTGCTTCTTTAATTCCATCTAGTATGGTCTCACCATTTGGAAACTCATCGTTAGAGTGACCTGTACCCTGCCATGATAATGTCCAACCTCCACATGCCTTAGAGATGCTTTCAGCTCCATCACCTATTACCAAAATAGTTTTCGTAGGGTCTATTGGTAAAATTCCATCGTTGTTTTTAAGCAAAACCATTGACTCTCGAACAGCCTGACGTGCGATAGCTCTATTTTCAGGTAATCCTAATAAACTTTCATCTCCTGCATTTTTACGTGTACTCGGTGCGCCTTTGGTAAATATGCCTGAAGCAATTTTTACTCTAAGTATACGTCTTACTGCATCATCTAATCGGGACATTGGAATAGTTCCACTCTTAACATGCTTTAAAGTACTTTCATACAAACCTTTCCAGCTATCTGGAGCCATATACATATCGAGACCAGCATTAAGCGACTGCGGACAATCTGTATTTGTACAGCCAGGAACCTGACCATGACCATTCCAGTCACCTACCACAAAACCGTTGAAGCCAAGTTGCCCTTTCAAAACATCAGTCAACAGCTCTTTATCTCCATGGAGTTTTCTGCCTTGCCAGCTAGAAAAAGAAGCCATCACTGTTTGCACACCTGCAGGTATGGCACTGTAGTAACCTGCCGCATGCGTGTTACGTAACTCTGTTTCACTGATAAGGGCATCACCCTGATCCACACCTTTTTCTGTAGCACCGTCAGCAAGAAAGTGTTTAGCACTAGAAATAACCCGACCATCTCCCATAAAATCATCTTCGCCTAAACGACCTTGCAGTCCATAGACAATACGACTTGCATATGACTTCACAATCTCCGCATCTTCCGAGAACCCTTCATAGCTTCTACCCCAACGTATGTCTTGGGGCACTGCTAAAGTTGGAGCAAAGGTCCAATCGTGACCAGATACAGTGAGCTCATGAGCAGTCACTGATGCAATTTGTTCTATTAAGTCAGGGTTGTTCATCGCACCCAGGCCGATGTTATGTGGAAAGACAATAGCTCCACTAAGGTTAGCATGACCATGTACAGCATCTATTCCCCATATACATGGTATAGCCACTTCAACCCCCTCTTCATCAATCGATGCGTTGTAGTATTTATCTGCCATTTCCAACCATGCTTTTGTATCTGCATAAGGTAATGGACCAGGTGCTGAATTTCCACCACTTAAAATTGAACCTAAACGATACTTTTTAACCTCCTCTGGCGTAATAGATCCATTGTCAGCCTGGATTACCTGACCTACTTTTTGTTCCAATGTCAATTTTGGCATTATGTCATCAATTTGTGCTTCAATCGCTGGGTCTAATGGTAAAGGTTTAATGCTTGACCAATCTTTAGGATTTACAAGATTTGATGATTTTTCTACATCTGTAGGTTGCTTTTGTTCATTACACCCCAAAGCTAGAATAGACAAAATAGATAATATAAAGGCAGGTAAGTACAAAGGTTTACTAGTACGCATATTGAAATTGATATTAGTTATAATTTACATTAAACAAGAATCCTTTCAGATTCATAAATTAAGGCGTAAGATACCTTATTTTTTAATGTTTATAATGTCTGTTACAGTTATTTTGTAATGTTGTCATTTTCTGAATTTCCTTCGTATGCACATACGTTGTGTCTATGTTGAAGTGCATCCCAAAGGGTGCTATGCTTTACGAACCGCTCCCGATGTATCGGGCACTGTTTTGGTAAGAGACACACCGTGAGATTATATCTCACGGTCGTCTCGATTACCAAAGCATTCCTATCAGTTCATAATTAGTACTTCTTCCTCCTGCTATTTTTTTTTGTAATATTCCCTTTTCAATCAGATTGTTAATATCCCGAACAGCCGAATCTTTAGAACATTTTGCAATTTTAGCCCATTTTGAAGATGTTAAATTTCCATCAAGTCCATCCATCAACTTATTCAATAGTTTTTTCTGTCGGTCATTTATAGAGGTATTAATGTGTTTTTGCCAAAAATCTGCTTTAAATAACACTTTTGTTAAAACAGTATCTGTTGATTTAAGGGTTTTAATTAAGCAACTTAAAAACCATGTAATCCAATTTGTTATATCTATATCACCTTTTTGTGTCTTTTCAAGTAGTTCATAATACTGTTTCCTGTCAATTCTAATCTGTGCCGACATACTGTAAAACCGTTGATTGCTATTATCAGATCTCGCAAGAAGCATATCCGTTAAAGCTCTAGTTATCCTACCATTACCATCGTCAAACGGGTGAATTGTCACAAACCATAAATGTGCTATTGCTGCCTTAATTACCAAATCTAAAGAGGTATTGCCATTAAACCAGTCTAAAAATCGGGTCATTTCTTTTTCTAGTAATTTTGAATCAGGTGCTTGAAAATGTACTTTCTCTTTTCCCATTGCTCCTGAAACAACTTGCATAGGTCCTGTAGTATCTTTTCTCCAGTCAGCAACTGTAATTTTGTACATTCCACTTCTTCCTGTTGGGAATAAGGCTGCATGCCAATCAAATAATCTATCTGTAGTTAATGGTTTAAAGCAATTTTGTGTTGCATCAAGCATCATTTCTACAACCCCTTCTACATTCCTGTCCGATGCTACCATACCAGCTATTTCCATTCCTAATTTGCGAGCAATTGATGAACGAACCTGATCAGGATTTAAAATTTCTCCTTCAATTTCTGATGACTTTATAACATCAAGTGTCAATGTATCAAGTAAAGCCTCGTTTCTTAAATCAAAACCCAATGTTTCCATTTTTCCAATAAGACGCCCTTGTCGGTTTCTTACCTCGCTTAATAGACTAATGAAATCATTACTGTTCCAAGTAAATTCTGGCCAATTGTCTTGTTGATGTATAAAAGTTTTCATTCAATGCATATTATGCAACGAAAATAGACTTCATTCGTTGCAAATAAAAACTATTCGTTGCTTATTTTGCATCAATTATTGAGATTATAAAAGTTGCACTGTCGTTTTTTGATGAGCAACAACAATTAAGCAATTGTTTAGTTGTAGCACTATTTTTTTACTGAAATTACAATTTTGCCATTGTGCAGTCCATCTCCAAATCGTTGAATTGCCCAGGGTATTTTATCAAAAGTATAAGGACCATCTATAACACAATTTATTTTGTTATCCTTATAAAGCTGATTGATATACTCCAAGTCGTTATTAGCTTTTAACATGACCATGTGCACACGTTTATTACTAAATAATTTGAGTATTGGACTCATATATAGCATTTGCAACAGTTTACCTGACTTACCACCTATTGAAACGTATTTTCCTTCTGGTTCAAGAACCTTTAAAAATTTCCAGAGCGATCGATTGGTCTTGCAATCAAGGATTAGATCATATTGCTGATCACTCTTAGTAAAGTCTTCTTTTTTATAGTCAATTACGTTGTCAAATCCTTGAATTTTCATCGCTTTTAACTTTTCACCCGTATCGACCCCTGTAACATCTGTGTTGTGAAGTTTTGCTATTTGAAGTCCAAATGAACCTACACCTCCTCCACCACCATTGATTAAAATTTTCTGGCCATCTTTAATCTGCCCCACATCTCGCAGACCTTGTATGGCAAGCATTGCAGCATGTGGAATACTAGCTGCCTCTTCAAAACTCATGCTTTTTGGCTTTAGAGCAAATGCTTTCTCATCTATGCAAAGAAACTCAGCAAAGCTACCAAATCCGAATTCTGAGATATCACCGTAAACGGCATCACCAGCTTTAAATTTTGTAACATTATTTCCGACCTGCTCCACAATTCCTGCTACTTCCATTCCTGGTATCATTAATTTTTTTCTAGGACTAAATATCCCAAAGAACAGACGATAAGCAAAAGGTTTTCCGGTGGTAATACACCAATCGTAATCGTTGATAGTTGTTGCACAAACTTTAACCTGAACCTCTGTATTTTTAGGTTCAGGTTGTTCGGTTTCTATAAGCTTAAGAACCTTGTCAGGTTTTCCGTAGTTTTTAATATTATATGCTTTCATATTAACTTATGTCCACAATACCACAGTTGTAGCGGATTCGAAGCAATATACAGTCAATTTACCACTTAGCCAATCCTTTGGATTGGCTTTTATTTTTGCCTTCTTGAAAAGGCAAATCAACGATTTGGCGGTGTTTCATAGAACTTCTTAACTTTCATAACTCACCGAACTCCCTATTGGCTATATACAGTGTTAGCAAGGTTTTATTTACATCGTTCCTTATAATCACTTTCAATCAACTTTGCAGAAGCAGTCCTCATCAATTAGTCTACAATATGAGTTTACATAATGCAAAGTAACAAGAGCAAACTCTGTCTAGTATGAGTTCAATGTCGTTTAGAATAAGTGCGTAGACCTGACAGGTTTAATAAAGAAGATGGTTAAAAACTTATAAATTAGCAATATTTAAGTGAATAAAAACCTGCCAGGTCTTAACAAAGGAAACAGCTATGGCTTACAATATGTAAAAAACACAATAATACTATTGATTTTTTGATGAAATTCCGCATCAACTGGTCTGCAATCTGAGTTTGCATACTGTAAAATAGCATGAGCAAAACTCTGGCTGGTATGAGCTCAATGTCGTTTAGAATAAGAGCATAGACCTGACAGGTTTAATAAAGAAGATGGTTAAAAACTTATAAATTAGCAATATTTAAGTGAATAAAAACCTGCCAGGTCTTAACAAAGGAAACAGCTAATGGCTTACAACATAAAAAATCACAATATTACTATTGATCTTTTAGTGAAATTCCGCATCAACTGGTCTACAATCTGAGTTTGCATACTGTAAAGTAGCAAGAGCAAAACTCTAGCTGGTGTGAGCTCAATGTCGCTTAGAATAAGTGCGTAGACCTGACAGGTGGGGTGTAAAAAAGTGAATAATTTAACGTGAATTCGGGATAAGCCATCCTATTTTAGATCAAAAAAGCATCAAAAACCAAAATAAGTGTCATTCAGAGCGAAGCGTGGAATCTTTTCTTATTAATTGCTCCAGAAATTAGGGATTCTTCACTACGTTCTGAATGACAATCCGTTTTTGATGGCTTTTTTGTAGCATATGCATTGTTTCTTATCCCGAACTCACGTTAATTTAGCAATATTCAGATGTATAAAAACCTGCCAGGCCTTAACTAAATGACACTAATATTGGATCGTTCTAAAAAAGTATGGTTTTGTAAACTACTCTACACTCCCTCAGAATCATCTGAAGGAGACGCTGTAGGTTTCTATATTATTAATATAAATGAATACTACCTGTATTAAAAAAATAATCAAATAACACAAACCAAGTTGAATCTAATAATAATAATTGAATCTTAAGGACAAATGTATCAGCATCCTCTTCGCCAGCATGCTGCAAGTAAGAGTGACACTGATGGGGATAAAAGAATATCAAAGTTGACATAAAGCAATTATTATTATTATATTTCACAAGTCATTCGTTTCAATTTAAAATTGAACTTTTCTATGAAAAATACATGCTTTATTTTATCTATTGTTATTATTTGCTCTTGTAACAAGGATTCCGATAATTCAATTAAGCCAAGTAACACCAAACTAATTGGAGTGGGTACTCTTCTTGGAGGAAGTGTTTTCACCATTTATGAAGACGGAAGTAATCCTGAGAAATGGGTGGATTTTGATTATACAAACGGCAAAGATCCCGTGGGTAGTTTAGTGGAAAGCAACGGAAAATATTGGGGAATGACATTAACTGATGAGGTAGAAGGATGGGGCGTTATATATAGCATTGATTTGAATGGTCAGGGCTATACTGAAGTTCATAATTTCGATTATAGCCAAGGATCTCCTAAAGGTAGTTTAATAGAAAGTAATGAAAAACTCTGGGGCATGACATGGGGCGGTTCGAATAATAATGGAATTATCTTCAATATGGATGTGGACGGTACCAACTTTGTCAAAGTACATGAATTTGATGGAGTCAATGGCTCACATCCTACAGGAAGTTTAGTAGAGTTTAATGGAAAACTTTGGGGGATGACTGGTGAAGGCGGGTCATACGATGTCGGAGTTATCTTTAATCTAGATATGGATGGAACCAATTACGAAAAACTTCATGATTTTGATGTAACAAATGGCGCTAACCCTTTCTCAAATTTATTGGCACATAAAGGCAAGCTCTGGGGGATGACATCTCGTGGAGGGGTGGCACATGATACTTATAGTGGGGGTGTAATTTTTAGCCTAGATATGAATGGGATCAATTTCATGAAAGTTCATGATTTTGATATTACAAATGGGAGTTACCCTCAAGGTGGGTTAGTGATGAGCAATAACAAACTATGGGGTCTAACTACTTTTGGTGGTTCTGATAACTCAGGTGTGATTTTTAGTCTGGACGTTGAAGAGACAATAGGTTATACGAAAATTCATGACTTTGAACTCAATAATGGTGGCAGACCTTATGGCAGTTTAGTTGAGAGTAATAGTAACTTGTATGGAATACGCTCAGACACGCCTAGTAATTCTCCTGATAGAATCTATGGTAGAATCTTTAAACTACATAATGACGGGACTAATTTTAGTATTGTTTATGATTTGGATCCTCACACAATGGGAGGTGAACCTTCAGGCTCATTGATTGCCGTTCCGATAAAATAAGATTGGTTTTTGGTTTCAAAATATAATGACAGCAAATATTCTACATTATATTTTTAGAAAAATAATGGTTATTCAAAGGTTTCAGGCTTGCGAAATGAACTTAGAAGTTAAATGCGTTGATGTACAGCTATAGGTGATTTTTTTCCTCAGCGTAAATGTTTTGTCAAATAATCCTTCAATCCCTCGAATTGATTTGACATTTCAATACTATTCTTCTCCTTATTTAAATATGCACCTAAACGTTCGGGTATTTCCACAGAGCCAATTACTTCCTCTACAGTATCGGCAAACTTGCCTGGATGTGCTGTTTCTAAAAACACTCCTGTTCCTCCATTTTTGTCTAGGTAGGCCTGTAATCCTAAATAACCAACTGCACCATGTGGGTCAAGTACATAGCCATACTTATCGAATACCATTTTCATTGCTTCCTTCGTTTCACCATCAGTAAAACTGTACCCCGTAATTTCCTGACAAATCGTTTCCCAGGAATTTTTATGCAGTGCAGTCATTCTTGGAAAATTACTTGGATCACCTACATCCATAGCGTTAGAAATGGTTTGCTTTGATGGCTTTGGTTCAAAATTTCCTGTAGCTAAGTATTTAGGTACTATGTCATTTACATTGGAAGAAGCTACAAATCCCTTAATGGGTAAACCCATTGCTTTTGCCAATAATCCGGCTGTTATATTACCGTAATTACCACTTGGTACGGAAAATACCACATCATCAGCACCTGAGAGCTGTGCCATTGCCCAGTAGTAATAAAAACTTTGCGGAAGCAACCTAGCTATATTAATTGAATTGGCAGAGGTCAACTTCATGGCTTTGTTTAGTGGTTTATCCAAAAAAGCAGACTTCACCATTCGTTGACAATCATCAAAAGTGCCATTTACTTCCAATGCCGTAATATTTTGTCCTAATGTAGTGAGTTGCTGCTCTTGCAAGTGGCTCACCTTACCTTTTGGGTATAGGATTACTACATCTACGTTAGGCACACCAAGAAATCCATTCGCAACAGCACTACCTGTATCACCCGAAGTAGCAACCAATACAGTCACTTTTTCTTCCGAATTATTAGAGAAATGACTCAGGCATCTTGCTAAAAAACGAGCTCCTACATCCTTAAAAGCTAACGTTGGGCCATGAAACAGCTCCAATACATTAATATTATCATGCACATTGACCACAGGAAGCGGAAAATTCAACGTCTCTTCTACAATGGTCTGTAGTTTTTCATCATTAATATCTTCTTTAACAAATGGTTTTGCTACCTCAAAAGCAATTTCGGCTATACTCTTCTGCGGAAGTGTAGCAAAAAAATTGGCATCAAGCACAGGAATACTCTCGGGCATAAACAACCCATTATCATCGGGAAGCCCCTTTATTACTGCTTCTCGAAATGAAACCTGATTATTTATATTATTGGTACTGTAAAATTTCATGTTTTATACTGATTTGTGTTCAAAACCTTATTTGAACGCATTAACATTATTTAACGATTACTGCCCCCTCTATATTTACTTTCGAAATATGGATATGATTATCTATTTCTAATCGGTTGAAAACAGTTTTAAACCCTTCTCCGATCTGTTGTGCAATTTCCAATGAATTGGAGAGAGCAAATACAGATGGCCCAGATCCTGATATACTACAACCTAATGCTCCATTTTTTATTGCAGATGCCTTTAATTCATGAAAACCCGGAATGAGCATGGAACGAATAGGCTCTACAATTAAATCTTGTAACGATCTACCAATTAGTTCAAAATCGGAAGAAGCAAATCCTGATACTAGTCCTGCAACATTCCCCCATTGTGCCACCGCCAACTCTAAAGGAATCTCTTTTCGCAATATTTTTTTCGAGTCAGCAGTTTTTACTTCGATTTGAGGGTGTACTACTGTAATAAATAAATCATTTGGATAACCAATATTAACAACATCAAGAGGTGTATAGCTTCGCACCAATGTAACTCCCCCCAATAATGATGGTGCTACATTATCGGCATGTGGTTTACCAGCAATGGAAGCCTCCCCTGCCATAGCAAATTGTATCAGCTCAGTTTTTGTATACGGACGATTCAATAATTCATTGGCTGCAAATACTGCCCCCGCAGAACTTGATGCACTTGATCCTAGCCCACTACCTGGTAGTACATTTTTACTAATTGTCATTTCAAAACCCTGTGTTGACCCTAACTGGTCTAACATAGCCTGTAATGCCACACCTGCTACATTTTTGGTAGGGTCGGTAGGTAAATCTTCAGAACCAATCATGGTAATTTTTATTCCTCCTTCACTGTTCAACTGCATTTCTATTTCATCGCCAATATTTTGCAATGCCAAACCCAACACATCAAACCCAGGGCCAATATTAGCCACGGTAGCTGGAGCAAATATTTTTATTGCCCTACCCATGAGCAATACGGATTATATCTGCAAATACTCCCATAGCTGTTACCTCAGCCCCTGCTCCTGCTCCTTTAATTACTAATGGTTGTTCAGGGTAACGTTTTGTAGTAAATAAAACGATATTATCCTTTCCTTCTAGGTTATAAAATGGATGTTCACTTCCTACTAATTGCAAACCTGTGGATGCTTTTCCATTTTTAAAGGAAGCTACGTATTTCATTTTCTTATCCTCATCATTAGCTTCTTTTAGCATTTTTTGAAAAGTAGCCTCTTCTTCAGCCACAGCATCAAAGAAAGCATCTACTGATGGTGCTTTCATACAAGTTTCAGGAATAAATTGCTTACTCTTAATATCATCTAGCTCCATTTCAATACCGCTTTCTCTTATTAGTATTAATAATTTACGCATCACATCTACACCACTTAAATCAATTCGAGGGTCTGGCTCTGTATAACCTTCTTTTTGTGCCTGTCGCACAATGTCTACAAATTTCACATCGGCATTGAAATTATTAAAAATGAAATTAAGGCTACCAGAAAGAACAGCTTGAATTTCCAATACTTCATCACCACTTTTGATCAGGTCGCTAAGTGTATTAATAACAGGTAACCCTGCCCCCACATTGGTTTCAAAAAGAAATCTTGAATGATAGCGCAAAGCTGTCTTTTTCAAACTCAAATACTTATCATAACTTTCGGTACAAGCAATTTTATTTGGCGTTACCACAGAAATACTTTCCTTCAATATATCTTCGTACAGGCTTGCAACATCATGATTAGCAGTATTATCAATAAATATACTGTTTCTTAGATTTAGGTTCTCCATTTCGGACACGAATTGGTGTGTCTCCATTTTACTCCCCTTACTTAGCAAAGTGTCCTCCCAAGTTTCAAGATTTATTCCTTCGTGATTAAAGTACATTTTTTTGCTATTCGCTAAAGCCACAATCCGCACTTCAATATGATGGTGTTTTGCCAGATATGATTTCTGCTTTAAAATTTGAGATAGTAAAGTACCTCCAACATTACCAACACCAATGATAAAGACGTTTACCGTTTTCTTTTTGGAGAGGAAAAAGTTCTCATGTAAGCTATTTAATGCTTTTTTAACTTCAGTATCACGTATCACTACGGATATGTTCTTTTCCGAAGAGCCTTGGGCAATCGCTTTAACATTTACTCCATTCTGAGCCAAAGAACTAAAAAGCTGACCGCTTACCCCTACTTGTTCATGCATGTTCGACCCTACCAATGCTACAATCGCCAAATTTTGCTCAATTTCAAGCGGATCAAGTTTATGGGTGGTCAGTTCAAATTCAAATTCTCTCTTAATTGCTTTTTTAGAAGCTGTTACATCTTCAGAAGCAATCCCTACGCATATAGTATGTTCAGAAGATGCTTGTGTTATCAATATAATATTCACTTCGGCTGTAGAAAGAGCCTTGAACAAACGGTACGAAAAATTTGGGATACCCACCATTCCACTGCCTGTAAGATTGAAAAGAGCAATATCACGTATTGAAGATAGTCCCTTTATTATTTGACCATTGCCATTACCACTATTTGAAATAACCGTCCCTTCATCTTCTTTTTTAAAGGTATTCTTAATATGAATAGGGATTTTAGCTTCTAATACTGGCTGTATTGTAGGAGGATAAATTACTTTCGCACCAAAGTGCGATAACTCCATCGCTTCCTCATAAGAGATATTGTTAATGGCATAAGCACTGCTCACCAATCTGGGGTCAGCAGTCATCATTCCACTTACATCTGTCCAAATTTCTAGTTTATCACTCTTTAAGCTTGCTGCTAATATAGCTGCTGTATAATCTGAACCTCCTCTACCCAATGTTGTGGTTTCTCCTTCAATTGTTGAGGCAACAAAACCAGGGCATACACATAATGTCTTTTCCTTAAAATAGTTTTTTATTTTTTCG
>JAOUKH010000040.1 GCA_029882685.1 Cyclobacteriaceae bacterium
TTCAGTTTTTATTTTTTCTTCATCCCATCTATTTGCCTTAGGTTTAATCCACAATTCCTCATCATTAACTAATACTTTTACCGGCATGTTAAAACCTTCGACTACATTAATCCACCTAAAAAGCAGCTCATCTCCTTTTATAATATATTCCAAAATAGGTATACGTATATCTCTCAAATATTGGTCAAATACTTTCGACAAATCAATACCTGTATTTTTACTAATAAAATTCTCTACCTGTTGTGTTGTTACTGTTTGGTGATAAAATTCTTTATTCAGTCCACGCAGTGTTTCTCTCCATTTGTCATCATTATTTACTATCTGTCGAATAGTATGAAGAAGGTTAGCTCCTTTATAGTACATATCACTAGATCCTTCATGGTTTACACCATAGATGCCAATAATTGGTCTATCGTTTTGGATATTCATCCTTGTACCTTTTACATAGGCTTCAGAGGCTTCTTTGCCAAAATGATAATTCAAAAATAGATTTTCGGAATATGCTGTAAAGCCCTCATGCAACCACATATCAGCCACGTCTTTATTAGTAATGTTATTAGCAAACCATTCATGTCCTGATTCATGAATAATAATAAAATCCCATTTTAACCCCCATCCTGTTTGACTTAAATCCATTCCTCTATAACCATTTTGATACCCATTTCCATATGTCACTGAGCTTTGGTGTTCCATTCCTAAATAAGGAGCTTCCACCAGTTTGTAACTGTCTTCATAAAATGGATATGACCCAAACCAATGTTCAAAGGCTTCCATGGTTCTCTTGGCATCTTTAAACTGCTCTTTAGCTTTTTCCAGATTTTCTCTCAATACATAATAGTCCATATCTAGCTCTCCTTTTTCTCCCATATATTTTTCACCAAAATGTACATAGTCGCCAATATTAATATTGACCCCATAATTATTGATTGGATTTTTCACTTCCCAATGATAGGTCTTAGTTTTTTTCTTCTTGTTATGATCAGTTTTAATCAATCTCCCATTAGAAACATCCATTAAATTATCAGGAACTTCGATGCTTATCAATACGCCATTATCAGGTTCATCATATGGGATATCTTTATTTGGCCACCATATACTTGATCCAATTCCTTGATTTGAAGTAGCAATAAATGGTAGCCCATTGCTATCCTTAGTCCAGGTGAAGCCTCCATCCCAAGGAGGTCTTACAGCAACTACTGGAGTACCTTCAAAATATATTAATAATTCATTTTCATCATTCTCTCTTTGATTTTTCTGTAACTGAATGAAGTGCGCACTTCCATCGTTTATAACTTTTAATTCCTTTCCATCTTGTTTCACCTTAGTGATTTTCATTGGTTGTTGCAAATCAATTTGCATTACCTCAGCTTCATGAATTACCTTATATCTAATCGTATTAGATCCTATAATAGATTTAGTATTAGGGTCGACAGCAACCTGAAGGTGATAATGTTGCAAATCCCACCAAGCACGTTCTGGGGTTACTGAACCTCTTAGGGTATCCTGTCGAGTAAATGATTGTGAATAAGAATTTACACATATACACAAAAAAAGCACTATATTTAACAATGAAGTTGATTTCATGATAATTATTAATTTTGAAGAAGTTGAAGATAATGCATTTCAATCAATAGAAGCAATGTTTTCCATAAATGGAATTATTTGACTATTATTCCAACCTAATTAGGAATAGTAGTGTTATTAATATATAGAATTTATTGTTGACAAAGCCTATTTTTAATCATGAAAACTATTTTAAATAAATTGAATCAATTGAAATGATTGATTTTGTTATTGCAAAATAAGTTAATAGGTATGTCATAATTTTACATAAACAATCAAAAAATTACTGTTTTTAATAGTTTTGTAACTAATCATGATAAAACGATTACTATTTACAGTCTTCTTTGCGCTTTCATCTATTTTATTTGCCAGTCATATTGTTGGTGGGGAATTTGAATTACTCCATATTACAGGAAATACCTACCGTCTAAATGTTATCATTTATTTTGATGTAGTGAATGGTAATCCAGGTGCAATAGACCAACAAATTATTGCTCGAATATTTAGAAAAAGTGATGACTCTCACATTTCATTTGTTACTATACCTATTGTAGGTCAGCAACGTGTCGACTATTTTCAGCCCGATTGCTCAACCGGAGAAGTAGTGACAGATAGAATCCTTTATACAACTACCATTACGCTAGATTCCAGTGAATACAATGACCCTGAAGGGTATTACATTGCTTGGGAACGGTGTTGTAGAAATTACTTTATTAAAAACATCAAAAGTGTTGATGTTGGTGCAAATCCAGATTCACCTGATTATGCTGGTCAGACTTTTTATTTAGAATTTCCTCCAGTAGTTGATGAGAAGGGGGAACCTTTTATTAATTCTTCTCCACAGCTTTTCCCTCCATTAAACGATTATGCCTGTCCTAATCGTCCATACTGGGTTGACTTTGCAGGAACTGATATAGACGGAGACTCTTTGGTATATTCATTGGTTACTCCCTTAAATACTCAGGCAGGAGTAGCCGTTGTTCAAGATTCTTATGGAAATTTTTTAGGTGCCAATCCTGGACCATATCCAGAAGTAAAATGGGAGACAGGTTATAGTTTAGATAATATTTTAGGAGGGAAGCCAGATTTAACAATTTCAAATGATGGTTTTTTATCGGTAACTCCAACAAGTCAAGGGCTTTATGTTTTTGCTGTGCTATGTGAAGAGTTTCGTGATGGTAAAAAAATAGGTGAGGTGAGAAGAGATTTTCAGATGTTAGTTGTCGATCAGTGCCCAATAGCCGATCCTCCTGTAATAAAAGGGAAGAGGTTAACAGATGCAGGGTTTTCGAGTTCAAGCACAATGGATATTACTTTCCCGAATACTGTTTTAGATATTGAAAGGTGTCTTCAAGTAGATGTATCTGATTTAGATGCTTTAAAATTAGAAGATAACTATACCGAAAATGTATATATCAGTGCCATTCCTCTTAACTTTAGCGAAGATATCGGAGTAGTATTGCCAGATAATATTTCGGCTACACTATTAAATGGGAGTTCAGAAGTTTTTGATATATGTTTTCCCGAATGTCCATTTATTGATCCACAAGAAAGTAATTATTTTGAACTAGCCATAGTTGCCTATGATGATGCCTGTGCATTACCATTAACCGATTCCCTCTATGTTCGTGTTTTTATTGAGCCACCAGTGAACAATGAACCATACTATGCTAGTACAAAAGGAAGTACACATTTTAACTTAATTACACGTAGAGTAGAACCAACTGCAAATGGAAGTGTTTCTATAGATATAAATGGTTGGGATGATGATAACCACAATTTATCAATGAATATTATTCCAATCGATTTTGATCCTTCTCTAGCTGGAATGTCATTTACAGCACCAATATTTTCACCTGGAAATGCTAAAACAACATTTAGATGGAATTTTGATTGCAATGATACATCTATAGACTTTAATGAAGGAAAAGATATAAGTACACCAACCTTGATTAGCAAAGCATTTGATATTATGCTACTCATAGAAGATGAAGATGATTGTAATTTTTCCAGAACTGATACTTTAATGATGAATTTAATCATCGATTTTCCAGGTCAAACAAAACCTACTGTTTTTAAAGAAAATGAACCTGCATTAGAGTTAGTAAGAATAGAAAAAAAATTATATGAGACCGTTAACTTCAATGTAATAGGACAGGATGTTGATAACGATCAGATTTTATTGTCCGCAGAAGGTGTTGGTTTTAATTTAACAGATTACGGAGCTATGTTTTCTAGTAAACAAGGTGCTGGTAACCCTGGTATCAAATCTCAATTTAATTGGTATCTTGATTGCGAAAAATTTAATCTTGCAGTACAAGATTCGTTTCGAATACATTTTTTTATAGAGGACTTCGATGATTGCGAACTTCAAAATCAAGACACTTTAGCGGTAGATTTTATTTTTTCAGAACAACCTAATACAAAACCAGAACTTTCGTTTAAAAGTTTGAACAGTGAATTAAAAATTGTGGATAACAATATCACAGCTAATTATTTACAAGATATAGAAGTTGAAATAACAGGAGTGGATTTCAATAGTGATTCAGTTTACCTAAATCTTTTAGGAATCAGAGGTACTCAAACTGTAAACAATCATGAATTTGAACCTTCGAAAGGTATAAGCGTAACTCAGTCTACATTATTTTGGGATTTAGATTGTCAGTTTTTAGATAATAATTTTGATCCAGGGTTATATGATTTTGTGTTTACGGTAACCGATAACCACTGTCCTCAATTTGATGCTGATACTTTAGCATTACATGTAAAGGTAGAAGATTTGACTTTAGAGAGAATAGATTTCGACCCACCAAATGTATTTACTCCTAATGGTGATAACACAAACGAATATTTTGCTGTTGATGGAATAGATGAACTAACGAATACTAAAATAGATCGTGGTTTGCCAGAAGACAATTGTAAAGGAAAATTTGAAAGTATTACTATTGTAAATCGTTGGGGAAGAGAAGTTTTCACTAGTACTACCAAAGATTTTAAATGGTATGGCAAAGGGGAAGCTACAGGAGTTTACTTCTATAGTATTATTTATTCAGATAAGGAATTTAAGGGTAGTGTAAGTTTACTTCGTTAAGTTGTTTAATCTCTAGCTTTTAAATAATTATTCACATAATCTTTAACCCCTTCTTCTAAGTTGTAAAAAGACTTGTTGTAACCAATAGATTTTAGTTTGCTCATATTAGCTTCAGTAAAGTATTGATACTTATCTCGAATATCTTCTGGGGTATCAATAAAACTAATATTTTCTTCTACTTCCAAAGCTTTAAATGTTGCTCTGGTAAGGTCAAGAAAAGTGCGAGCTTTTCCACTTCCCAAATTATATATTCCTGAGTTTTTTCGGTGGTGCATTAGCCAGTAGCAAACTTCTTCGACATCTTTTACATACACAAAATCACGCATCTGCTCACCGTTTTTGAACTCAGGATTATGAGAACGGAAAAGCTTCATTCCTTGAGTGTTCTTTATCTGGTTATAGGCATGAAAAACTACTGATGCCATACGACCTTTATGATATTCGTTAGGGCCATAAACATTAAAAAATTTCAGTCCTGCCCAAAAAAAAGGTTTTTCTTTTTGTGCCAATGCCCAAACATCAAAATCTTGTTTCGATTGTCCATATGGGTTCAGAGGTGCTAATTTTGATATTTCCTTTTCATCATCATCATATCCATATTCTCCCAGTCCGTAGGTAGCTGCGGACGATGCATAAACTAAAGGAATTTGATACGAAATACAACGTTTCCAAATGTCTTTGGAATATTGTGTGTTCATTTTATTGAGCAGTTCTACATCAAATTCGGATGTATCGGTCTTTGCTCCCATATGGAAAATGAACTCAACTTCTTCATAGTTGTTGTCCAACCATTCCATAAACACTTCCCTATCAACCTTCTCTTGTATTCTACAGTTTTCTAGGTTTTTGTTTTTAATAGGGTTACTAAAATCATCAACGGCAATAATGGCATTGAAATTTTCATTGTTTAGTTTAGTAATTAAACGACTAGCTATAAAGCCAACTGCTCCAGTAACAATTATCATAATAGGGAAAGGTTATAATTATTCAACAACAGACTCCTCCTGTTGGGTGTTATTAAAATCAAAAAGCAAGGTAAAGCGCATTGTTTCTGCCAATGGGTGAGATCTTTCTTTTGGTAATAAATAAGCAACATCTAATCCAAATACTTGATATCTAAATCCTACACCAGCAGTTAAATATTTACGATCCCCTTTGTCTTTCGACTCATAGAAATATCCAACACGTACAGCAAAGGTATTGTTATACCAATATTCAGCTCCCCCTGAAATCGTGTATTCCTTTAATTCCTCCTCAAAACCTCCAGGAGCATCTGAGAAAGAAGTAAACATGCCACTTAATAATGTTTGACTTGTAGAATCAATGGTTGGCACCATTAACTTATTAATATCTACCATTAAAGTGATATTATTAAATGGGTCGATATCTGTTTTTAATGCGGTGCCTAATCTTAAATTTGTTGGTATAAAATCACGATTACTCTCATCGGTATAAGTTATCTTTCGACCGATATTCGAAATATCTAACCCTAAGGCTAAATTAGAATTTCTGCCCAAAAGAGTTAAATCTTTATGATAGTATACTCCTAAGTCCACTGCTACACTTACGCCAGGACGTGTGCTTTGACCGGCACTAATATCACCTAAAAGGTTAGAGTTTATATAGCGAGCAGATACTCCTAAGCTGAAATTTTCTGAAAGCATACGGGAGTAAGAGGCATCAATGGCATATTCATTTGGTCGATGATCTCCTGTTGGTTCTCCAAACTCATCTCTAAAAGTAATATCACCTAAATTAAAATAGCGCATAGAAATTGCTACCGCTTGCTCTCGTGAAATCTTATAAAAACCTGTGCCATAAAACAGCCACATGTCATTTAGTATTTTTCCTAACCAAGGAGTATATGAAATAGCAGCACCAATTTCATTTTTAGTAAATACCAATTTTGCAGGATTCCAGTAGTTGGCATTAACATCTGGAGTAGTAGCAGCTCCAGTATCTCCTATTCCAGCAGCTCGAGCATCTGGAGAAATGGTCAAAAATGGAGCAGCAGTAGTGATTACATTTTGCGAATACCCAATTGAAATTGATAAAAAAAACAATAATATCGCTAATACTCCTCTTTTATTATTTATATACTTGGTTCGCATAATCTGATCGTAAAAAACTAACTAACAAAGATAATTAATAAATTTTTATAAATTTTTGGAATCGCTGGTTTTCTGCCCCATCAGACAAAGAACGCATTTTAACACTAAAAATGTATATTCCTTTAGATAAATTGATTTTATTTGGTCTCCATTCATAAATATTGATAGTCGATTCACAGTGTAAATATTGTTTACTTACACTGGCTACTACCTCACCTGATACTTTCATAATCTTGAATCCTAATTCAAGATCATCACCTGAACGGTTGTGAGTCACAAAAAAATTAGTGTGGCTATTCACAGGATTAGGGTAATTTCCCAACTCTTGGATAATGAAATCACCACTATTCGTCACTATAAAAGAAATAGTTTTTTCTGATACATTATTATGTGTGTCAGAAGCTGAAAATGAAATAAAATGCTCTCCGGGACTTAAATCATTTATGGGGAATGCTACCCAGCCCGATTTGTACGTATCCAAATCAGCAACATAATAATCGTTAAGCAAAAAAGATGAAGTACCATCAAGGCTAGCAGTTATATTATTTGTAACATGTTTAGAAGAGGTATTTATACCGTTTTCATCAAATAATTGTGCTAATAACAGGATGTTTTCACCAGTTATACCTCCATTACTGAATGTAGTATCATTTATGAAAAGCTGAATTGATGGTGGTTGAGTATCTGCAACGCTATTTCCGCTAATTCCAATAGGTATTTTGATATCAGCGCCATGTGCATCAATTTTATTAGAATCATCAATAGCAAATAAGCTAATTCTTCCTTCTCCAGTATTGTAATCAATATTTTTAGGAATAACGAATTCGGAATTGAAAACGCCATTACTAACACTCACCTGACCTTTATAGAGTACATTGTCCCATTCTGTATATGTAAAAGGACTGTTTTCGTTGCCAAGTGTTTTTTTGGACGAAAGTTTATCATAAACTGTGATAAAAGCAGTACCATTAAAAGTAGAAACGATTTGACCATTTGAGTTTACATGCCCTTCTACTCTAGTAAGAGATAGTGCTTTTAGAGTGTCATACACAACAGAAACCTCTTTTCCGTTTATTTTATCAATGTCAAGTGTGTATTTTGGGTAAGCAATACGCATGGAAGGATCTCCAAGAAGCGAAAAATTACGATTTGAACTTCCACTTAAGCTATTGTTTTTAGTATGTTTGAAAATATCTCCTAATGGGAGGTACAGTCCATTATTTTTTGAAAAAACCACATTATAAAAAGCCTTATTCAATTCAAAATTAGTACTAGAATTTACAGGGCGAGTGGTTGTAACTATAGCTATTGCTCCACCATTATTATTCAAAATAGTTTTTTCTCCACCCGAATCTCTTCTGGGGTCATCATGTCTACCAAACTCACATGTAGCGGTAACAAACAAAGGTAGCTTCATTTTATTATTCCAATTATCAATCATAAATACATCAAGTACTCCTTCTTGTGTCCAGCCAACCTCTCCTCCATGACCTGTGTAATTAACTATCAAAGCCCCTGAATTTACTGTTTCATTTATCTCATTTTGAGCTGCTGGAGATATTTCGCCATTTGGTCTTGACTCTTGCTTATAATTATCAAGAAATAACCGCTGAGTTTCAAAGTTGGTATAAGCTGTATCCACAAAATTAGCAAGTTGGTGTGCTTGTTTTTGGTGAATATTATAATCTCCATCATCAGCTACAAAAACAATTTTATTTTTCCATTTACCAAATGATAAATTACTTGAGTAATTAATAAGCTTATCTACCACTCCTGTAGCTTCTTCAATAGTTTTTACCGGTAATCTACCCACACCAATATCTAGTGTTTCATCTCCTGCTATACTTTCTTCCCAGTGCCCATCCTTATCTTCCATTAATCCATAATAATCATCGGACGAATAAGTTAATAATGGATGTAGTGAGTTCCTTGATTGATAAGTGGGTACTATATTTAGTTGTTTGTTTAATACATCTTTATAATCGTAAGTTCCTTTGCCAAACAAAAGAAGATGTTTTACCCCTTGTTGATCGTATATATACTTTGTGAAATCACGAAGTGCTGTAAAATCCATTGACCCACCTGAAAATTCATTATAAACCTGCTCTGTTGTAACTACAATTACAGTATAACCATCATTCGATCTTCTAAAGGCTGCCAACCGTTCTGCTTCACCTAAAAACTCAGGATGACTTATTATTAATAAATCAGCAAAAGAGTTATTACGAATATTTTGATTATTAATTTTTTCAAGAAACTCAGGAGGATTGTTTAATGTTTTGTCGAATAGCACATACTCATTTAATATAACTGTTACTGCTCCAAACTTTAACTGACCATCACTTAATGAAGTTTCTTGCTTTAAAGGCTGAAATGGATCGGAAACATCCCATATGACACTATTTGTATTAGTTCCTGATATCGAAAATGTAGAAAGGGGTTGATTTAAACTAGAAATGCTCCTAAAAACAATTGGCTGATCTTGTTGTACAAGATTTCTTTCGGCATGGATAATAAGGTAGTTAAGGTATCCAACTGACTTACCAGAGTTATTTCGATTATACCTGAGTTTTACATTAATTATATCGTTAGGAGGAGTATTGTAATCAAAAACAGATATGGCATCAAGTCCTTTTTGCCCATATTGGTAAGTAGTTACGCCACTTATAATCTGTGAACCAATTTGTGTATCGTTGATAAAAATATCATAGCTGGATTCAGCGTATGATTGTGCCATAACTGCACTAGTCAATTTCAACTTTCCATTAATTTTAGCTTCAGAAATATCGAATGAGTATGTGTGTGTATTTGTGGCATCAAACCTGTCTCCATACCACTCCCTACCAGAAATAATTACACTAGTCTTCTCTTCCTGAAGAATGTCGTAATAATCATAAGAATTAACAACAGGGAAATCTAACCCTTGATTAGAGATGTTGCCTATTCTTTTACCATTGCTATTTCCAATAGTTAAAAAATAATATGTCTTATCTTCAAAAATATTGGTTGAATAATCAAATGTTCCTGTACTAGCATTATAATTAACACTATCTGGAGATTGTCCAAAAAATAAAATATAGTCTCCTGAATCAAATGAACCATCACTTGCCCCCTCTACCCAAATTGCATTTTCTATTAAGTCGATAGGGCGCACAGCATTATTTGCTTGAGGAAGCATTTTCCCTCCATTTCCATAAATTTTAATATGATTTGGATTGATGGATGTAGGATCAATACCTATATCTTGTAAAAAGCTATAATCAATTTTATATACCCCTTCATTACTCACCGCTAGTTTATACCAATCACCACTGGATAAAACGGAGTTAGTTTGGGCATAAGACATTGTTATGCTCAATAATAAGCATAACTGTATAGCCAAATAAATAGGGTTAGTTAGATTAAATCTCAATTTCTTTCGATTTCAAGTTGAACGAAATAAAAACAAATAAATTGTATCAAACGTTTCACATAGTTCTAAACTGTTGAGGCTCGTCTATTATCAATTACAGAAATAATAACATATGCAATGATAATTATTGGTACGGATACCAACTGAAAGGTGACCATTAGCAAAACTGAAACAGTCAAAAATATAAATCTACTTTTATTATCTATCCAACTAAAGTTTTTAAATTTTAATGCTAATAATGGCAATTCAGCTACCATTAATATTGAAAGTATTACAGATATAATAGCTAATACAATGTCGATATACGCATTGTAGCTAAGCATAAAATCCTTTTCAAGAATAAAAGGCAGAGAAGAAACGAATAGTGCTGTTGCAGGAGTTGGCAAACCTATAAATCCTGAGGATTGCCTTTCATCTATATTGAACTTAGCCAGTCGTAGTGCAGAAAATACAGCAATAATAATAGCTATAAAAGGTAAAAATTCACTCGATGAATAATCACGAATAAGTAAATACATAACGATTGATGGCAGTACACCAAAAGTTACCATGTCGGCCAATGAATCTAATTGTTTTCCTATTTCGGAGCTCACCTTTAGTAGGCGTGCGGCAAATCCATCTAAAAAATCGAATAATCCTGCCAACCAAATTAGGGTAACTGCAATTTTTATATCACCATTAAAAGCTTGAATTATGCCTATAATACCACAAATCAAATTAAAACTGGTAAGCGTATTTGGAATATATTTCTTCATGAATTATCAGTTCAATTATTACAATACAGCGCAAAAAGGGTTCGTACGTTTTTCTTTTCCTATGGTTGTGGCAGATCCATGTCCACAATGCACTACCATATCATCATCCCAAAGAAAAAATTTTGATTGGATGCTATCTATTAGTTGTTCATGATTACCTCCTGGTAAGTCAGTTCTACCAATACTTCCGTCAAACAGTACATCTCCACCAATACAAAATTTCTGTTCTTTATTGTAGAATGCAATATGACCTGGTGCATGACCTGGAACAAAAACAATATCTAAACTACTATTTCCGAAAAGCACTTGTTCTCCCTCATCTAAAAAATTATCAACTGTAGAAGGCTCAAAATGCTGAAAGCCATATGAAGGCGCATATGCTGGTACTGCATTTAGTGTAGCTTCATCATCCTTATGAATAGATAGTTTAACTCCATAGGTGTTTTTTACAAATTGATTCCCTAAAACATGATCGATATGGCAATGTGTATTAAGCAATTGTACTACCTTTAACCCATTAACAGAAATATAATGTTGCAGCTCTTCTTTTTCAGAGTCTTCGTAGCACCCAGGATCGATTATGACACACTCTTTAGTTTCATCAAATAATACGTAAGTATTTTCAAGAAAAGGGTTGAAAGTAAATGTTTGAATCGTTATCATACTAGCTATGAATGTGAAATTTAATTTTCTATTGAAATAAAAACTGTTCAAAAATAGCATAATAAACATTTCGAATGACGAATAAATTCGATTATATCATTGTAGGACAAGGATTAGCTGGCTCATGTCTTGCTTTTCACTTGCAGCAATTAGGGCAAAAAGTATTAATCATTGACGAACAAAAGGATAATACTTCATCAAAAATAGCTGCAGGATTGTACAATCCCATAACGGGAAGGAAAATGGTGCTTACATGGAAAGCACACTTACTTTTCGATTATTTGTATGAATTTTATAAAAACATTGAACAAAAACTTTCCAAATCATTTTTATACGATACAACTATCTACAGACCTTTTGTGTCGTTAGAAGAACAAAACGAATGGATGGGCAAAAGTGCTGATGAGAATTATACACCTTTTATAAAGAAATTACATTCTAGCCCTACTTATGGGCAACATTTGAAAGATGAATTTGGTGGGTTAGCTTTAAAAAAATGTGGATACCTAGATATATCAGAATTTTTAAATGCAAGCGAAAAGTATTTTAGAAGTAGAGATTTATTTCTAAATGAAGTTTTTGATTATAATTGCTTAGAAATAGGAGAAACAGTAGCCTATAAAGATTTTAAAGCTGAAAAAATAATTTTCTGTACAGGAACAGAAGCAACTACTGGCACTTTCTTTAGCTGGTTGCCGTTTAACCTTGTAAAAGGTGAAGTATTAGAAATTACTCCTGAAAGTGATTTTGAACAAATTTATAATAGAGGGGTGTTTATAATGCCTAGGCGAGATGAAAAATATATTGTAGGAGCCACTTATGACACGAAAGATTTGACGTACAGTATAACAGAAAAAGCAAGAAATACGTTAATTGAAAAATTAGAAGTTATTTTTAAGCTAGACTATAATATTAGTGGACAAAAAGCTGGTATTCGTCCTGCTACAAAAGATCGAAAACCTTTTGTAGGAATGCACCCTGAAACAGATAAAGTAGGAATTTTTAATGGATTAGGAACAAAAGGAGTAACTTTAGCGCCATATTTTGCAAAACAATTTTCAGAATATTTAGTAAATGGAAAAGATGTAGATAATGAAGTAAATGTTAGTCGCTATTATTCTTTATATTTCCGTAAATGAATTTCAAAAGTTCACATGAATAAATACATTGTTGTACTTGCTTTAATATTATTCTTTGCTTTTCAGGTTAAAGCGCAAGAAGCTGATGTGCAGTTTGGTAAAAATCGTATTCAGTACAAGGAATTTAATTGGCGCTTCTTTAGTGCAGAAAACTTCGACATCTATTTTTATGATGATGGTCATTTGATGGCGAAGCAAGTAGCTAATTATTTAGAGGAAGAATTTGATGAAATCACAGATCTTATTGGATACCCTCCTTATGCGAAAACCAAGATATTTCTTTACAACTCAGTAAAGGATATGCAACAGAGTAATGTTGGTATTGATGATAATAGTTTTGATGTTGGAGGAGAAACCAAATTTATCAAACCTTATGTAGAAGTGGCTAACCCTGGTACTGCACAAGCATTAAAACAAGAACTCATATTAAAAGTTTCTCAGTTTTTAGTAAATGAAATGTTATTTGGAGGCAGTTTAAAAGATATGTTCCAAAGCACTTATTTGCTAAACTTGCCCAGTTGGTTTGTATTAGGGGTTTCGGAATATATCGCCAAAGGGTGGAATGAAGAAATGGATGATTATGTCCGTGAAATGATGACTAATTTTAATCCTAACAAACTTACTCGCTACAATCAGCAGAATTCTAAAATAATAGGTCATTCTATTTGGAATTATATTGCCGAACGTTACGGTAGAAGCAATATTTCAAACATATTAAATTACACACGTATTATTCGTAATGAAGAAAAAAGTATAACAGCAACCTTAGGCGTATCTTTTAAAACGCTTATGTTAGAATGGGAAGCATATTATACAGGAATGAACAATCAGCTTACTAATAGTTACATTCTTCCTAATGAAGCTAGTTCAGTAACAAAAAACAAAAAGGAATATGATCTACATCAAGTGAAAATAAGCCCTGAAGGAGGTTTTATGGCTTACACTAAAGGTAAGGAAGGGAAACATCAGGTTGTAATTGTTGATTTAAAAAATGGAAAAGAGACAGTGGCATTAAAAAGTGGCGCTGTGGTTATCAATCAACAAATTGATTCTGAAATTATGGTCATTGATTGGGCTGATGAAAACACTTTAGGGATAATAAATAACGAAAAGGGAAATTTGCAATTTTGGCTGTACGATATGCCAACAAAAAATAAATTTTCCAGACCTATCAATAAAGTTACAAATGTAAAGAGCCTGTCTTTTAATGACAATGGTCGTTTAGCTGCGATAAGTGCTGAGGTGAATGGCAAAAACGATATTTATTTATTGAGTACTCGAAGAGATAGGATTAAGCGTTTAACTAATGATATTTTTGATGATATAACACCTTCATTTGTTCCTAACTCAAACGTTATAGTATTTAGCTCTAATAGAGTTACTGATACACTTGATGTAAAAAAACAAGTGAATCTTACAGAAATCACCAATAACTACAATATTTTTTATTACAATCTGGATACTACACGAAATGTACTAAGTAGAGTTACCAATACCCTTAGCAAAGATTATTACCCTATAGCCTTATCAGTTAACGACATCTATTACTTGTCCGACCAAAAAGGTATAGCAAATGTATATCGCTATAATCTTAAAGATAAAATTTACACCCAGGTTACTAATTATCAATTAAGTATTCGTGATTACGATTTAAACTTTTCTTCTCAAAGCATGAGTTATATAATGCTTGATGACAAAAATGAAAAACTGTATTATGATCAAGATTTTGATTTTGAAGCAAATGTTTTCACACCTGCAAGTGGCAGAAAACAAATAATGCAGGCTAAATTATTAGCATTAAAACGGCTAAATAGGAAAAATGCTGAAAATGAAGAATCAGATCAGCCAATACAAGAAATACCAAAAAGTGATCTTGAAAAACTATTTGAAGCAGATATAGAGCAAGTGGATCAACAAGACACACTTACTGACATTATTAACACAGACGACTATGTATTTGAACAAGAAATAATAAATGAAGAAAAAGACAATGGATCATTTCTTGCTCAATATCGAAATTTCAGAAAAAAATCAGATATTCAGGGTCCATTTCCTTATGAATCACGTTTTAGTGCCGATAATCTAGTTACTTCTTTCATGTTTGATCCTCTATGGAATTTTGGTATAAAGATAGATACCCGAATGAATGACATGCTTGAAAATCATAAATTTGGAGGTGGTACCCAATTTACAGCTGATACTAAAAGTGGAGATATTTATGGAGAGTATTATTACTTAAAACAAATCATTGATTTTGAAGTTCGGTTTAATAGAAAAGCGATATTTTTCAATGATATTTTGCATAAATACTCGAAAAACGAATTTGAAGTAGGTGCTTCTTATCCGTTTAGTGTTAAGTCAAGAATTACATTTAAGCCATTTTATGCAACTACCCGATTCGATAATTCCAACCGTACATCAGCAGTAGGTAGCCCTTTAAGTTTTGCCGATAGTGAACAAGGAAGTTATGGAGGAGGTAAAATTGAATTTGTTTTTGATAACTCACTAGTGAATGAACTTAATTCAATTACAGGCACTAGAATGAAAGCATCATTGAATCACTACGAAGGAATTTCAAATTCTAACCAATCATTCACCAAACT
The DNA here is from genome assembly GCA_029882685.1 of Cyclobacteriaceae bacterium. Lineage (GTDB taxonomy): Bacteria > Bacteroidota > Bacteroidia > Cytophagales > Cyclobacteriaceae > JAOUKH01. The sequence goes on from JAOUKH010000040.1 coordinate 15,338, forward strand.
AAGTTTTGATTTTAGACATTATCAAAAAATTCATCGTGAGATAGTATTTGCTTCTAAATTATTTTATGGAAGTTTTTTTGGAAATGGTGCACATCAATATATGCTAGGAGGGATGGATAATTGGATTGGAAACAGACATAACACTGAAGTAAATAGCCCTTTAAGGATTACTTCTGAGAATAATAATAGCACTTTATTGTTCTCGGAATTCGTAACAAACTTAAGAGGGTATCAATATGCTGAACTGTATGGAAAACATGCAATACTAGCAAATTTCGAATTTCGTTTCCCATTAGTGCGCTATCTGCATAGTCGTCAGGTTGCCTCCAATTTTTTTAGAAATCTACAGTTTATTGGTTTTTATGATATAGGATCAGCCTGGACTGGTAAGTCACCTTTTGATAAGGAAAATAGCATTGGAGTTGAAAAAATAAAAGAAGGTGCTTTTGAAGCGCAAATCAAAAATTTTAGAAATCCATGGTTATCAAGTTATGGAGCTGGAGTACGAACAGTACTATTAGGCTACTATTTAAAAATGGATATTGCTTGGCCTGTTATTGATTATAAAATCAAAGATCCAAGAGTAACTGTGACCTTAGGTCTTGATTTTTAAGATTCCCCCTGCCAAATCATAGGTTATTTTTCACTACTTTTGGCGCATAAACTATAATAAGCTATGATAAAATCGATGACAGGTTACGGTACAGCACGATATGCTGATGATAATTTTGAAGTAACCATCGAAGTTAAATCACTTAATTCCAAATTTTTAGACTTGGGGATTCGCACTGGAAGAAATTACTCTGATAAGGAAATGGAAATAAGAAATGCTGTGTCTGAAAAACTGATAAGAGGTAAAATATCAGTAAATATTGATTATCAGCTAGTGGATAATAACTTCATGTCTGTAGCTTATAACCAAAGTCTTTTTAAAAACTATTATCAAGAGTTGAAAGAATTGGCTAATGCAGTGGGTGATAATTCTAATGATTTGTTTAAGCTAGCTTTGTTAGCTCCAGACGTAACTATTACAAAAACTGATGATGAAGGTGCTGAAAGTAATTGGAAGATAATTAAGAAAACTTTTATAGAAGCATTGGATAAATGTGATACTTTTAGAATAGATGAGGGGAGTAATTTAAATGAAAAATTATCAAGTTATATCCAATCTATTCGTAATGGATTAATAAAGGTGGAATCACTTGATCCTGATAGAGTTGCAGCCATTAGGACTCGTATTACTAATAATATGAGTCAGTTTATTGAAGAAGAAAAAATTGATAAAAATAGGCTGGAGCAAGAATTAATTTTTTATATCGAAAAACTCGATATAAGTGAAGAAAAGGTAAGATTGACCAAACACCTTGACTACTACGAAGAAGTAATGAGTTCGGAGGAATCGAATGGAAAAAAATTAGGTTTTATTAGTCAGGAAATTGGAAGGGAAATAAATACTATTGGCTCAAAAGCCAATGATGCTGCTATTCAGCAAATTGTTGTTGGAATGAAAGAAGAGCTAGAAAAGATTAAAGAACAAGTGCTTAATGTATTATAGCTCTTCTTTGAGTTCTTGAGTATATACAAGTAATAAATTAGGGTAAAATTGATATCAAATCAAATCTTTTACCGATCCAAAACCTATTGCATCTTTCAGAATGTGAGTTTTACTAAGTTCGGCTGCTTTTTGAATAATGGTAGTGCCGTATTTGTTTTTAATGTCATACACTACTTTTCTAAGAGTATCTTTTCGTAATGTGTTTTCAAACAAATGAAGCTGCACGGCTTCCTGAGGAATAAATTGACTTACTTGCACACCTAAGCTCTTCACCTTAGAGTTAATAATATCTTTCTTACTTTTATTAATTCTTTTGTTGAGCTTATTATAAATCTCCATTCCATCCTGAATGCCTCTTTCTATATAAAAATGATCTTTGTAATAATATCCTGATTCGTACTTAACGTAGATACTTACAGTACAACTCAATACTTTCTGCAACATCATTCTGCGCTCTAGTGTCATACATAGGGTAATGAAAAGTTGTTGAATATTCTCGGGATTTTTCCTTAGTTCGGCAGAAATTTGCCGCATTGATTGCATTGATTTATAAGGATGAGACATAATATCCACTTCAGCAAAATTGAGTCTTTTATACCAGTAAACCCCAACAATACTTTTACATGCTAATCGTAATTTTTCTGGTGTTGAATACCGAATTTCCAAGGGAGTCATTATCCCTGATTTTTTAAGCCGACAAGCTATTCCTTTATTAATACCAGGCAAGTCTGTAAGTTGAAGTTTTGCAAGTATATTGTCGATATTATACTGATCGATGACCACTAAACCATCAGGTTTTTTAAGGTTAGAAGCTAGTTTTGCCAGTAAAGCATTTGGTGCTATACCAATGGAGCAACGCAACCATTCTCCTACTTGCTCTTTAATTTCACGCTTTATAGTATAGGCAAGCAAAGTGGGATTTTTATATATCAATTTGTAGGAAGTAAGATTTACTATGGCTTCATCAATACTTTTCGGAATTACATCATCAGAATATTTTTTAAGTATTTGAATAATTTTCACATGGTACTCTCTATAACGATTGGGATTAGTTTCTAGAGGAACTAAATCAGGACATATTTTAATTGCTTCGTCCAATCGCATTCCTGTTTTAACTCCTTTTAATTTGGCTTCTACCGATGGTGCAATAATACATCCATATTTACCTGTATAAACACATACACCTACAGGTCGGTTGCGAAGCCAATAATTTACTTGTTGTTCGCAGCTAGCAAAAAAGCTATTCATGTCGATAAATAATACGACTGCATCAGGATTTTCTATAAGTGAATTTTGATTCATTAATGCAAAAATACTATATATATTAGTAATAACTAATATATATAGTATTTTATGAAACTATGGAGTAAGAAAGGTAAGTTATTCCTAGTGTCACAATCTACGTATCCAATTTCTATAATATTCGTTACAACAATTACTTTATAAAATAGCAATGGATAGAGCAACACTTTTGAATATATAATACACTAGGTTTAAATACTATTTAGGATAAATTGGACATGGTTATTTGTGTGTGTTTTTAAAACTGTCTTACAATAGTTTTTTATCTGATCATAATCATACTTTCTATTGTTGTGGCTCATACATATTGTTATAAAGAGGATATAAATTTATACATAATTAGTTCTATCACTTAAACAAAAATGTCATGAAAACGATTAAATTAATTTTTTCTATTTTATTAGTAGGAATGGTCGGGCTTTTCTTCACTCAATGTTCTGAAGATAACGTTCAACCAACCGTACTATATTCAATTTCGGGAACTGTTACCTATCCTGATTTTTCTGGAACAGCCACATCTGCTGCTGGAGCTACAGTATTTTTACAAGTTGATGGTGATGGTACTTCAACCATATATGATATGAGTGCTGTGGCAGATGCTTCTGGTAATTATACTTTTGCTAATTTATTGCCAGGCAGTTACTTTGTTTGGGCAACATACAATACTAACAATACTAACGCAAGTGGACGTTATGATGATATAATATTTACAGGTGCAGGAGTGGTTGTTGAAGTTGTTGCTACTGATGTAACCCAAGCTTTTGCGTTAGCATCAGCCGCTGAAACTGGCACTGTTTCTTTTGATACTAACTTATATGATGGAACAACAAATCCTAACGAAACTAGATTTGATGGCGCACATTCTAGTGTTGTATTTGGATTCCCTTATAAGGCAGGTACAGATGAATTTATTGGTCAGTTTACTGGATTTGATATTGGTGTTAAGTTTGATCAAGCTAATTTATCTGCAAGTGCAATAACAGCTACAATTGATTTAACTACTGTTGATACTGGACAATCAGGACGAGATTCGAAAGGCAAATGTATAGGTTCTACTTTCGGGATAGAATATGACCCAGCTGATACTTTGGCTGATGGAAGTTTTGATCCTGCCGCTATTCCTTTAGACGGAACAGATTTAGCTACCTTTACCTCTAGAAGTATTGAAAAATATGGTAACGGATATTTAGCTAAAGGAGACATGGTGTTTAATGGAAATACGGCAACAGTGAACTTATTTTTCACTTACGAGCCAGGATTTTCATCAACGAATTCTTCAAACGTTACTACCGAGTATTCTAGCTTTAAAGGTACAATGGAATTTGCTGCACTTAGTGCTTTTGGTATTGATTCCAGTAACATAGGCGATTCAGCAGTAACAGTATATGTTTCGGTACAGTTAAGGAAAACTTTACCATAACTGTTTACAAATTAAGGTGCATTCAGTACCGAATGCGCCTTTTTTATCTATTAAAGCATTAATTTTACGACAATGAAAACAAGGACTCAATCGATATTCATTCTTATTGCTCTGTTTCTGCAAAGTGCATGTACTTGGTATGAAAATCCTGAGCCTTTTATTCCAAAACCAAAAGTCCCTAAAGCTACTACCACTCTTGAGGCATCCTATACAATAGATACTCCTAATCAGTTAACCCATGCCTATTGGAATACTTCCGATTATTTTGTAGTACAAGAGGAAGACATCACTACAGGACTAGTAACTGATATTGATGGATTACTAAATGTTAACAATATGCAAAATGGTATTCCAGATTTTAATAAAGGGAATCCTTCCAACTTAGAATTAAGAGCTGCTTATGATGACCAAAATCTATATATCAAAGTAACTTGGAATGATGCTAAATACAACACATCACAAGGTTCATGGCTATTTAACGGCCCTAATGATCCATTAAAAGCAGATGTTACAGATGGTTGGACATCTCAAGGTAATGATGATAATTTGTTTCTTTCTTTTGATATGGGAACGAGTAAAAGAGATGTTTGGAAGTGGAGCTTAGCTCTATCTGAACCATTAGGGTATGCTATTGATATGTATGATGATGGCATCAATATAGTTACTGATGTTGGGGATAAAATCTATGAAAGAAATGAAATGATAGCAGGTGACTACCGATCAGGGCCAAAATATGAATGGGACGGTGTACAGCAAGAATTGGAAAGAGGATTGGCAGGTTTCACAATACTTGATCCAGGATTTTATCTTTTAAACAAAACCACTTTCAAAGGAGATGTGAATTTAGGAGATCAGATTTATCAAGCAGAATGTGCTCAATGTCATGGTGTAACAGGAAATGGACAAGGAGAGTTTCCAGCAGATTTCGCATTTAATATTCCTGGTACAATGACTCGTATTAGTAGAGCTTCTTATGATGCTCGTGTTAGTGCTACAACTCATGATGGTAAAGGGTATTGGACTCCACTTACACAGGAAGAAAAAGATAATCTAATTGCCAGAATATATGCGTTTACAGGTGTCCCTGGTTATTATTTGGATAATTCAACTGGCAGTTTCCCTGATGTGCAAGCCGTTTCTAATACACAACTTGCTAAAATCACTTCTCCTAGAGAAGGTGTTCAATACGAAGTTTTACTTGTAAGACCCCTACTTACAGGCTCTGCTCAGGACATTCAGTTTGACTTAAGTAAATCAATGGATTATGTGTTTGATATATACTTAACTGATAATGATGATTTGAATAAAATTGGACTACAGACTCAATCACTAACTTTTTTAACACAATAATTATGAAAAGAAATAATGCTATATGGTTACTACTATTCATCACTGGCTTTCTTTTCTGCATGTCAGGTTGTGAGTATCACACCATACCTCCAAAGCCAATAGAAGTACCTGATACGGTTAGTTTTGCATTGGATATAATCCCTATTTTTAATTCTAATTGTAACAGTGCTGGTTGTCATGGTGTTGGTGCGACTACTCCAGATTTATCACCAGAAAAAGCATTTACAAGCCTTACCTTTTTTGGTTATTTGGATTTGGACAGTGCTGAATTAAGTCCACTTTATACCAAAATAACGACAGGGAGTATGAAAGACGAAGCTTCGGAAGAAGATCGGCAAATAATTTTAAGATGGATACAACAAGGAGCATTAGATAACTAAAAATAAAAAACATGGAAACGATTACAGTAAAACAAATCAGATTTAACCTAAGAGAAGTTACTGTTTTTATATTGGTTATCATGGCAACATTACTTTTTGCTACTAACGGATTTACCCAAGAAAAAACAGAAGAAAAAGACAAGCGTCCAGTTCGATCACCTTTTGAAAGTGCGCTATTAATCGACAATCAATCGGTAGTTGTGCCCATTAAAGGAACTTTCGAATTCGATATGCAACATCGTTTTGGTACTGTCGAAAATGGAATTTCTGATATTTATGGTCTTTATGCACCATCTGCAAATATTCGATTGGGGTTTACATACTCTGTTATAAAAAACCTCTCTATAGGATTTGGGACTACCAAATTAGATAAAATGCAAGATTTTAGCTTTAAATATGCCATTTTTCAACAAACTCGTTCTGGTAGTTTTCCTGTAGGTATCACTTATTACGCTAATACTGTTATTGATGCACAAGACAAGAGTAATTTTGAAAAATACGTACACCGTCTTTCCTATTTCCACGAATTGATAATTAGTCGAAAATTTGGATCTAAACTTTCAGTTCAAGTAGCTCCCAATTTTTCACATTACAATGCCGTGGATACTCTTATGAATAATGATGTAATAGGTATATCAGCTGCAGGAAGGTATAAACTTAATGCACAATTGTCACTGATAGTTGGGTATGATCAACAATTAACTAAACACAAAACTGTTGATGCACTTACCTTAGAATCGTATCCTGAAATTGATATAAAACCAAATATTAGTTTTGGTCTTGAAATAGCTACTAGTGCACATGCTTTCCAAGTATTTGCAGGAAGTTTTAGATCCATAAACCCACAGCACAATATGCTATTTAATACTAATGATTTTGGAGCAGGAGATATACTTATTGGATTTAATATCACACGATTGTGGAATTTCTAACC
>JAOUKH010000205.1 GCA_029882685.1 Cyclobacteriaceae bacterium
AGTGGCCCAACTACAGCAATTTCATTAGTGGTATTTTCAACGGTTAGTCAGTATGCCGAACCTACTACTCCAGAATTCATTTCCATAGCCATTGTAGTCACATTGGTAGTAGGGGTGATACAATTACTATTGGGTATTTTACGGTTTGGTGCCGTCATCAATTTTGTGTCACATAGTGTGATTATTGGCTTTACAGCAGGGGCTGCTGTATTAATCGCTACTAGTCAAATAAAGTATTTAATTGGAATTGATGTTCCAAGAGGCACTTCATTTTTGGATACTTGGATTTATTTATTCAAAAGTATAAATGACATAAATCCAATCTTGTTTGGAATAGGAATAGGTACACTTTTTCTTGCTATACTAATTAAGCGCATTCATGCCATGGCACCACATTTATTAACTGCCATGATTATTTCTAGTTTTTTTACTTATTACTATTTTGATGGTGAATCAAGCATACTACTTGTAGGTCAATTACCAAAAGGTTTGCCTCAGTTTAGTCTCCCAAATTTTAATCTTGAACAGATAACTCTTCTCTCTTCAAATGCATTTGCCATAGCATTACTTGGCCTAATTGAGTCGGTAGCGATAGGTCGATCTATCGCGGTAAAATCAGGACAAAGAATAAATTCAAATCAGGAATTTATAGGTCAAGGGCTGTCAAACATTGTAGGTAGTTTCTTTTCAAGTTATGCTGGTGCGGGTTCATTTACTCGTTCAGGAATAAATTATAGTGCTGGAGCAAAAACACCATTAGCTTCAATATTTGCAGCAACTTTTTTAATGTTAGTTATATATTTTGTAGCTCCTTTAGCTGCTTATCTTCCCATTACTGTAATGGGTGGCATAATCATATTAGTAGCCTATAACCTAATCGACTTTAAACACATCAAGAAATTAGTTATTAATAGCCGTGGAGAATCACTGGTTATGATTGTTACTTTTATTGCTACTCTTTTTATGGAACTTGAATATGCCATATATCTAGGCGTATTTTTCTCACTAATACTTTATCTTAGACAAACGGGTAGCCCTAAGTTTGTTGAGGTGTCACCAGATGCAAGCAGTTCCAAGCATATGTTTCTGAATGTTGATGAATACGATTTAGAAACATGCCCTCAATTAATGATATATAGAATGGAAGGCTCTCTCTTTTTTGGATCTGTAGACCATGTAGCTGATGAATTGGACACTCTATTTTCTCGACCAGAAAAATATTTGATATTAGTTGCCAATAACATCAATCTTATTGATCATTCAGGAGCAGAATATCTTGCAAATGAAGTAAAGAAATGGTCGAATAGTGGAAAACAAATTTATTTTAGTGGACTAAAACAAAAAGCTCATCAATTTCTTAATGAAGGAGGTTATCTGGAGGAAATTGGTAAATATCGTTTTTACAGTAATAAACAATTCGTAATTAAAAATGTGTATAGTAAACTCGACCATAACATCTGTAACGAATGTTCAGTGCAGCTATTCCGTGAATGCCCTAATTGGGTAGATCATTCAAAAAATGAGAAATAAACCTGAAAGTAATTTCACGCCATAAATCTTTGTAGATTACTTCAATTCAGCAATAACGGTTTTGCCACCTACGGTCTTATCGTCAATATTCACTTTTATTTTGGCATCCAAAGGCAGGAATAAATCTACACGTGAGCCGAATTTGATAAACCCAAATTCCTCACCTTGAACAAGTTTTTGCTTTTCCTTTATGTACCACTTTATTCTACGCGCTACGGCTCCAGCTATCTGTCGGAATAACACTTCTGTACCGTTGGCAGTTTTAACTACGGTTGTTGTACGTTCGTTTTCAGTACTCGATTTTGGATGCCAGGCTACTAAATATTTTCCTTGATGATACTTAAAATATTGAATAATACCCGAGATCGGCATGCGATTAACGTGTACATTAATCGGTGACATAAAAATGGAAATTTGTTTCCTTTTATCATTAAAATATTCACTTTCTTCAGCATCTTCAATAACTACCACTTTGCCATCCGCAGGCGCAATAATTAAGTTATCACTAATATTATCGACCTTACGGGTAGGGTTTCTAAAAAATTGAAGTACTAACAAATAAAGAACAAGACATACTGCCATTACAAGTTGTAGTATAAATTCTTCTGAAGGCAGAAAATACGCAATGGCATAATTAATACCACTAAAAATAATTAGTAATACAAATAATAACGTTCGCCCTTCTTTATGTATCATAGTCTAAGTTTTTTATGTTCTTTCTCAATAAAGCTATTAATACCCTCCACGATATTTATATGTTTTAGCTACTTTATCAATCGCCACAATATAAGCTGCTATTCTCATAGGAACACTATACTCTATCGAAGTTTTATAAACAGTTTCAAAAGCATCTTTCATAATCCTGTCCGAACGTCTGTTTACACGTTCAGCAGTCCATTTGTATCCAAGTCGGTTTTGCACCCACTCGAAATAAGATACTGTAACACCACCAGCATTGGCCAAAATATCTGGAACAACAATAATTCCTTTTTCATTTATTATTTTATCGGCTTTGGCTGAAGTGGGGCCATTGGCTCCTTCTACAATTAACCTTGCCTTAATATCTGCTACATTTTTTATGGTAATTACATCTTCCATAGCAGCCGGAATTAATACGTCCACTTCCATGGCAAGTAGTTCATCCCCATTAATTTTTTCTGCTCCTTCAAGCCCTTCCAATGAACCATTGTTATTCTCACGATAGGTGATGGCTTTTTGTATGTCTATTCCTTCTTTATTGTAATAAGCTCCTGATATATCACTTATAGCTACTATTTTCATCCCACGTTCTTCCAATAGCAATGCAGCATAAGAACCAACATTTCCAAACCCTTGTACAGCACCAGTCGCTTTATAAGGATTGATTTTAAGTTTTCCCATAGCAGCCAAAGCCGATACCATTACCCCACGTCCAGTAGCCTCAGTTCTGCCTAACGATCCGCCTAACACAAGTGGTTTACCCGTAACAACAGAATTTACTGTCATTCCTTGAGTACGAGAATAAGCATCCATCATCCAAGCCATCTCTCTTGGTCCAGTTCCCATATCAGGAGCTGGGATATCTCTATCAGGACCAAATATTTCGATCATCGATTGCGTATACGCCCGAGTGAGTCTTTCTCTTTCTCCAGATGACATCTCACGAGGGTTACAACACACACCACCTTTTGCACCACCGTAAGGGATATCCACTACGGCACATTTCCAGGTCATCCATGCAGCTAATGCCTTTACCTCATTTATATTTACTCCCGGATCGAAACGGACACCTCCCTTTGAAGGTCCTAATATTGTAGAATGAATGACCCTGTGACCTTCAAATACACGTATTGATCCATCATCCATGGTGACAGGCAATGAAACGGTAACTTGTTTGGCTGGAGATTTTAGAACATTGTAAACTTCATCATCAAGACCTAATGCTTCTGAAGCGATCTTGAACCTCGACATCATTGACTCAAAAGGATTTTCGTGATCAACGATGGGAGCTGGCTCTTTATAACCCATATGTAGTAGTATTCCTGTTGTTTAATTCGATTGCAAATTTATACAAATAAACCTGATTGCAACTAAATTTTTTTAAAGAATTAGACCCCTAAGTAATTAAGTTGTTTCGATAAGATTATATAACATATTCATGGCTTGTATTCTACCCACAGACGGGAACAGAGAGACTGTTTTCTATTCTATCCTATTGTATTTTTTCAATACATCAATCAATAGATCATGAGGTAATGCATATACTTTATTTCCGTTTATTCCTTCCATAGTTTCTGCGGCAACCATCGCATTAATAATAGCCTCCTCAACAGATTGAACAGTAGCTTCAAATAGTGGCATTATTAAGTCGTTCGGGATTGTCTCAACTGTAGTTGTTTTATCTCGATTAAAAGCATTTTCATTGGCAGTGGAAAAGGCTAAGAAAATATCTCCAGAACCATTACTACCACGCCCACCTACTATCCCAATACCTAATGGAACTCTTTGAGCAATTCTTTTTAATTGATGTGGAAGTAGTGGAGCATCTGTGGCTACAATTACAATAATAGATCCATCTCCTTCCTGCATTCTTGATTGTGGAGGAGCATTATACACAGGGTTTAATGTATCTTTTAGCTCTCTTCCCACAGGAACACCTGCAATGGTTAGGTTTCTTTTTGCTCCAAAGTTAGCCTGTACCACTACTCCAACGGTATAAGTTGATTCTTCTACATTTACTACCCTTGATGAAGTACCTATTCCACCTTTAAAACCTAAGCACCTCATCCCTGTTCCGCCACCTACATTTCCTTCTTCTACTTTTCCACTAGAAGCATTATTAATTGCTTCTAAAGCATTTTTCTCTTTTACATGAAATCCATAAATATCATTTAGAAAACCATCGTAGGTTTCAGCTACAACAGGATAAGTGTACCACCAATCTTCTCCTTGATACCAATCGGTGTCTACGTACCATTTCAAAACGGCATCTCTAACTACACCTACACTGTTAGTATTGGTTATCATAATTGGTGTTTCTAAAAATCCTGATTCTGTAACCCAAGTAGTTCCAGTCATTTCTCCATTACCATTTAGGCTGTACCAATTTGCATATACTGGACTAAATTTTTTACCTCTAGGAAATATCGCAGTTACTCCTGTTCGTACAGGTCCTTTCCCAACAATGTTTTTGCCACTTCCAGAAATGATGGTGCTATGACCAACTTCAACGCCTTGCACATCAGTTATAGCATTAAATTGCCCCGTTGTACCTTCAAATGGAACTCCTAAATCTCTTGCCCGTGGTTTTTGTCCATACATCAATGTACTCAAAAACATTATTACTGAAATTGAAATGACTTTTTTCATAGTGATTTTTTTATGATACTTAGTGTACTGTTTTAACTTTTTAAAACACTCTGCTACTTTTGTTAACGAATCCAAAATTAGTTGATATTGGATAAATGACAAGATGTTAAATAATCTACGTGGTATAGATTTCTACGGAATGAACTGTCCTGTTTGAGGTACTACTCGAACACCATTTACTGTTCGTATGTTATAACTCCATTTTTTAAACCCTTAAAAGATGAAATAGGGGCAAAGAATTCACTTTAACTTCGGAGTTGTCATCCCGTAGGGATCTTAACCAATATGAAGGTCAGAAATATACAAAACAGTAAAGATTTCTTCACCAGTTAGCAGATCTGGAATGACTATCTTTATTGAACGTATTCCTGTAGACCTCATTTATTTAAAGGACCACTAATAAGCAGTGTCAATAAGAAAACAAGAACTCCAAAGATCACAATCATTTGAACTATTCGTTTCAATGTATGGATTCTATCTTCTTTGATCGTTTTTAGTCTTAACTTTTTAAGTTCTTCAGGGGTTAATTTCTTTTCGGTAAGTTCTATTTTCTTTCCTTTTAGTGCCGAACTATAGCCCTTCATTCTTTCAAAAGCACTTACTTTTTTCACAAGCCCTCTGTTGTTTCGTAAGGACTTATTCATTGCATCTAATGCTCCAAAACCTCCTCCTGTCATAGAATTTTGTTTATTTGTTAATATACAAAGAATTTTTGTGTTTTATACTTTGATATTTGGAATAGTATTTCTTGAGTATCTACAGAGTATCCGGCAAATGGTGGATTACTCTGAGTGAAGCTAGTGTTTTTATAGTCCCCATGTTATAATTTCAGAGATTTTTTGTTGTAAAGTAAAAAGATCATGGAAACAAAAACTACAACAGCACAACTCGAACTATATGCAGGAATAGATGTGCACAAAAATCAATG
>JAOUKH010000206.1 GCA_029882685.1 Cyclobacteriaceae bacterium
GGAGTGACATTGACGGACAATACCTATCAACTTAATTTACGTGGTAATGAACTAGCGTATGCCCATTTTTGGAGTAAGCATATTGATGTACTAGCTGCAAAAAAGAAAGCGACAATTGATGTAAAAATCTTTCCAAAGATATCTGTTGAAAAGCAGACTTTGGAGGTTGATATCATTGATATAGAATCAAGAAATCCAGATGTTACCATTAATGAAGTGGAGATTAGTATGGCACAAGATGTAAACTTAAAAGAACATTGGAAGGGTAACTATTGGCCTGAAAAGAAGGGATGGCATGAAATGAAAGCTGATAGTACTTACTATAATTTCTATGTTTTTGAAAATAATGACTGGAAAACACTACGTGCAAAACAAAAATTAGAGATGAATGAACACTTCTTTTTAAATAGCAGTTATTCTAACACTGAAAAAACAGTAAACAAGACCATTCCACTCTATTTTGCTTTTTTACTTTTCCTAATTGGCGCTTCTTATTTATGGTTGGAGGCAAAGCTTTAATAAAGTAATGCTACCATATTTTGATAGCATTACTTTATTAAATTTTACTGTAGTTTAATTTTAATTAGGAATGCACGTACTTGAAATTTATCCGTACTTTGAACAATGGCTCCATTGTTCCCTTTAAAACCTATGAATATCAAACTTCCTTGACTATCTATAAAATACCTAGATTGATTATTTATGTTATAAAGATTCTGCTTCCCAAAATCAAAACTGTTTAATTCAGTATTTAATGACACTATTACTGGTGCAGAGTCATTATTAGATGCAGCTTTGAAGGAAAAATTTTCTACTATTTCACCATTAGCTGTTTTCTTATCCATAAAGGTGGCCTGACCTACATTAAAATCTATTTTAGGGTTGCTTCCTTTATTAAGTATTAAAAATCGTTGATCTTCTTTTACTACAATACTGGGTCTAGTATTATTCGTTGTTGCAAATGATAAATGTTTATTAAACTTAAGTTGATTATTGAAACTAATTAGACTAAAAATATAAGGCTCTCTTTTTGTTACTGTTCTATTCGGTATTCCTTTTTCAGGATTTCCTGGAATTGTTTCACTAGATTCTTCTACTCCATGACCCCCAAGTGTAATTGTTCCATCAGGTGAAATTGTATGAAAATCAATATCAAAATACTTACCATAAGTAAGCATAAGTTTAGGTTGAACATTTTCATTTAATGTTACTGATGAAATAGGTTCAGCACCTATAAATCCACTTTCATTAAATGAGAATTGTGTGAAAGAAGGATTACTACCTTGCATTTTAGCAAATAATACTATTTTACCATTTGCTTCATACGCATAAGAAGGTTTTAAAAGAGTTTTTATATTATCGGTATTAAATTTATGCTGGAATAACACATCTCCACTTTTATTAATGCATAGTATTTCGTAGCTAGTAATATCGGGATTACCATCTTTTTTTCCTACATTTTTAGGACGTCCGAATACAAATATGGCTTTATCATAGTCTTTTTGGTCACTAAAATTAATGTTCGGACGAGCAATTTTACTACTGAAAATGACTTCTCTAGGATATGTGAGCGAAATTGGTGTTGATTTTTTGATACTGCCTTCGGTAGTGTGTTGTACTAATGATAATTCTTTATATTCACTTCCTTTTAATGCTTTGTCTTTCTTTTTGTCACCATAAAGGACGATAAAACTTTTCCCCTTTTCATTAACAATGGTTTTATTGTGTACGATTAATTTGCCACTCACCTCAGGTTTTTCTGATTTATGCACTTTTATTTCGCCATTTTCTAAGGAATAAATAGTGTAATTACCCCACCCACTTTCAATTCTGTATGATTTTGTGGTGCTTTTTTCTTTTCTAACATAATTGGGGTTTACAGAATGAAGTTCTTTTAATTTAGATTCAACCCCACTACGAACGGTCTCATCTTCATTAATAAATGAAAGGTCATTAGAGTTGAATTTTAGTGTGTTAAGTTGGGGGTAATATTTGGAATCACTTTCTTTTTTATAGTAAGTAACAGTTTGCAATTTTATTATAGATAAATCAGGTTCGTAAACTGCATCTACAAAATTTACTTTCCCTCCATTATTTTCATGAATTAAATATTCATTTTTGTTTAAAATTTCTTGTGCAATACTGATCGTATTCGCTACTATTAAAAGGCAGATTACTAATAAATTTTTTTTCATGTATATAGTTTTGATTGGGTATTAATGGTTTACACATATTAAAATATGTGTAATTTTAATTAAAAATTGTATGTAATATTTTTGTTATATGCAATAATAAAATAATAAATGTTAAAACATGAATATAAATCATGTTTTAACATTTTAATCACTAAAATTTAATAAAAATAAATCGAAATGGAAGTAAAGGACAGTAACGGTAATGTATTAAATAATGGTGATTCTGTCACCGTAATAAAAGACCTAAAAGTAAAAGGAACTTCTACTACTCTTAAAAGAGGAACGAAGATAAAAGGAATACGATTAACCGATGATGAAAACGCGGTGGAATGCCGTATAGGTAAAAGCACTATTGTACTTAAAACCATGTTTTTGAAGAAATGATAAAGAGTTATTCTTCTCTTATAACTCTTGTGAAATTCTATCTTTAAACTCGTTTTTTCAATTTTGCAACTTGGAGGAAAATAAACAGTAACAAAGATTTCCTGCCTATTCTGTTTTTTCTCATTTTATTATACTTTTTGTCTATTACATCAGTATTGATTGTCTGCCCCATATTTTATTCAATTAATAATTGACTATAATTTTATAATATATACCTAATCTTGTATTTAAAAATACAAGATTAGGTGTTTTTTAATAAGTTCTTATAATATACATTTACGATAAAAAATAAATGCATTTATATTTACATATACTTAATCTTATCATATTATGATTTTATCTATGAAAACTATATCGTTAAAATTTCTATTAGGTATTTTTTTCTACCTCCTCTGTACAGCAAGTGGATGTGACCCAAGTAATGTAGATCCTGGGCCAGCAATTCTTTCAAGTATTGAAATTAACCTAGTTGATGAAACTACAGGTGATACGTTAATAGCTCCTGATAGCAGGTATCATCCTGATTCTATACAAATATTGAATACAAAAATGGATGTAGCCAATTTTAAAACGGCACTTGACAGCATCTATGAAATTTATTACGTGGAATTTTATCCAAACCCTTTGGGCAGATTTTATAACTACGTGCCACCTATTGATTGGGATACTACTTTTTACATGAAATTAAATCATCAAGATATTGATACTATAAATATTAGTTATCAATATGATCAACATCGACAATATTATTTCATGATTTTAAAATACAATGACTATACCCTTCATGAAAAAGATTTCGATATGATTCACTCGTCTGTACAGCTTGTTCCTAAAAAATAAATCAACCAAAACTTAACCCTTTATATTATAAAAAAAATAACATGTATTACGCTTTCCATGTGTGTGTATTTATGTGTAAATGGACAAAATCCGTTTCAAGAGTGTGGTACTCTTCCATTAGATTCAGCAGCCATTGTAAACCAGCCATGGTACGGCAACAATGCTTTTTTGAAAGAGTACAGAGATAAGAAAGAAAAGATTAAAAAAGATAAAAAGAAAAAAGGAACATCGACAACCGACTCTTCATCAAGAACAGAATCTGTTTGTGTCCCGAATGATTATTTAGTTCCTATCCGAATGATTGTTTGGCAGAATAGTCAGCATAATGAAAATATGACATCCGCTATAGCTGAATCATATGTAGCAGAAGCAAATATACGTTTTCAACAGGCTGGAAGTTCTATTCAGTTTTATTTGGCACGCAGTCCACTGTTCAGAACTAATACTGCTTACTCAGATGGTCTTACAGGAGGAGAACAACTGGATATGTTCACATCAGAATACAACTCAAAACAAATCACTGTGCATTTAATAGGTGGTGATGAAGGCGGTGGAGTTGCCGTTAAGTTATTGAAATCTTGTTGGGTACGTACCGATGGATGGAATGCTACACGTTCTACTAGAGAGTTTATAGGCGGAATATTGGCTCATGAACTAGGCCATGTACTTGGGCTTCAACATACTCATGATGCTGCTAGACTTTCTACTTCTGAAGACAACGGTTCTATTTTTAATGGCTGTTATCAGGAATCGGTAAGTCGTGTTAAAAGAAATTACTGGTATAATGGCTGTGCTGCAACAGACAATCAATTAAAATGCGAAATAAATGGCGATCAGCTCTGTGATACTCCAGCAGATCCTAACATGAATAAGTTAAACTACGATCCTGAACCTACAAGTCCCACAGGATGTACATATACTTTACCATCTTCAGGTGATTATCGCACAGATAATTGGGGGGCGCTTTGGCAGCCCCATGCCCGAAATATAATGGCGTATAATAATCAGAAATGCCGTAATTTTTTCTCACCTGGGCAAATTACTATCATGCACTACACACTGGATACAGATTGGAGTGGCGTTACTCCTCAACTAACAGTTGCTAATAGTCCTGTTTGCTATAATCAAACCACTACAGTAGCCATGCCACAGTATTATGGTGATTACGAAAGTATATACGGTGCCTCCTATCAATGGGATAATGGTTCTGGTCTATATGTATCCTCAGGTCAAGGTACTACTACAGCAACTGTAAAAGGTAATAGTAGTACTTTTAGTGGTTATACTGATGTTCATGTACATGTAACTTCACCTACAGGAGATTTTTGTTTAACAACTCCAGTATGGGTGGGTGTACCTCCAAAACCAACTTATATTACAGGGTTTACCTCACCATGCATTGGAAATTTAGAATACTACGATTGTTCCCCTTCTACAACAGCAACTTCATATCAATGGTCGCTTGATCCATTGGGTAGTGGATGGTCTATTCAAAGTCAAATAGGTACAAGTGCAAGTGTGAGAATAGGTGAATCACAATCGTACATAAGAGTAAAAGCTTCGAACTCATGTGGAGTAAGTGGTCTAAAATATATTTTAGTGACAGGAGATGATTGTAGCGGGGGTGGTGGTATACAACTTGTTTTTTCCCCAAATCCTACCAATAGTGAGTCAATAGGTATTCAGGTTATTGAACCGAATACATCAGCAAGCACTATAGGGAAAGAAACCACATATAATTTAAATATATTTGATGAAAATGGAGTCAATGTGTATAAAGAGAATAGCACTAATAGGAATTTCAGAATAAATAAATCCTTGAAAACAGGGGTTTATATCGTTAATGTTAACAATGGTCAATCAGTAGTAACTGAACGATTAGTAATCGAATAAACTCTAAGACTGAGATAGTTTAATTATACTAGCCACAACTAACTTGTTGTGGCTAGTATTCTACTTTAATAAATTCAAATTCAATCCCGTTCCTTCAAGTTTGCAACTTAGAGGAAATAAATGGCAATAAATATTACTTAACTCATTCTGGATTTTTTATCACTTTATGAACTACGATTTTTAACACAGTTCATTTCGGAGTCAATGAGCCAAAATAGTTGGTTCATTGCTGTAGAAATCTTAACCATATTGTAAATACATATCGTTTTGGCTAGGATTCCTCCTTGTTTTTGTTGAATATGGTCAACAAAACATACGGAATGACTACCTGAAAAGGTAAATGCGTTTGCTCTGGCTAACCCTTAATTCAACTTAATCACTTTACTCACAACTCCCCCTTTGTCGGAGTAAATGGTTAGCGTAGCGGTGGCATCACTACCGTTGATTCTAATGCCATAGGTTAAATTTCTTTTACTGCTTG
>JAOUKH010000041.1 GCA_029882685.1 Cyclobacteriaceae bacterium
GCTATTCGATAGCCTTAATTGGCTTTGGTTTATCTGGCACATTAATTTTTCAATGGTTTAGAGGAGCAGAACAGGGTGCTAAAACAACTAGAATAGAAATAATTTTACAATCTGCAAATTTTCTGGCTGCAAGTTATTTTATATACGGTATTGCTACTACTCCTATGTCTATCAAAGTTGTCGAAAATGTGGATGCAATTGAAAATTCGATAGCTGTGCTGCCTTTTCAAAACCTAGGATCTAATAATGACACAGACTTTTATGGAGATGGGTTTGCCGATGATATCATTACCAGTTTATCTAAAAGTTCTGATTTCATGGTTATATCACGTACTTCCTCATTTCAGTATCGTGATACAAACAGATCAATTAAGCAAATAAGAAATCAATTAAAAGTAGAAACTATTTTAGAGGGAAGCTTTCGAGTTCATGAAGATAAGATTCGACTAAATGTATACTTGGTGCAAACAGAAAGTGAGAAAAACTTGTGGAGTGAAACATTTACAGGAAATGTTAGAGATATATTTTCGCTGCAAAGCCTAGTGGCAAAACAAATAGCCAAATCACTTCAACTGGAATTAAAAACCTCAAAAAGTGAAAGAGAAGTAGATGTATTGGCTTATGAATATTATAGAAAAGGAAGTGACTTAATGCGCCAGAATAATATCTCGAAAAACATACTAAATGAAAGTGTTGAAGCACTTAATAAAGCAATTGAGATAGATTCCACTTTCGTGGAAGCTTTAACTACAATAGCAGAAGTGTATATAAAATATTTATATTGGGGCTATGATGAATATGACAATGTTGCTCCAAAGGCTAGAGAATATATCCGAATTGCACAACAGTACAGTGCTGATGAAGCAGAAATTTATGCATTATTAGCTGCGTTGTCACATTATAACTTTGAATGGAAAGAGGCAGAAAAATATTGCAAGATGGCAAAAGAACTAAACCCTAATGCAATATTTACATACTGGGTTGATGCAAAAAATAGCATTGTTCTTGGAAAAAAGAAACAGGCCATATCTAGTATAAATATGTTATTAAAGTTAGATCCGCTTACCTCAACAAATGCTATCTATTTTTCAATGATACGTGGTTATTTTCGTGATTTTGATATAGCAATTGAGTTCCTTAACAAGAGTTTAGAAAATAATCCAAATGATAATTTCACATTATGGAATATGGCCTATCTTCATGGCTTACTAGGTAATTATACTAAAGCTATTGAATACTATAAAAAAAGAACTGTAAAATCTAAAGATGAAAATTGGGGGTTAGGCTATGCCTATGGTCGATTAGGTGAAAAAGAAGAGGCTGTTCGTATTGCAGAAATATTAATCAAAAAAAAGAAATCGGGTTCTTTTGTACCCTCATTCATGATTGGCTATGTATTTTTGGGTGCTGGCGAACTTGATAATGCCTTTTATTGGTTTAATATTGCTTCTAATGAAAAACTCGGATGGTTGGGTTTTATTGAAAGTGACCCAAGCTTTGACGATGTAAGGGAGGATGAAAAATATAAACAGCTACTTCAAAAGGTAAACCTAGATTAGTATTAGTTCAGTTGCATTATTAAACAATTGAACCTGCCACATTATAATTAGTGTTAAAATTCAGAAAATACTTCAAGAAAAAACTATAAAAGAATTAGAGTTTTGTGGCATAAATATTATAATTATTGACAAGTTTTTATATTATTATCTATATTCGAAAGCTAAAATTAATATAATTAAAAATCCAATTCCGTGCTATGTTCGCTGCGATTTAAGGTCAACGGGCATACGTTAAGTTTTGCATAACATTAAAAAAATGACACAATCTATTAACAGCCAACGGCTTTATTCACTTGATGCCCTACGGGGTTTCGACATGTTTTGGATCATGGGAGCAGAAAGAATCTTTCATAACCTTTCAAAGATCACAAATTCTCCTTTTTGGAATGGATTATCAGCTCAATTCGTTCATCCAGCATGGAATGGATTTACAGCTTACGACATGATTTTTCCTTTGTTCTTGTTTTTAGCAGGAGTAGCTACTCCATATTCGATTGGTAAACTAATTGACAAGGGAGAGTCCAAAAAAAGCTTATTATATCGCGTTATAAAAAGAGGATTGATATTAGTTCTTCTAGGTCTTATTTATAATAATGGTCTTGAAATAAAACCTATAGAAGAAATTCGTTTTGGTAGTGTATTAGCTCGAATTGGACTGGCATATATGTTTGCCAACATAATATACCTTTATACTAAACAACGAGGACAAGCCATCTGGTTTAGCTCTCTTCTTATAGGTTATTGGTTACTATTACTATTTAGTTCAGCTCCAGGTTACCCTATGGGAGATTTGACCATGGAAGGTAATTTTGTCTCTTATCTTGATACTATTATTATGCCTGGAAAATTGTATTTAGGCATTCATGATCCTGAAGGGTTTGTATCTACAATTCCAGCTATCTCAACAGCTCTACTTGGTATATTTGTTGGAAGCTTATTGAAAAATACTTCTTTGGAAAACAGGAAAAAGACCGCTATGAAATTAGTGGTTATTGGCGTTGTACTTATAATAGTAGCGCAAATTTGGAATCTTGTTTTTCCAATTAATAAAAACCTTTGGACAAGTTCCTTCACCTTACAGTGCGGAGGATTAAGCACACTGTTAATGGCTTTATTTTATTATATCATTGATATTCAAGGCTACAAAAAATGGGCGTTTTTCTTTAAAGTAATAGGTATGAATTCCATTTTAATATACATGTCAGGTTCATTCATTAATTGGTCTTATACTTCAAATGCATTATTCGAATGGCTAGGTCAGCTAATTGGCGAACCATACAATAGTGTTGTACTAGTTTTTTGCTTCTTAGCAGTTCAATGGGGATTTTTGTATTTTCTATATAAAAAGAACGTCTTCTTACGTGTTTAACTCCTCCTTTCAAAAAATTAATGTTTTGAGTTTTAAAGGCTATTACCTAAAGTAATAGCCTTTATTTTTTGCATAAAAACCGTAATATAAATTTCAGATAAGCTTATTTTAGGTAAATTGTAGTTACAATCATCAAATCCTTTCAATGCCATGGGAAGTACTATCAATGAATCGGAAGAAGTAGTAGTGCTGTTTGCTGGTGATTCAGGTGATGGCATACAGCTTACAGGAGGTCAGTTTACTGAAACAGTAGAGTTTTTCGGAAATGACATTAGTACATTTCCAAACTATCCAGCAGATATTCGCGCCCCAATTGGTACCACATCAGGTGTTTCAGGATTTCAATTAAAATTTGGTAGTGTAGAGGTATTCACCCCTGGTGATCAATACGATGTGTTAGTAGTAATGAATGCTGCCTCTTTAAAAGTGAGTTTAAATAACTTAAAAAAAGGTGGAGTTATTATTGCCAATAGTAGCGGATTTGATTCTAAAAACTTAAGACTTGCTAAATATATTGATGGAGAGAACCCCTTGGAAAATCATTCATTAGATGGATATGAAGTCCATGCAATCGATATATCAAAACTCACAAGAGAGTCATTAAAAGAAAGTGGTTTGGGGGTAAAAGAAATTGACCGATGTAAAAACATGTTTGTGTTGGGGTTTGTGTATTGGATGTTCAGCCAAACATTAGATAATACCATTAGCTTTATTGAAGATAAATTTAAAAGCAAGCCTGAAATAGCAAAGGCAAATATTACTGCACTAAAAACAGGGTATAATTTTGGTGATACTAGTGAAACTTTTACTACAAGATTTAATGTGAAAGCAGCTAAACTTCCCCAAGGAAAGTATAGAAATATAAATGGCAATCAAGCCATTGCTTTAGGCTTAATTTCTGCAGCACATCACAATGATTTTGAGTTGTTTTATGCCAGTTATCCAATTACTCCTGCCTCGGATATTTTACATGAATTGAGTAATCACAAAAACTTTGGAGTGAAAACTTTTCAGGCTGAAGATGAAATAGCTGCTGCTTGTGCTGCCATTGGGGCTTCATTTTCTGGTTCTTTAGGTGTAACTGGCTCTTCGGGTCCTGGCATTGCATTAAAAGGAGAGGCAATGGGATTAGCCGTAATGCTCGAATTACCAATGGTAATTGTAAATGTACAACGTGGAGGTCCTTCTACTGGATTACCGACTAAAACGGAACAAGCTGATTTACTACAAGCTGTTTATGGTCGAAATGGGGAATCACCAATTCCAATATTAGCAGCTTCATCTCCAAAAGATTGTTTCGAAACTGCGTATGAAGCTTGCCGTATTGCCATTGAGTATATGACACCCGTTATAGTACTTTCCGATGGATATGTAGCTAATGGAGCAGAACCATGGTTATTCCCTTCAAGTAATGATCTGCCACCCATAAAAGCATTGAAACCTAAAGGAGATGAATTTTATGAAGATAAATACATGCCTTATTTCAGAGACGAAAATGAAGTCCGTCCTTGGGTAAAGGCAGGAACAAAAGGTTATGAACACCGAATTGGAGGATTAGAAAAAGAATTGTTAACGGGTAATGTGTCTTACGATTCTGATAACCATGAAAAAATGGTGCATATCCGAGCTAACAAAATACAAGGGATTGCAAAAGGAATTCCACAACAAACTATTAATAGGGGTAATGAAAAAGCAGATTTATTGATTTTAAGTTGGGGGTCGACATATGGTGCAATAGAAACTGCTGTAAAGGAGCTTATAAGTAAAGGAGTATCTGTGGCACACATTCATTTGCGTTACATTTTTCCATTCCCAAATAACCTCGGTGAATTACTTCAGCGTTTTAAAAAAATTATTATTCCTGAGATGAACATGGGTCAGCTTTCAGTTTTAATAAGAGACAAGTATTTAGTTGATGCGAAGTCAATTAGTAAAGTAAAAGGGCTGCCCTTTAGTGTTGAAGAGATTAAAGAAACCATACTTAAAGAAATAGATCATGGGTGAAATAGCACAGAATGAACTAACTGCAAAAGATTATGTTTCTGATCAGGATATTCGTTGGTGTCCTGGCTGTGGAGATTATTCTATTCTCAAACAAGTACAAACCATTTTACCTTCATTAGGTGTTCCTCGCGAAAAAACAGTTTTTATATCAGGGATTGGATGTTCATCACGTTACCCTTATTATATGAATACATATGGCATCCATGGAATTCATGGGCGTGCTGCTGCTATTGCAAGTGGGATTAAAGCAGCTAATCCTGAGCTAGATGTTTGGATTATTACTGGAGATGGGGATTCACTTTCGATAGGGGGAAATCATCTTATTCACATTTTACGAAAAAACTTTAATGTAAATATCCTTCTATTCAATAATGAAATCTATGGATTAACAAAAGGACAATACTCACCAACTTCACCACAAGGGAAAATAACAAAATCTACTCCACATGGTTCTGTAGACCATCCTTTTAATCCTATAGCATTGGCATTAGGAGCAGAAGGAACCTTTGTTGCTCGTGCCATAGACAGAAATCCTGTGCAGTTAAGAGAGGTGATAAAAGAAGCTCATGCGCATAATGGGGCTAGTTTTTTGGAGATATATCAAAATTGCAATGTGTTCAATGATAAAGCTTTTGATTTATTTACAAATAAAGACACTAAGGATAGTAATGTTATTAACCTGATAGAAAATGAGCCTTTGCTTTTTGAAAATGGTAAAAAAGGAATAAAGCTAGATGGTTTTACTCCAAAAGTTATATCAATTGAAGAAAGTGGCGTTGATGATTGTTGGGTTCATGATCCTAATGACAAAATAAAAGCCTCTATTCTTTCTAGATTTTTTGATTATGGAATGGAAAAAGGAGAATTACCTCGTCCATTTGGTGTTTTTTACAAAAAGAACAGAGCATGTTACGAAAACGTTCTAGAAACTCAAATACAAGATCATCAGAATAAAAATGCAGATTTAGATCAATTATTAAGTGGGGATAACTATTGGGAGATTAAGTGAATGTGTAATTAAATTTCATACTTTTTGCTTAGCAATGAAAAAACACCCCTCTGTGTCTCCCCTCAAGGGAAAATCGGGAATATCCCCTTGAGGGGATTATAGCCGTTTATTATCACAGATATATATTATCCCTTTTTTATTCAGATGATAATGATTTAAAGAAATTACATTTCTACAGGTTCATGAATTTCCTCAAAAGCCGAAACTGGCAAACAGCTACACATTAAATTTCTATCACCATAAGCGTTATCCACTCTACTTACAGAAGGCCAAAATTTATTAACTTTCACAAAGTCTAATGGATAGGCAGCTTTTTCACGAGTGTATGGGTATCCCCAACTATCACTTGTTATAACACTTGCTGTATGTGGTGCATTTTTCAAAACATTTACATTTTTATCAGCTTGTCCACTTTCAACCTCTCTAATTTCTTCTCTAATTTGGATAAGCGTATCGCAAAAACGATCTAATTCAGCTTTTGATTCACTTTCAGTAGGCTCAATCATCAGTGTTCCTGGCACAGGAAATGAAACTGTAGGAGCATGGAAACCATAATCCATTAATCGCTTAGCAATATCTTCTACTTCAACCCCTACCTTTTTAAATTCACGGCAGTCAACTATCATTTCATGTGCACACCTACCTTTAGTTCCTGTATATAATATTGGAAAATACTCACTCAAACGCTCTTTCATATAATTCGCATTTAAAATGGCAAACTCAGTAGCATGTGTTAATCCTTCAGTACCCATCATAGCAATGTAGGCATACGATATTGGCAAAATACCCGCACTACCCCATGGTGCTGAAGAAACAGCGGTAATCGCATTTTCTCCACCAGTTATAATGTTAGGGTTTCCAGGTAAAAATGGTTTAAGTTGTTCTGCAACAGCAATAGGACCAATTCCTGGACCACCGCCACCATGTGGAATACAAAATGTTTTGTGTAAATTTAAATGACACACATCTGCTCCAATTATTCCAGGACTTGTAAGCCCTACCTGTGCATTCATATTAGCACCATCCATATACACTTGACCACCATGTTGATGGATAGTATCACATATTTCAATAATACTTTCTTCAAATACTCCATGAGTAGATGGGTAGGTAACCATTAAAGCAGCTAGATTTTCTGAATGTTCTTCTGATTTAGCCTTCAAATCATCAACATCAATATTTCCTTTATCATCGCAGCGAACAATTACTACTTTTTGTCCTGCCATGACAGCACTGGCTGGATTGGTGCCATGTGCAGAAGACGGAATTAAAGTAACATTTCTATGTCCTTCTTCACGGCTTTCATGATATGCTTTTATCACCATTAATCCAGCATATTCGCCTTGTGCGCCACTATTAGGTTGTAGTGAAGTAGCTGAAAAGCCAGTAATTTCAGATAACCATGCTTCTAATTCTTTGAATAATTGTTGATAACCCTGAGCTTGCTCAACTGGAGCAAAAGGATGTATATTAGCAAATTCTGACCAAGTAACAGGCTCCATTTCAGTGGTGGAATTCAACTTCATGGTGCATGATCCTAATGAAATCATGGAATGTACCAAAGACAAATCTTTGTTCTCTAAACTTTTGATATATCTCAACATCTCATGTTCAGAATGATACTGATTAAATACAGCATGTGTCAAATACTCTGTTTTTCTAATTAGTTTATTCGGCCAATTAGTTTCCAGATTATTAGCACTTGAGTTTATATCGAGTGTATTTTTCTTACCTTCTGCTTTGGCCAATACATTCAATATATTTTCGATGTCATAAAATGTTGTAGTTTCATCAACTGAAATGCCAATATGTTCATCTTCAAAAAACCTGAAGTTAATTTCGTTTTTTTCAGCCTCCTTTTTTACAGCTTCTTTTTGTGTTACTTTAATTTTTAAAGTATCAAAATAATAATCGTTGATCTGAGTTAATCCCATTGAAGTAACTCCTTTATCAACGAGCATCGCCATACCATGAATTCGTTCAGCTATTGCTTTTACACCTTTAGCTCCATGATATACGCCATACATTCCCGCCATAATGCCTAATAGTACTTGAGCGGTACAAATATTTGAAGTGGCTCGTTCTCGTTTAATATGTTGTTCCCGAGTTTGTAGTGCCATTCGGTAGGCATTACCTCCTTGTGCATCGAGTGATGCACCAATAATTCTTCCAGGAATTTGTCTTTTATAAGCTTCTTTTGTTGCAAAATAAGCAGCATGTGGCCCTCCGTACCCCATAGGCACACCAAAACGTTGAGTAGTTCCAACAACAACATCTGCACCCATTTCTCCTGGTGATGTAAGTAATGCCAAACTCATGAGATCTGCTGCCATGCATACAAATACATCATTATGGTGTGCAGTTTCTATAAAACCTGAATAATCAGTAACTTTTCCGTTATTATCAGGATATTGAACAAATACACCATATAACTCAGGGTCTTCAAAGTTTAAAGTGGTGATATCAGCTATTATTAGTTCAATACCAAATGGTAAAGCCCTTGTTTTTAGTATGTCGAGTGTTTGAGGAAAAATATGTTTATCAACAAAAAATTTATTAGCTATTTTTTTCTTAGCACCCTTCCTTGTACCATATAGCATAGACATGGCTTCAGCTGCTGCCGTACCTTCATCTAATAAAGAAGCATTAGCTATCTCCATTCCTGTTAAATCAACAACCATGGTTTGAAAATTAATAAGTGCTTCCAACCTACCTTGTGCTATTTCGGCTTGATACGGTGTATATGCGGTATACCAACCAGGATTTTCAAGAATATTTCTTTGAATTACCCCAGGTACTATTGTATTATAATACCCCATACCAATGTATGATTTATATACTTTGTTTTTGGATGCTAAACCTTTAAAATCTGATAAAAATTCAAACTCATTTTTTGCTTTAGGCAAGGATAAAGGTTCTTTCAATCGTATAGAAGCAGGAATCGTTTGATTGATTAATTCATCAATAGAATCTACTTTTATCGCCTCCAACATTTTTTGAGTATCAGTATTGTTTGGCCCATTATGACGATCCTCAAATTTTTCGAAATTACACGCATTAATTTTCATTACGAATAAGAATTTTCAGTAGTTGATTACTCGATTTTCAATCCGCAAATGTACAATATATTTATTTCTTTTATTGAAGATTTTTGGTAAATACATTGACTAAAAAACTTCGCATATTAAGCCAGATAATATCGTTATATTAACCGCTTAATTTTATTGGGAAATGAGAAATTTATTGACATTAATATTTATTCTCTTAGGAGAGAGCATAATCGGACAAAATATTTCACCAAAACAACACGTAGCCTCTATTGATGTCAATGACATAAAACAATGCATTGCTGTATTAACTTCTAGAGAATTTGAAGGTAGAGAAGCAGGTGAAAAAGGAGGTAGAAAAACAGCTAGTTATATTAAAAAAACATTCGAAATGCTAGGTGTACTTCCAGTAGTAGATTCGGCAGATACAAAATCATTTTACCAAAAAATTCCTCTACGTGGGAAAAAATATTCTTTTAACGTTGTAGGGTTGATAAAAGGAAGTGAATCCCCTGATGAAGTGATAATTATTACTGCACATTATGACCATTTAGGAATTAAAGGGAAAGATTATTACCCTGGTGCAGACGATAATGCCTCAGGTGTTTCTGCATTATTGGAAATAGCCCAAGCTTTTGCTGAAGCAAAGAAAAAAGGAGAAGCACCAAAAAGAAGTATCTTATTTATTGCATTAGCAGCAGAAGAAAAAGGGTTAATAGGATCGCAATATTATGTTGACAAAGATCCAATATTTCCATTGGGACAAACCGTTGTAAATCTCAACATGGACATGATAGGTCATTTAGATGGTCTTCATCCTAAAAATCCTAATTTTGTTTCAATAGTAGGTTCTGATTGGCAATCAACAGACTTACATAATATTCATGAGAAAGCTAATACAGATTATGTGGGTTTAGAGTTAGATTACACTTACAATGCTTTCAACCATCCTGAAATGTTTTTTTATAGATCGGATCAGTACAATTTTGCAAGACATGGCATTCCAGTGATTTTTTATACCAGTGGAGATCATAAGGATTATCATAAACCAACCGATACTATTGAAAATATAGAATTCGAGCGAATACAAAAAGTTGCTCAATTAGTGTTTTACACTGCTTGGGAAATAGCAAATAAAAAAGAAAGAATTATAGTTGATAAGCAATTAAATTAGGTAAGTATTATGAAAAAAAGATTATTACAATTGGCATTAGTTATCTTTTCATTTGGCGGTTATGCGCAAAATGAAACCGCTATTAAATTTGCGGGTACTATTACAAAAGAAGATTTATACGGTCATCTGTCAATTTTAGCATCAGACGCATTGGAAGGAAGAGAAACGGGCAAAAGAGGGCAAAAAATGGCAGCAGCCTATATTCGATCATACTTTCAGGAATTGGGTCTTTCAGGCCCATTGGATGGGAAATATTTTCAACAATTCGATTTAGAAAGTAGTAGTCCTGGGGATACTTATGTGATGATAGGCTCAGAAAAGAAGATAAATGGCGAGACTTCACTGTACTGGGGGAAAAATAGTAGTGAAGGAGAAAAAACACTGCCAGCAGTTTATGCTGGAAATGGTAGTGACCTCGACAATATGGATTTAAAAGGTAAAGCTGTGATAATGTCACTAGAGGGTAGTTTCCAATTATTTAGAAAAATAAAGAAAAAAGCTGACGAGAAGGGAGCTGCTTTAGTAGTTATTGTGAATACCGAAAATCAGGAAAAATTTAATGAACGTATAGCTGGGTGGAAGAATTTCTTCATGGGTGCTTCATTGGGATTTTCCGACAAAGAAGAAATCACTTCTGGAGGAGTATTCTTTATTTCTCCTGAAAATGCAGCTGCAATTTTAGGAATTAAAATGGAGGAAATGAGTAAGATTGTAAAGGAACAAGAAGATGGGGACAATACAGCGTATAAAAAAATTAAAGCAGGAAATATAACTTACAAAACATCCAGAAATATTAAGACCGTTCAAACGGAAAATGTACTTGGCTTTTTAGAAGGGACAGATAAGAAAGATGAAATAGTTGTAGTGACTGCTCACTATGATCATATTGGAATAATTGGAGGTAAAATTAATAATGGTGCTGATGATGACGCATCAGGGACGAGCTCGTTATTGGAAATAGCAGAGGCATTTGTAAAAGCAAAGGAGGAAGGGAAAGGGCCAAGAAGAAGCATATTGTTTATGACTGTAACAGGTGAAGAAAAAGGATTGCTTGGTTCACAGTATTATGTTAAAAATCCCGTATTTCCCCTTGAAAATACAGTTGTAGACTTGAATATTGACATGGTGGGAAGAATAGATCCTGAACATGAAGAAAAATCAGACTATGTATATTTAGTAGGTTCAGACAGATTATCAACCGAGTTACATCAAATAAGTGAAAAGGTAAACGAAACGTTCACTCAGTTTGATTTGGATTACACTTATAATGAAGAGAGCCATCCTGATCGAATTTATTATCGCTCCGATCACTGGAATTTTGCCAAGAACAACATCCCTATTATTTTTTATTTTAATGGAGTACATGAGGACTATCATAAATCTACAGATACAATTGATAAAATAGAATTTGAACTATTAACAAAAAGAGCGCAATTAGTATTCCACACCGCATGGGTATTAGCGAATAGAGAACAACGAATTGTCGCTGATAAAATTCAAGGCACTAAAGTAGAGCGTAAATAAAATGAATATTATTCGTTTACTCTGATAAAAGACATCTCGTCAATGAAAATTATTATTTATGTAAAAACATATATACCTGTCGTATGTAATTTTTCCTTATAAAAAGAACTAATACCTAACTTCATTTATAATGAAAAAGAACTAAGTTTGAAACGTTAAATAATTCCAATAACATTAATATATGATAATTATGAAAAAGAAAACTTTATTATTCGGCTCAGCTTTAATGCTAACAGCAATGTTTTTTACTACAAGTTGTAAAAAAGCTGTGGAAGATGCATTAGTAAA
This sequence comes from Cyclobacteriaceae bacterium, assembly GCA_029882685.1. GTDB lineage: Bacteria > Bacteroidota > Bacteroidia > Cytophagales > Cyclobacteriaceae > JAOUKH01. The sequence continues at coordinate 11,975 of JAOUKH010000041.1, forward strand.
TGACTGCTATACTTGTACAAGTTCTGATGGTCTTGATGTACTAACTGATGTATGCGATGTTGCAGGTGTATCATTTACGCAATCATGGATTGATATGGGTTATACTTGTGTAAAGCAGTAATCAGAAAGTAATATTTCATCAAAATAGTAATAAGGTTATTAATTTTGTGTTAAGATTAATAACCCTATTTTCTTCTCCCCTTCCTGAAATTCCTTTTCTTGCAATTTTCATTCCCCACTTAGCCTTTCATAAGACCCATACAAATAGTTATTTTTCAATTCTTTATTTTCTCATTTCTGCAAGTGTATAAAGCAAAAATACCCTTTTTTAGGTATTGATTTCACTAGTAATTAGTTCAATCTTTGGTTCTTTAATTCCAAAAATATTAATTTAATCTATTATGAAAAAGAAAAAAATGCTATTGGCAGCATCATTAATGCTAACAGTTTCTGCAGCACTATTTAGCTGTGGCGCAGATGAAATCCTAAGCGTATGTACTACATGTACAGATCTTGCATCTGGATATGTTGCAGATGAGTATTGTTCTACGCCTGCTGCAGTGAATCTTTATAAGGATGGTCTTGGATCAGGATGGTCTTGTAATTAATTATAGGGTTGTTGATGATGTCAACAACCCTATTTTTTTCTCCCCTTCCTGAAATTCCTTTTCTTGCTACTTTTAGTTTTTTCTTTAGAGAAATCTCTTTTCTTCTCATGAAATGCACCTTTAAAATCAGGGTTTTCTAATCTTTTTTGCCTATCAATTTCTAATGCCATTTCTTGCCTTTCAGCAACATCTGTTTTTGCTATTTCAATAGTTGAAGGCAAGGGCTTAATATCAATTGGTTTTCGTATCAATTTTTCAATTTTAGAAATATGATATACTTCCGAAGGAGTAGATAATGAAATAGCAACACCAGTGTTATTGGCTCTGCCTGTTCTTCCAATACGGTGTACATAATCTTCATAAAGTGTTGGAATATCAAAGTTGATCACATGACTTACCAATGAAATATCAAGTCCACGAGAAGCAACATCTGTAGAAACCAATACCCTAACATTTCCATTTTTAAATTCTTCTACAGCATTAATACGAGAATTCTGCCCTTTATTGGAGTGGATTACACGAATTTCACCAACATCTATTCTGCTCAGGTACTTAAAAACATTGTCAGCAGTAGTTTTAGTTTTGGTAAAGACAATTACTCGATTAAAAAGTTCGTCATTTAGTAAGTGAACCAAAAAATTAATTTTAGTTCTCATATTGGGCACTTGGTAAAGTACCTGCTCAATAGTATCTGCAGTGGTGGCTTGCGGAGTTACCTCTACTGTTTCTGGGAACTCTAAAAACTCTTCGGATAGTTCGATTACTTTCGATGGCATTGTAGCGGAAAACAGTAAGTTTTGCCTTTTGGTAGGAATCACTTCTAATATTTTACGAATTTGATGCATAAACCCCATATCCATCATCTTGTCTGCCTCGTCAAGTACTAAGGTTTTTATTTGTTTAGTATTAATCTCACCTCTTAAGTAGAGGTCTAAAAAACGGCCAGGTGTAGCCACAATAATATCCACTCCTTCGCTTATATTTTCGATTTGAGTCTTTGGTCCCACTCCACCATACAATGCTATGTGTCTCAAGTCGCAATACGTTGTGTAGTTTCTAATATTATTCTCTATTTGCAATACCAATTCCTTAGTAGGTGCAAGAATAAGAGCACGGGGGTGCTCTCCCTGTGCATATTTTATTTTCATAATTAGAGGCAATACGAAAGCTGCCGTTTTACCTGTCCCAGTTTGAGCTACTCCCATTACATCATGTCCAGCAATGATTAGTGGAATCGCTTTAATTTGTATTGGTGTAGGGGAAGTGTAACCTTGTTCTTCTATGGCATTTAAAATCTGACGATTCAATTTAAAATCCTTAAAAGTTGTAATAGGTTCAGCCATAAAAGCGTAATTTTACAATGTATTTTTAAACTAAAAGTATGAGCTCTTATTTAATAGTTAATGCAAATATAGTTAATGAAAACAAGATACATCAGCATGATGTGTTGATTAAAGATGGCATTATTCATAAACTCGGGAATAATCTTTCCAATGAGCAAGTTGAAAAAGTAATTGATGCCAAAGGAAAATATTTGTTTCCAGGCATAATTGACGATCAAGTACATTTTAGAGAACCAGGATTAACACATAAAGCTACTATTTACACAGAAGCTAAAGCAGCAGTAGCAGGAGGAGTAACTTCTTTTATGGAAATGCCGAATACCGTACCTAATGCATTAACTCAGGAGTTACTGGAGGGTAAGTATGAAATTGCCGCAAATACTTCGTTGGCCAATTATTCCTTTTTCATGGGAGCATCCAATGATAACTTGGAGGAAGTACTCAAAACCAATCCAAGAAACGTATGTGGCATAAAAATTTTCATGGGCTCGTCTACAGGAAACATGCTGGTAGATGATCAATCTACATTGGAAAATTTATTCTCAAAAGTAGATATGCTCATTGCTACACATTGTGAGGATGAAGCTACTATCCGTAATAATACCGAAACATATAAGGAAAAATTTGGAGACGATGTTCCTATGAAGTATCATCCCATTATTCGTAGTGAGGAGGCATGTTATCTCTCTTCTTCCAGAGCAGTTGAATTAGCAAAAAAGCATGATACTAGATTACACATACTCCATATTTCCACTGGAAAGGAAACTCATTTATTCGATAACAGTATCCCACTGAAAGACAAAAAAATCACAGCCGAAGCGTGTATACATCACTTGTGGTTTGATGATTCGTATTATGATACAAAAGGTGCACTGATAAAATGGAATCCAGCAGTAAAAACACTTAATGATCGGGATGAGATTTTAAAAGCAGTACTAGAAGATAGAATTGACGTAATAGCTACAGATCATGCGCCTCATACTTGGGATGAGAAGCAAAATAAATATTTTAAAGCTCCTTCAGGTGGCCCATTAGTACAACATAGTTTGGTAACCATGCTCGATTTATATCATCAAGGAAAAATTACGTTAGAAAAAATTGCTGAAAAAATGTGTCATAATCCTGCCATACTATTCAATATCGAAAAAAGAGGATACATAAGAGAGGGATATCATGCAGATTTAGTTTTAGCTGATTTAGATAAACCTTGGGAAGTTGAAAAATCAAATATAGTCGCAAAATGTGGGTGGTCACCATTTGAAGGACACCAGTTTAAATCAACAATAACACATACTTTTGTTTCGGGACATCTCGCTTACAACCAAGGGATTTTTGATGAATCTAAAAAAGGGGAGCGTTTGTTGTTCAATATATAAAAAGATCAACTGTTTCTTTGCCGAATAGCTTCATATATTACCACACCTGCTGATACCGACACATTAAGAGATTGAATTTTCCCACTCATTGGGATAAATACTTTTTGGTCGGCTAATTTTAAATACTCCTCTGAAATACCATCTTCTTCCGATCCCAAAATAATAGCACAAGGCTCTGATAGCTTACTCTCATAAAGGCTATTATCAGCCTTTTCAGTACATGCAACAATTTGCAAACCACTGTCTTTTAAATAATTTATTGTGGTTTTTAAGTTATGCTCTCTGCAAACTGGAATAAAATTTAGACCCCCTGCAGAAGTTTTCATAGCATCACTATTGATGGCAGCTCCTCCTTTATCAGGAATTACGATACCATGAATACCAGCACACTCTGCTGTACGTGCTATAGCTCCAAAATTACGCACATCTGTAATTCGGTCTAAAATCAGTAATAGCGGTGACTCTCCTTTTTCATATGCAGTACTGATAACATTATCCAACGAAGAATACTGAATAGCTGAAATATAAGCTATTGCCCCTTGGTGATTTTTGCGAGTAATTCTATTTAACCTCTCTACAGGCACCTTTAATATTGGAATTTTATATTCCTTACAAATATCTTGTAACTCAGAAATAAGATCGTTAGAAACCGTCTTCTGTATATAAAGTTTATCAATTTCCTTACCCGACCTAATAGACTCAATAATAGCTCTTGTGCCAAAAACTATTTCGCTTTTATTTTCTGATTTTCTAACTATTTCCATTTTTATAATTGATCCTACACACTTATTTAATTCTTCCTTTTCTCCACAAATCAACCTTGTTCATCCAAGGCATGCTATATTCTTTCTTTCTCACCAATCGGTAAAGTTTTTCGGAAAACACATTGTCTACTTTTACAAAGGTAAATTTTAATTTAGATTGTTGCTTTGTTCCAGCATAAATCCACTCTTCTTTGTTTCCATACTTATATACTTCTGTAGGTGCTCCAAACATGATGTAGATCATTCCCATATCGGTCTTCCACCCCTCTTTAAAAGTGGTGAATAATTGATTGGCATAAGCAACTCGTCTGTAATAGTTTCTAATAATTTGTTTGGCTCTATCGGGGTCTCCTGTAATATCCAGCCATACTTTTTCAAAAGATTCTTTATTGGGCGATGATTTTAGGCGTTTAAATTCACTGCTTGTTGTAATGTAACGTGTTGGTTCAATAAGTTCTTTTATGGAAGTATAATAAGGATACGGTTTGTTAAGTACGTAAAAAACCGATCCATGCAAATTGGAAGAATCATTTTCAAAGAAATACATCCCTTCTTTGCTTAAAGCAAATTTCTCATTAGCAAAAATCAAAAAAGTAGTGTCTATCGATAATTGCGGATCTGTAGATAGTTGAGTTGATGACATTGGTGGTGTTGCAGCACTATAAAATGAATTATAGTAGTGTATATATTCAGATTGATCGGTTTTATAATAAGTATTAGTAGATAAATAGTTTTCAAAAACAGGAACTTGCATGTTAGTATCATACAACAAAGTTGAGGACTGGTTTATTTTTGGATGCCAATAAAGGGGTATATCGAAATAATAACTCATTCCCGTATTATTATGGGTAAACTGTAGTAGTAGCAATCGTTTCTTTTCCATTTTTTTAAATGATAAGTCTAATAGCCATGTATTGTCTACTTTATTAAATATGGCTTTATCCAAATAAATATTCGCTGATGAATCAGTGCTATTATCTAAGTATGATGAACGAAAGTCTAAAATCCCTTTATAATTGTTGATAGAATCTTTTGAAATGATTTTCAACAATATATCAGTTGAATTATTGTTATACACCACCTTATGTTCGAGTTGAAACAAAGCATTTGGATTGTATTGATGGCTATAGTTTATCCCTTGAGAAAAGCCTGTTATTGCAATAAATAAAAGAGTAAAAACAGTGTATAATCGAATCATAATTTATTGTTTTCTGAAATTTAAAAAATAATTTACCTCAAATGTGTTCTATTCGTTTATTTTTGCGATTCAAAATTAGAATTTTATGAGCGTTTATACTACGGAAATAGCTTCTGATAAAATAGCTTCTGACAACCCCATTCATCAACGTTTGTTACAGGCCTATTATTTGGCGAAAGAATATATACATGGCGATGTATTAGAAATTGGGTGTGGTGAAGGGCGTGGGATATCACTTCTTTCTCCCGAAGCAAAAAATTATACAGCTCTTGATAAAATTCAGGAAGTTATTGACGAATTAAGTAAGCAATATCCTGAAATAAAGTTCATACAAAGCAATATTCCTCCTATGAGTGAGCTGGAAAGCAACAGTTACGATGTAGTAATAAGCTTTCAGGTAATTGAGCACATAAAAAAGGATAAAGAATATCTACAAGAAATCCATAGAGTATTAAAGCCAGGTGGAAAAGCAATTATTACTACTCCTAATATTAAGAAAACGCTTTCTCGTAACCCTTGGCATATCCGTGAATACACAGCCGAACAGCTTACAAAGCTAGCAAAAGAAATATTTGATAAGGTAGAAATGAAAGGGGTAGCTGGGAATAAAAAAGTGATGGAGTATTATGAGATGAACAAGAAATCAGTACATAAAATCACTCGATTTGACATTTTCAATTTACAATATCTATTGCCTGCGTTTATTTTAAAAGTTCCTTACGATTTACTTAACAGAATAAATAGAAACAAACTACAAACAACTGATAACGAATTGGTTAAATCAATAACCCATACTGATTACGAGTTAAGTGATAATGGGGATGAAAGTTTAGATTTATTTTGTGTGATGGAAAAGTGAAAGCCAGAATGTTAATGTAGCAATGTGCTAATTTAAATTAGCACATTGCTACATTAATTCAATAGTTTATCTGTCCTGCGTTTCCAAAATACTATAATAACCGTTTAAGGCTTCCTCATACTGACTGGCGAGTTCATTCTCTCCATTGCGTTTAAGTGTACGAATTATCTCTGAAAGAATCATAATATTAACACGTAAGTCTTGTGTGATACCTACTTCTTCATCGACATAATAACTAATAAGTTCTTCCGATCGTTCAGCCATTTTTTTAATGATATCCATAGCTTTTTCATTTTCGCCCAATTTAAAAAGCATGTCCGCTGTTTGAACAGATGTGAAATCATATCGTAAAGAAATATCAGGCATTTTCTCTAATCCATAAAGCAATACTTTCCTGGCTTTTTCCTTTTTTCCTTCATCTAATAAAGCGTCTACTAATGTATTTATAGTAGATCGGTGATTGACTACAAAATTTCTGTAATCTTGATTATAGTATGAATTCGGATTATCCAATTCTCTAAATTGGAACTTGTTCATCACGTTATCATACATAATATCTGTATTCACCATTCTGGATTGACGTTGAGAGGGTATAGGATTTTTTACAGGAAGCAATCGGTAAGCATTACCTTCCTGAATTATATAATCCTCCACATCAATATTTAACTGACTTAAAGAAGTGTTATTGAAATAAATCGGTCGTTCCCAATTATTAGTAGCTATTAAATCGAGAATCATTAAGTCTTTTTTCTCAAGCCCATTTCCTTTTAATTTTAAAACCATCTGGTCAACTACTAAGCTATCCATTCCCTTAGGGATTATTCCTTTTTTGATCACTTCTCCCCTATTTACTTCAAGTGAAATCACCTTACTTGGAATAACATTCGCAGACTCATATAAACGGAGTCGTTTATCATCTTTCTTCAGCAAATTAAGAAAGGTATGGAGATTTATAGCTCCAGTAACACCAAGCTCTTCAGCATATGGAAGATAATCATTTGGTCCTCCTTGCCTATAATTTTTCATGGTAAGTGAAAGTGGTACTGGTTCTGATTCGTAATGCTTGTCCATCATTTGTTCGATGTACCAATCGGTATTTGAGTAACTCAAAACCAATACTCTCATGTCAGTAGCAAATTCTTCCACATTTTGGGCGTACCATAATGGAAAAGTATCATTATCACCTCCAGTAAACATGATGGCATTATCTGAGCATGAAGACAAAAAGTTTTTGGCAATGTCAACTGAAAAATAACGATCTGAACGATCATGATCATCCCAATTTTCAGCTACCAATATAGTTGGAGCAATAAGCCCTATTGCTAATGCAACTGATCCTGCCATTTTTGGTGATAACATTTTTTGTAATGATTTTGCAATGGCAATAACTCCAAAACCAATCCAAATAGCAAAGGCATAGAAGGAGGCTACATAAATATAATCTCGTTCTCTAGGCTCCGATGGCGGAGAGTTTAGGTAAAGTATTAATGCAATACCTGTAAGGAAAAATAACATGGCTACAACTGCAAAGTTATTTTTATCATTTACATAATGAAACACTAATCCAATTAACCCTAATATTAGAGGTATCATGAAATAGTTGTTTCTAGCTTTATTTTCTGCTAAAGTGGAAGGGACTTCTTCAAATGCTCCAAGTGGTGAAAGCCAGTCAGCATTTTGAATATCACTTTCACGACCTGAAAAGTTCCACATAAAATAACGGTAGTACATCCATCCGAGCTGATGGGAAATCAAAAATCTAATATTGTCAATGAAATTAGGAACTTCTCCTTTTTTCAACCCTAGTTTATCGCGGTATTGCTGCTGATGAGCTGGGCTAGTACTATAAATTCTAGGAAATAATGTTGTTTGTTTTTGATCGTACACATAAGAAAATTTACGATCAGTAATTTCATATTTATCTTCTCCTTTGGTATAAACTACATCACCCTCTTCCTGACCTGTAACCTCTGCAGTAAAATATTGACCTTTAAATAGCGGACGGTATCCATATTGCTCACGATTAAGGTATTTCACAAAAGTCATGATATCTTCCGGATTGTTTTCATCAATAGGAGGATTGTAATTCGATCGTATTACAACTAGTGTGTAAGAAGAATAACCTATGAGAATAAAAGCTAAACTCAGAAGTGCTGTATTTAAAATTTCTTTTTCCTTTTTTATAGAATAAATAATCCCTGCTATCAAACTGCCAATTACAATTAAACCAAAAACAATAGCTCCTGACCCAAATGGTAATCCTAAATTGTTGACGAAGAAAATTTCAAAAGAACTTGCAATAGATGGCAACCCAGGAATAATAAAATTATTTATTAAAATGATGAGTGCTCCCGAAATACCCATACATGCAACTAATCCCCATGTGGATGGTTTGTATTTTTTGAAATAATAAATTAATCCTAAAGCAGGAATTGTTACCAAGTTTAAAAGGTGTACACCAATTGACAACCCCATCATATAGGCAATAAGGATAATCCATCGATTTGCACGGCTCTCATCCTCAATAAGTTCCCATTTAAGAATCGCCCAAAACACAAATGCAGTAAAGAAAGATGACATAGCGTATACTTCAGCTTCGACCGCTGAAAACCAGAACGTGTCCGAAAAAGCATAAGCTAATGCACCCACTGCACCAGCACCAATAAGTAATATTGTATTTTCTATACTAATCGTTTCTTTAATATTTACTTTCAGCACTTTTTGTGCCAGCATTACTATTGACCAAAATAGAAATAAGATAGAAAAACTACTACTCAGTGCACTTACCACGTTTATCCAGTAGGCCACTTGCGTAACATCTCCCATGGCTAGAAAAGAAAAAATTCTTCCTACTAATAAAAAGAAAGGAGCTCCTGGAGGATGTGGCACCATTAATTTGTATGAAACCGCTATAAACTCACCGCAATCCCAATAACTGGCGGTCATTTCTAGGGTAAGTAAATAGGTAATCGTAGCAATAGCAAAAACTGTCCATCCAGCTATGTTATTTATCTTTTGAAAGTTCATAATATATTATCTCAAATTGAGTTTATGCGATGTCTAAAATAAATATTGTAATTGGCGAAAATAGTAAATATTACAATACTGATGATTGTTTACTGATAAAATGTGATAGAGGTTGTTAATGTTGCCTACTTTTTTGAAGTAAATTATTAATCGGCTGAAAATATCAACTCCAATTATATTACGATTTTATTCAGAACTATGAATAAAAGTTTGTTTTTCACTTGTATTAGGTGAAATAAAATTAGCAATCTTTTTGGTAAAGTATATAAATGGAAACTTTACAAGAATAAAAACGCTTGTCAATAATTCTGTGAAGTATAGGAGGATTAATGAGTAGAAAAGATGGTTTATGCCAATACGTAAAGATTTGAGGTATAATTCTAAATTTAAACCAAGTATTATTATTCAATTCTTTAAATTATGAAAGAATCATTCTAATCAAATACATCTCTAAAATGTTTATATAAAATATTGCCTAGATAATAAAAAAACATGAAAACTAGAACTATTTCATACATAGATGAAAATGAAGATTTGTTAGATATTGAAATAGATATTGCACTTAATAGAACTATGGAAGAAAATTTTATTGCTTACTGTGAATTTATTATATCTAATTATGCAATTGCTGATATTGATGTTATCAACTATCCAATAAAAAGAGAAATTTACTTTATAGAAGATGAGCAACAACAATAAAAAATTTCCATCCCATTTTCGAGAGTTTATTGAAGCTTTGAACAATAATGACGTGGAATGTTGATTGGTGGTTATGCAATGGGGGCTTTCGGACATATACGTGGAACGAATGATTTAGACATTTTTATAAATACTACAGATGACAATGCTTCACGAATGATGAATGCCTGTAAAGAATATGGTATTCCAGAAGAAAAAATCAAGAAGGAAATGTTTTTGGTTCAAAAAATGATTGGAATAGGACAGCCTCCACTCAGAATTGAATTGCTTAAAAAATTAGATGCAGTAGATTTTGAATATGCCTATAAAAGAAAA
>JAOUKH010000042.1 GCA_029882685.1 Cyclobacteriaceae bacterium
GTTTATCAAACCCTAGGCCTCTTCTATTACCTTCTTCGCAATATTGACAAGAAGTAAATTTAATAAAAGTAGATTCAGTAATATACTGATGCCCACCATAATCACCTAAATTCAAATACATTTGCATTAGTTTTGCTAAGTCATTTGCATTACCAAATAAACCAGCATTTCCAGACACTCCGCCCATCATAATAGCTCCTTCATCATGTACCGTTCCATGAATTTGTTGTTGTCTAAAAAAAGTATCTAATTCAGTAGGTACTATATTTTCTTTTCCATAAAACCGCAAAGGATTATAAGTTAAAGAAGTTGCCCCAAGCCGTTTGTAAAAATTTCTTTTTAAATAGGATTCATAATCCTCTCCAGTAATATTTTCAATTATTTCTGGGTATAGATAAAAAGAAAGACCTGAGTATAGATATCCTTCCTTTTCATTTAAAGGTGTTTTTTTAATGGCTTTATAAATTTTATCCTTATAATTTCTATGTTCAAACAAATTTTCTGTAATTCTTATAGAGTATTGTTCAGATGAATCCGCACTAAGCGTTTTTGATTTATACTTTCCGTTTTTCTTTGTTGTAGTAGTCCAATAGGGAATCCAAGCTTTAAGCATTGCATTATGAGCAAGCACATTTCTCCAATCTATATCTGCTTTATTGGAACCTTTAAAATCTGGCCAATACAATTTTAAAGGAGAATCTAAATCAAATTTATTTTGATCGTGCAATTTCATTAGGGCAGGCAAAGGTCCAGTAACTTTGGTTACTGATGCAAAATCATATAAATCTTCTTTTTTAATTTTTTTTAAGTTATCATAAGTTTGATAACCAAAAGTGTCATAGAAAATTACATTATTATTTTTGGCTATCAGAAGTTGACATCCAGGGAAAGCTCCTATTGAAATAGCCGATGTTATGATAGAATCTATTTTTGATTGTAAATTATAAGAATCTATGCCTTCCTCCTCTGGAACGGTGTATTTTAATCTTAATTTACCTTTGGTCAATAACCCATCTCCAACTGAAAAGTGTTTGTTTACGGTAACTGGCAACTTACCTTTAGCGCCAACTGCTCCAAAAATAAGTTGAGCGGCTACTTCTTGACTTATTTCTGAGTCCTGATAAGTTGTTATTAGCGCAGGAGACTTATGTATTTCAGAGAAATAATCTAGTGTATAGGCATTTCTAAATGAAGATATAACAGTATTATCTTTTTGTGCCAAATCGTTTACTAATTCAACGATTTCTTTATTATAGCCCAAGTCTTTATAAGACCTATTAAATACCTCATGTATACCAACCAACACAAGGTTATATTTTTTTAAAGCTTCCCTAGTAGCTCTTATTTGTTCTGTAGAAGCATCTTTTAGTAAGTTAAAATGATTTATTTGTGTGTAATTTGATAACATTCTCTGGAATGAGCTTAGGCTATCTGTTCCTAAAGACAAGCTTGCCACACGAAGTGTGTCAAGTCTTTTAACAGGCAGAATGTCATTTTTATTTCTTAATAAAGTTATTGAAGCTTCAACAAGTTGTCTATTTAAAAGTTTTGCTTTTGGAGTGTTTATTTTTTCTATAAGGTGATCAGTATTTATATTGGGAGTTTTTGTAAGCCCCATCATATACTTATATGATAAAATTTTACGACATTTTTCATTTAGTAACTGAACACTAATTTGTTTACGTTTTACAGCAGTCTTCACTTGCTTAATCACTGGAGCTGTGTTTTCAGAAAGTAAAACAATATCATTACCTGCCAATATAGCTTGAATTACTGCTTCTCCTAAAGAATGATGCTCAGTCAATCCTTTCATAGCCATATCATCAGTAAAAACTAATCCTTCAAACCCTAGTTCATCTTTTAACAGATTCGTTACAATTGGTTTTGAAAGGGTTGAAGGTAAATTCTTAGTTTCATCTAATGAAGGAATGCTTAGGTGTGCAACCATCACACCTCCTAAACCACCATTAATCAACGCTTTAAAAGGTGTGAGTTCTAGACTATCTATCCGTTCTTTACTTTGTTTAATTAATGGTAATGATTTATGAGAGTCTGTATCAGTATCACCATGACCAGGAAAATGTTTGGCTGTAGCTAAAACACCTTTATTTTGCATTCCATTCATATAAGCTAGACTTTTTGTTGAGACGATATTCATATCTTCTCCAAACGAACGGTATCCTATTACTGGATTTGCAGGATTATTATTAACATCAGCAACAGGTGCAAAATTGATATGTATGCCCATCATTTTTAACTGATCTGCAATTTCACTTCCCATACTATAGATTAAATCATTATTTTCTATAGCTCCTAAAGTCATCTGAAATGGAAAACTCATCGTGCTATCAAGTCGCATACCTAACCCCCATTCACCATCAATGGCCACTAATAAGGGTATATTTGCCATTTTTTGGCACTCATTTAACAAATTGGCATGCCTTATTGGTCCTCCTTGAGCAGCAAAAACGCCACCCAAATATTCATTCTTAATATTGTTTTTTAAGTTTTGTTCATATTCTCCTCCTTTATTGGAATACATTCTAGTCATAAAGAGCTGACCAATTTTTTGATCTAATGAAAATGTATTGAGTACTGAATCCACCCAATGTTTCATTTGATTTTGCATAGGTGCTTTCATCAACTCAGAGTGCTGGCTAAACCCTTTAGGTAAACCCACAAAAAGGATAACAAAATAAATTAGTGCTATTTGTATATATTTCTTACTCATTTGAGTTTGATTTTGATGATAATGCGTCTTTTACTGAACCATATTTATCTATAAGAAGGCTTGCTTCTTCTCTCTCAATATCAAGTTCCTCCATTAAAAAATTAATGCCTCGATTAACAAGTTTTATATTGCTTAGCTGCATATTAATCATTTTATTTCCTTTTACTCTCCCTATTTTAATCATAAGGGCAGTGGAAATCATATTGAGTACTAATTTTTGTGAAGTACCACTTTTCATCCTAGTACTTCCTGTCACAAACTCAGGACCTACGATTACTTCAACGGTAAGAGAAGCAGCTTTAGATACTAAAGAGTTAGGATTATTAGTAAGTCCACCAGTAAATGCTCCTACTTTATTGGCATACTCTAACCCTCCCACTACATATGGTGTGGATCCTGATGCTGCAATTCCAATTACAGAATCATTTTCATTTAATTCATATTTTTCAAGGTCTTTCCGAGCCTGATCTGGATTATCTTCAGCAAACTCTACAGACTTTCTTATAGCAGTATCCCCTCCTGCTATCAGTCCTATCACCCTCTCATGTGGTAGTCCGTAAGTAGGTGGTATTTCCGATGCGTCTAATATACCAAGCCTTCCACTTGTACCTGCTCCTATATAAAACAATCGTCCTCCAGCTTTAAACCTAGGAATTATTTTGTCTACTATTTTAGAGATAACTGGTAATGTTTTCTGAACAGCATCTGCTACTTTTTTATCTTCATTGTTCATGTTTTCAATGATTTCATTAGTAGGCATATTTTCCAAATCGGAATAGAGAGAAGTAGACTCCGTAATTTTTATGTTTTGCATTATATTCTTAAATATAGTTTGTAATAATAAGTTATAATATATTGATATTTTTGTCTGAATAAGGTTTTAACATTTCAGAATCACTATCCAATTCGGTTATCAAAGTATCAATAGATTGTATTTCACATATTTTATATCGTTGTGTTGTATTAAGTTTTTCAGAAATAGTAAGTAGAACTACCTTTTTGGAAGCTATAATCATTGCTTTTTTCATTTGAACTACCTCCCAGTCAAATGAGGTTAGCCCTCCATCAGAATCAAGATATCCAGTACCCAAAAAGCATATATCTACTTTAATTCCTGCCAAAGTATTAAGAGCACTTCCTCCAACAGAAATCTGAGCATTACGAGACAATCGTCCACCAATAAATATTACTTCAATGTTTGGGTGTGATAATAGCTCTATTGCAATAGGTAAACTTGGTGTAAAAAAAACAGCATTCAAGCTATCAGGAAGATGCTTTACTAGTTCCAAATTGGTCGTACCTCCACTTATAAGTACTACGTTTTTATTTTCTATTAACTGCAATGCTTTTTGCGCTATAACGGTTTTACTTTCAAAAGCATAAATATCTTTTATAGCATCATTATTATAGTGAAACCCTATAGAAATTGCACCTCCATGAACTTTTTTAAGCTTTCCTAATTTATCAAGCTCTTTAATATCTCTTCTAACTGTATCTGAGGAAACATTCAATTTTTGTGCTAAATCAGATAACAGCACCCTACTATGCATCCTTACTTCATGTAAGATGATTTCTTGCCGATTTAAGTTTTTAGCCATTAAATATTCCTATTAATAAAAATTAAAGTGAGTAAATATATATATATAAAACATCTTTTTTCCGTATATTTGGGTAAAATATATCAGTATTTGCAACAATATACAGCAATTCATTAAAAAATGCCGTTTTTTATCGCAAATAAATACAATGTATTTTTGCATTTTGTGGAGAAATCTAGGAAATGAAATGTAATTTTTAATCTAAAAATAACTTAAAATGATGGTCGAAACGCATGAAAAGAATGAGAGCAATTTTCGAAATATGGAAATTAAAAAATTTGAAAAAATAAACACTTCAATTTACACTAGCTCTGATGATGCATCTTTACATGTTGCCAGGGAAATTTCAGAATTAATAAAGCAGAAAGCAGCAAATGGAGAAAATGCTGTACTTGGTTTAGCTACTGGTTCTAGTCCAACAAAAGTATACGATTACCTTATTGATTTTCATAAAAAAGAAGGTTTAAGTTTTAAAAACGTAATTACGTTTAATCTGGATGAATACTATCCTATGAATCCAGATAGTCTTCAAAGTTATGTTCGATTTATGAATGAACATCTTTTCGACCATGTTGATATCGATCCGAAAAATAAAAATATTCCTGATGGAAGTCTTAATGTGGAACAAATCAGAGACTACTGTAATGACTATGAAGAAAAAATCAAAAACTCAGGAGGTTTAGATATACAATTATTGGGAATAGGTCGTACGGGACATATTGGTTTTAATGAACCAGGATCTGCAGCAAACAGTCGCACACGGTTAATTCGTTTAGATCAAGTAACTCGAAAGGACGCTGCAAGTGATTTTTTCGGTAACGAAAATGTACCATCCCGAGCTATAACAATGGGTATTGCTTCCATTATGGGAGCAAAAAAAGTGTATCTATTAGCATGGGGAGAAGGGAAGTCAAAAGTAATTAAAGGTACAGTTGAAGGTGAAGTTGTAGCATCAATGCCAGCATCATTCCTACAGAACCACCCTAATTGTGAATTTATTGTAGATACTGCTGCAGCTAGTGAACTTACAAGAATAAAAACTCCATGGCTTGTTGAAGATTGTAAGTGGACGGACAAATTAATTGTTCAAGCTACTATTTCGCTTTCAAATGACGTGAACAAAGCTATATTAAAACTCACAAACGAAGATTACAACGAATTTGGAATGGGTTCATTAATAGCTGAATTCGGCTTGGCTGAGGAAATCAATCTTAAGGTATTCAATCATCTTCAACGCACTATTACTGGATGGCCTGGAGGTAAACCCAATGTGGATGATTCCACTAGACCAGAGCGTGCAGAGCCAGCCACAAAAACTAGTGTTATATTTAGCCCACACCCAGATGATGATGTAATCTCAATGGGAGGAACACTTCTTAGGCTTGTTGACCAAGGTCATGATGTACATGTAGCGTATCAAACTTCTGGAAATATTGCTGTTTTTGATGACGAAGTAATTAAGTCACTTGATTTTGTAAGAGAAGTAGTTGGTGACAACCCTCTTAATAAAGAGATATCAGCAACCATAAATAAAGTAAAAGAGAATATATTAAATAAAAAACCAGGAGAAGTTGATCCTCCTGAGATTCAAAATTACAAAGGATTGATCAGGAAAGGAGAAGCAAAATCAGCTTGTAGATCTTGTGGAGTAAAAGATGATAATATGCATTTTTTAAATTTACCTTTCTATGAAACGGGTACTGTAAGAAAAAAACCAATAGGTGAGGAAGATGTTCAAATTATCTATGACCTATTAAACAAGACTAAACCTCATCAAATTTTTGCTGCTGGAGATTTGTCTGATCCACATGGTACACATCGTGTTTGTCTTGACGCTATATTCAAAGCAATATATCGTCTTAAAGAAGAAGGTGCAAAATGGCTGGAAGACACCTATGTATGGCTCTATCGTGGCGCATGGCAAGAGTGGGGTATTTCTGACATTGAAATGGCGGTTCCTATCGGTCCAAAAGACTTAATGAGAAAACGAAAAGCAATTTTCAAACACCAATCTCAAAAAGACGAAGCTATGTTCCCTGGAAATGATAAACGTGAATTCTGGCAACGTGCTGAAGACAGAAACCACGATACAGCTGCAGAATATAACCGACTGGGTCTTGCTGAATATGAGGCTATGGAAGCCTTTGTACAGTGGAAATTTTAATACAACTATTCGTCTATCATATTTAGGTAGTCATCTACATATGATAGACGAATAACAGTAGACCTAACTTCAAGAGCCTAGTAATAACCAATTTATATGATAAAAAATAATTACAAAGTGATTGGTATTATGTCTGGAACATCATTAGATGGTCTTGATTTGGCATTTTGTAATTTTGAAGTAATAGAAGGTCAATGGTCGTATAAATTATACTTTTCAAAAAGTGTAACATATGACAAGTCTCTTATGCAAGACTTAAAAAATAGTTTCCATTTACCTTCAATAGAACTATTGTCACTGAATAATAAGTATGGCCGTTGGCTTGGTGAGCAAATCAACGAATTTGTCTCTGAAAATGATATTCAAATAGATTTTGTTTCTAGTCATGGTCATACCGTTTTTCATCAACCAGAAGATGGCATTACCTATCAAATCGGATCTGGACAGGAAATTGCAAATATTTGCAAAACAAAAGTAATCAATGATTTTCGAACGTTAGATGTTTCCTTAGGAGGACAAGGTGCTCCTCTTGTTCCAATTGGAGATAAATATTTATTTTCAGAATATGATTTTTGTCTTAATCTAGGTGGTATATCAAATATATCTTTTGAAGATAATGAAAAAAGAATGGCTTATGATATTGGAATAGCCAATATGGTCTTAAACCATTTAACAATTCCTCAAGGGCTTTCTTTTGATAATAATGGGGATATAGCAAAGTCGGGAAAACGATGTGAAGATTTATTTAATCAATTAAATCAACTTTCTTATTATAAGCAGCCATTTCCAAAATCAACAGGTTACGAATGGTTTAAGGATAAAGTAATGCCAATAGTTGATAATAGTGAGGAACAATTTAAGGACAAACTTTGTACATGCGTACATCATATAGCTTATCAAATAGCTAAAGAAGTAAAGAAGTCTTCTAAACCTAAAGGACGCTTACTCATAACTGGTGGAGGAGCTAATAACACCTTTTTGGTTGAAACAATACAACATTATTTAGATGACAAAATCGAAGTAGTAATTCCTGATAAATCAATTATTAATTTTAAAGAAGCGATTGTATTTGCTTTTATGGGAGTTCTAAGATATCGAAATGAAATTAACTGTCTTAAATCTGTAACTGGATCATCTAAGGATTCTTCTACTGGTGTAATTTATAACCCTAATTGATTGAAGACTTATACTTACAGTCTCTATCTTCAATCGTCTGCCATTTTTTTATTCTCCTTTCCAACCAGATCCTTTTATAAATCGACCAGGTTTGGCATCTGTATGATTCCCATCCTCAAGTACTTGAACTCCATTCACCCAAACATGAACCATTCCTTCGGAATATTGATGAGGGTCTTCAAATGTAGCGACATCCTTAATTTCATTGGGGTCAAAAACAACTATATCTGCATAATTGCCAGTTTTCAACATTCCCCTCTTCTTTAATTTCAAATTTTGTGCAGGTAACGCAGCAAGTTTTCGAATAGCTTCTTGTAATGTAAGTACATTTTCATCACGTGAAAATTTGCTCAATACTCTTATAAAGGAGCCATAAGCTCGTGGATGAGTAATTTGTTTAATAAAAACACCTTCATTTGTATATGAACCAGCGTCTGAACAGAAACTCATCCATGGCAAAGCTACTTTTTTCTTAATATTATCTTCAGACATAGAAAAATACACAACCTGAATTCTGCTATCATCCTCAACAATTAAATCAACCATTGTTTCCTCAGGAGATTTTCCAAGAATGTCTGCTACCTCATTTAATCTCTTTCCCGCATATTTTCTTAATGCCTCATTCCTAAAACCTGTTAGTAATATTCTGTCAGGTGGATTTGTGAATTCAATGTCTTTCAGAATACTATCTCTTAATGAAGCATCAGACAATCGTTGTATTGTAGCTTCCACACCACCTTCTCTTACCCAATCAGGCAACTGAACATGTAGCCCTGTAGAACTAGCCGAGTAAGTATACATATCAGCTGTAACAGCTAAACCCTCTTGTCTTGCTTGTTCTATTTTTTCTATAACAGAATCCATCTTATGCCAATTAGATTGACCTGAGGCCTTTAGATGATAAACCTCTGAGGGAATTTTTGCTTCTCTCGATATAGTAATTAGTTCTTCTATAGCTTCTAATAATTGATCCCCCTCATTACGAATATGAGAGATGTACATTCCATTGAATTTAGAAGCCACCTTTGCTAATTCAATAAGTTCTTCAGTATTAGCATAACCACTTGGTGCATACAACAGAGATGACGATATGCCCACTGCACCTTCTTCCATAGCATGCTGTACTAAAGCTTTCATTTCTAATAATTCTTCAGGCGTAGCTGGTCTATTTTCATTCCCAATAACATGTTGACGAACAGTTCCATTGCCAATAAAAGAAGCGATGTTAGTTGATACACCTTTATCTTCCATATACTGCAAATACTCACCTAAAGTCGTCCATTTGATGTCATATTTAATGTCTCCTTGGTTTTCAACCATTTTCAATTTCATGGTATCATTCAATGGTCCCATAGATCGCCCTTCACCCAAAATTTCTAATGTTACTCCCTGACGAATATCACTTTGCGATCTTCCATCTTCAATTAGAGAAACATTTGCCCAGCTTAACATATTAATAAAGCCTGGTGCTACAGCCAAACCTTGTAAATCTCTAATCTGTTTACCTGTAGCATCTTCGAGATTACCAATAGCAGCAATAGTATCATGAGAAATACCAATATCTCCAGTAAAAGGAGTTTTACCTGAGCCATCATAGATAGTGCCGTTTTTTAAAATGATGTCAAAGTCTGTATGACTAGTACAGGCTGAAATTAAAAGAATAAGAACTGGAAATATTTTTTTCATAGTTAATTAGGTGATATTTTTCACTAATATATAATAAATTTAATTATCAAATAGACTTTTAAAAACTGTTACTGAACTTCAACATTAACTATATTTGAAGTAATAATCTGATTTTATAAATGTTAAAATATTATTCAAGGAAGTTTATATTAATTATTAATTAAGATAATGGGGCGTATTATGGGGATAGATTTTGGGGCTAAAAGAGTAGGAATTGCAGTGACTGATCCTTTAAAGTTAATTGCTTCTCCATTAGAGACAGTAGCTTCAAATACTATAATCGAATACTTAAAGAAATACAACAAACAAGAAGCAATTGAAGCTTTTGCATTAGGATTTCCAAAAAACACTAATAATATGGCTACTCATGCTACACCACTTGTATTAGCTTTTGAAAAAAAATTACAAGCAGTATTTCCAAATATTCCAATTCATAAAATTGATGAGCGATTTACCAGTAAAATGGCACTGGATACTATGATAGCAGGAGGATCAAAGAAAAAAGACCGTCAAAAGAAAGGTAATATTGATAAAATAAGTGCTGCAATAATTTTACAGTCGTTCTTAGAAAGTCATCAATTCTAAAAAAACTTTTACCTTTGCATTTCTGAAAATTAAAATTAAATGATATATCCAATAGTGGTTTACGGTGACCCTGTATTAAAAAAACAAGGAAAGAATCTTGAAAAAGAAAAAACGGATGTAATACAGCTAAGTAATGACATGTTTGAAACCATGGAAGGAGCTAATGGCATTGGGTTAGCAGCACCTCAAATTGGTAAAAGCTTGCGTATGTTTGTTGTGGATGGAACACCAATAAATGATGAAGAAGAGGATATGTCAGACTTCCGAAAGGTATTTATTAATCCTGAAATTATTGAGGAGTCTGGTGAGGATTGGGTTTTCGAAGAAGGTTGTTTAAGTATCCCTGATGTTAGAGCAGAAGTTGAAAGACCTGAGAGATTACGTATTCGTTTTTTTGATGAAAAATGGGAAGAACACGAAGAAGAGTTTGATGGAATGAAAGCTCGGATCATCCAACATGAATATGACCATATCGAAGGAATATTATTCACAGATCACATCTCACCTTTTAAAAGGAAAATTTTAAAAGGAAAGCTTACTAATATTAGTAAAGGAAAAATAAAGACATCATATAGAATAAAAATACCTATTTCAGGTAAACGATAATATTATTTTTCAAGCACCATTATTCCATTTACTTGCTTAATATTAAGATTTAAAGTGGCTTTATAAAAGAAATAACAAGCCATTGACATAAATACATGGCTTATGTCAATATGATTAAACCACATACTAACCCCCCATTTATTCATAAAAATTACACCCGATAAAGCACTAACAATCACACCTATTACATACAAACTACTGCCTGTATTTTTTGTTTTCAAAAAAGTAAAGGTACTACAACTTGCTACAATAAATATTAATCCAAGGCCTGTATGATATCCTACAAATTCAAAGTTTACAGAATAAGATGTGAGAAACATAAACAATACTAACTTAAATCCACTTACCCAAATAAGAAAATTATGCATGTTTTGCGTAAGTAAAAACCGTGTTTTTTCTATTATAGCTCTTTCTAATAGTGTAATCGAAAATATACTTAACAACCAACCTGGCAATTTCCATGCTGTAGAAAGTGCATACAAAAAACCATGTCCAGCAATGCCTCCTATGCCAATGCCAATACCAAGTATTAAGAAATAATATTTAATAAAACGCTGAAATTTAGATGTATCTAAAGAATCTTTTACTCTTAAATAAGCGTAGATACATACTGCTGTTACTAATAGATTGGTAATTACAGTTACTGGCTCGTCTATTCTAATACCATAAATCCAAATAGAAGGTTGTGTTTCAATCATACTACTATTTTATTATATACATTTAATATAGTTAATGGATGCGTTTGCAATTTTATATATAACTAGCTGCAAAGTAACATTATTTCAGATAAGCATCCTAACCAAATGATGCTCTAATGTCTTGCAAGGATTAAAAACTACTTTAACTTAGCAAAATAAAAAAATGAACTATAATATATTATCCAAATTACCAGATGTAGGAACTACTATTTTTACAACCATGTCAAAAATGGCAAATGAAAATGGTGCGATTAATCTATCACAAGGATTTCCTGATTTTGAAGTTTCTACTGATTTAATAGAGCTTATTAGTTCTTACATGAAAAAAGGATTAAATCAGTATGCTCCAATGTCAGGTGTGCCACACTTATCCAACGCCATTTCAAAAATGATAGCTAATACTAGAAATGTAATGGTTAACTCTGAAAATGAAATAACTGTTACGTCTGGTGCTACAGAAGCAATTTATGATATTATCACTGCAACAGTACAAAAAAATGATGAGGTAATTTTATTTGATCCTGCATATGATTGCTATGATCCTGCAATTCGCCTTAGTGGAGGAACTCCAATCCACATAAAATTAACACAGCCCGATTTTTCTATTGACTGGGAAGTGGTGAAGAACCACATCAATCCACGTACCAAAATGATTATGATTAATACACCGCATAATCCAACTGGTGCAGTTCTTTCGCAAAAGGATTTAAATTCACTTGAGGATTTGATAAAAGACACTAATATTCTTGTCTTAAGTGATGAAGTTTATGAACACATTATTTTTGATGATAAAGCACATGAGAGTGTTCTTAAATACCCCAATTTAAGACAGCGAAGTGCTGCAGTATATTCTTTTGGTAAAACATTCCATGCTACTGGCTGGAAAATGGGATATGTTGTTGCTCCAAGTTGGTGGACTATTGAAATCAGAAAAGTACATCAGTTTGTCACTTTTTGTTCCAATACACCTGTTCAATATGCACTAGCTGATTTTATTGCAGAGCCCGAAAATTACGAATACGTGCCACGTTTATATCAAGAGAAACGCAACTATTTTACTAACTTAGTAAAAGAATCTAATTTTAAGCCTGTTAAATGTAGTGGCACTTATTTTCAACTTTTATCATATAATAATGTTGAAGAATTGTGCCATTTGAATGATATGGAAGCTGCTGAAAAGCTAACTAAAAAATATGGTTTAGCTTCTATTCCCATATCAGTATTTTATGGAGATAGGCAAGATGATAAACTATTGCGTTTTTGTTTTGCAAAAGGAAAAGAAACCCTCAAAAAAGCTACCGAAATATTATGCAAGATTTAACAATTTCCTTAATACAATCTGATTTATACTGGCACGACAGAAGTGCTAATCTTGCCCAGTTCGAGGAAAAAATTTGGCAAATTGAAGAATCAACTGACATCATAATTCTTCCTGAGATGTTTACAACTGGTTTCACTATGGATGTAGGAAATTATAGCGAACCTATGCGTACGCATACATTTAATTGGATGGAACAAATGGCTGCTCAAAAGAATGCCGTAATAACTGGCAGTTATATAGTAAATGAGGGAGGGCATTATTATAATAGGATGGTATGGATGCAACCTGATGGTACATATGTGAGCTATGACAAACGACATCTTTTTAGAATGTCACAAGAGCATCGTTATTTTTCCTCGGGAAGAGATTTTGTGATAGCACAGTGGAAGGACTGGAGGATTTGTCCACTAATTTGCTATGACCTTCGTTTCCCTTCTTGGAGCAGAAATTCCTACCTTATTGACAAAGAAATAATGGATTATGACTTGCTTATATACGTAGCTAATTGGCCTATTCCTAGAATTGGTGCTTGGGATATATTGCTACAAGCAAGAGCAATTGAAAATTTGAGTTACGTAGCTGGAGTAAATAGAATTGGAATAGATGGTAATAGTATATTATATAACGGTCACTCAAGAGTAATAAACTTTAAAGGGGAAATAGAACATAATATGAATTCAAATGAAGGCATATATACACATACATTAAAAGCCGATGAGCTGATTCGTTATAGAAAAAAATTCCCAACTTATTTGGATGCTGATAATGTAGAAGTAAAATAAAAAAATCCCTACCACATCTAACCTAGTTAGAGGGTAGGGATATCTTCCTATTAGTTGGCTTTAATCATTTCAAAGATGTAGAAATATAGTTATATTAATAAACATAAATCCATGAACTGGTACTATTTCCGATTAACTACATTTTGTAACGATTAACTGAAAAATTGTGATAAATACCCCCATGTGTGATTTAGTAAGCTATCAATTATTTAAAAGAAATTAAAATAATATTTTCTTCTATAAACTGGATAAGCTCTTTTTCTGTTTTGTGATGCTTTCTTGAAAAATCATCTACATTAGCATCAACCAAAACATGCCAATTATCCACTTTTGTGCTTTTCTCATATACAGTAACCTTTATTTTAACTATGTCTGTTGCTACTTGAAATAATGTTGTAGTAATTTTAAAGTGTCTTCCATCTTGCGAACTATAAGAGTCTAATGGAAAAAAACGATGCAACCCTGGGTGGGGAAATAGAATGCTGTCGATAGGAAAGCTTTCAGGATTATCTACGATTTTATAATAAGGCCATTTTTTTCCAGAACTATTGGTTATGATTTATGAATTCCCTTTTATATGCTTTTGAATTGCATTTACTACTTTGGATGATAATGAAGAATTTTCTAAATCTTTAAACTCATAATAATAGTCCAAATATATATAACTTTCTTTTTTTACTTGATTACACGAAAAAGACAATAGAATAAATGTAAGCAAGTAATAGTTGATGAAAGAGTAGTTAATTTTCATTTTTATCTAAAAAACACTATCACTCGACTAATGTTCTAACTGATGACTCGTATTTTAGCTTACTAATTATCGATTATTCAATAATTACTCCACCTTCTAAAATTATATCATAGAAATAGCCAGAGCCAAAATCTTTATCTAAAACAATTGTGCCTTCTACCGTAATTATTTTATTTAAGCTAGTCGCCATTTGAGTGGTAATTATTAGATCATTTTTACCGGAATATTCTGTTCCGTCTTGGATGTGAATCCAATTTTTACCCATGATTCCACTGTTGTATTTCACTACTTTACCATGGACTTTCACCTTTTTACTGGCATAATTAATCTTATCAGAAAACAGTTCTGCTAAAGTAATCGCATCATTCGGTTTCGACATCGCTGTATTTTCTAATTCTTCATTTTTTTCAGAAGGTTTAGCAATGTTAGCTGTTCTTGATTTTTGTGAAGAATCAGCATTGATAACTCCAGTAAGAAATGTAACGGATTCAAAAACCCTTCCCAGTTCTTTACTTTTGAAATTCCTCATTTCCATTCCTGCTGCATGAAAATATTCCTGGCCTACTTTAGCGTCTATTTTTGGCAAAGCTAGCCATCGTGAAATATCTTTCTCCGTAGCTAACAAGTAAGTATAAGAGGTGGTTTGAATAACTTCTACAACAGTTATTTTATGAAGACCAACTTTGTCGTGTGCAGTTTGCTGTGAACGAGCGTAAGAAACTACAAAGAGAATAGATAGCATTACTGCTATTTTTCTTATTCGAAAAGGATTTATATATATCATATACAAGTTTATTGATCATATCAATAATTGTCAATGATATAAATCATGAAAACAATTGACTATAAGGTATGCTTTCAAATTAAAGAGACAACCCCAGCCATCAAAGTTTAATCTCTTCAGGGTCTAATTTTCAGAGGCTTACCTCTAAACAAATTAATATGAAACCCGAAATATCTTATGGGCTTGGTATTAGGACTTTTATTCGTATCAGTATCTACTTGTAATAAGGTAAATAAAATTTGTAAATATTGTCTTATTGGCTGTTATAAGTTGATAATAAAAAAGTCATCATTACTTAAAGGTGATGAGAATAACTTCATCCTCGACCAATTGAATAAAGGATTGCTGATCCATTTCTGCAGACTTGGACAATCTAATTATGCCCACATCTACTAAAACTTTCCAGTCGTTAGAACTCCCTTTTTTATAAACTATTTCATTTAAGCTCACTTCTGTTTCAGTGGCAGTAACTAGTTTAACATCTACTTTAAATTGAGTGCTTTCATTAGGAACATAAGTTGAAAATTCATGAAACATGTGTAACCCAGGGTGAGGAAATAACACACTATCGGCAGGAAATGAAGAAGGATTATCTACAAATTTAAAATAGGGCCATTTTCGCCCAGACTGTTGAGTGATGATGTAGGTGCTGCCATTAATATTTTTTACTATTTTATCAATAACGTTTTTAGAAAAATCTGTATTTACTTCATCAGTAAACGTGCAATAATAATGCAGTATAGAGGCCTTCTCAAATTCATTATTACTTGAATTACATCCTGTCATACAGATCGATAAAATGCCAGTGAGCAAGATTCCGGTTATTATTTTCGTCATCGCTATTTTTCTAATTATTATAAAAAAAAGTAGCTGATGTTGCTAACAGCTACTTTTTCTAACAAATTAATTAATCAAATCACTCTGCTAAGGTTCTTAAATAATTTACGACACTCCACATATCTTCTTCTTCAGCAATTTTCTTTTTAAAAGAAGGCATATCTCCTTTACCCTCTTGTGTTTTATAGAAAATTGAACCATCTGTCTGCGATTGAAATTCCTCTACGGAAAAATCACCAGAAGGAGTGTCTAACCCTTCAGCTTTAGGACCGTCTCCCAAGCCTTCTTTACCATGGCAAGACTTGCAGTGTTGCATGTAGAGGGTTTTGCCAATAGATAATAACTCTTCGTCATCAACATATGGGTTCTCCATGTTATTTGCATCTTCAGGCACAACCCATTTGTTGTCCTGCTGATCTGAAAGGGTACTAAATGCCATTGTACCTAGTACAATTATAAAGGCAAACATGCTAACGGTTAATAGACTTAAATTTTTCATAATTTTATATATTTGGTTTAATCGTTCCTTAAATATATCAAAATAAAGATTTGATATGTAATATAACTAACACAAACCGTATGCCAAAAATTATGCTATTTTGCATCATAAAAACATACGGAATATCGTTTAAATTAGCTTGTATCGTACATTTTTGATCTTTATATGCATTTCAAAATCACCTTAAATATAAAAAATATAATGTTCATTTTTACTGATATAAATTATAGTATTCATGATTATTATCATTGTTTTAATGACATATATCAATTATATTAATTTCCTGATTGTTACAGGAGGATAGTTTCGTCATTTCTAGATAAAGTGCTTTATGGAGGAGTTTATTAACAGCTATAGTTGTTTGGACTGTGAGCATTGTTTTAAAATGAGTCCACTTAGTTTATTGATTAATAGCGAATTGAAATCTCTTAATGAAGCAAGAACGGAAGTGGCGTTTAAGAAAGGGGAGATTATTTATAAGCAGGGCACACCATTAACTCATATTGTTATCGTCCGTAATGGCCTTGGGAAAATATATGTTGAGGGATCGAAGGGAAGAAACCTGATTCTAACCTATGCCAAACCGTATAGCCTGAACGGAGGAGTTGGTATTTTTATAGATGAAAGACACCATTCCTCACTTATGGCTATTAGCGATTGTGAATGTTGTTTTATTGAAATAAGTGGGTTTAAATCTGTTCTACGAAGTAATAATGTTTTTATGGAAGCCTACTTGAAGGAGTATTCAGAACGTGTCTTACATACTCACCATCAATTTGTCATATTGACACAGAAGAATATGGAAGGTCGTATGGCTGAATCAATTCTTTACTTAAAAGATCATATTTTTAACAATGGAACTATAAAAAATGTATCCAATCAGGATTTTGCAGAATTGACTGCCATGACTAGGGAAAGTGCAATTCGTGTACTCAAGGAGTTTAAGGACGACCAACTTATCGAAATTGTCGATCAAACTATTCATGTTATTGACAAGAAAGCATTGGAGAAAATTACTCTTCATGGCTAATGCCCTTCAGAATTTATAGATATTAAACGAAAACATCTTTTTTTGTAGCAAAAAAGCTGCCTATTTCGGGCAGCTTTTCAGGTAACGATTAAATTGAAATATATTATTGTAAAGCTTCTATAGAATTTGTTAATAGTGCTTTAATGTATTCAGGATTATGAACCCCATGACTCCTATCTTCATCAAGCCCTGTCCAGTTAAAGAAAGCTTGTGCCTCGAGCATTGTAAATGTACCAACTACAGGGTGGTAGCCACCCATTACAGTTACAAGTTCAATATTACCTGTTTCCTGATTTATTTCATAAATATCTTCTACAGCTTGTTCAACTACACCTCTGGCAATCAGTAAGTCTCTCAATTCATCGAGTTGGGCTGCTATAGCAGTTTGTACACCATTAATATCAAAGTCAGCAGCACCTGCATGGCATGCGGTACATGCATCAATGGCAGGATTGAAAGTGTGACCACCTTGTCCATTTCCATATGTGGCCATATGACAACCTGTGCATTTACCTGTTTCAGCAGTCATGTGTGTTGCTGAACCAGCGGCAGGATATGACATGGAACCTGCAATTTCGGCAAAACCAACACCATATAATACATTTGATTGTGCACCGTGATGTGGTCCGTAATGTGTGCTTGTAATTGCATAAGTAGTTCCGGGGGCAGAAATATTTGGTTCAGCTCTTCGTGACTGATGACAGTTGGCACATAAATTACTATTGCCAAAATCAGCCGTAACGTTTTCATCAAATATAAAAGCTATTGGGTCTGCAAGTCTTAATGCAAAATCTCCCACTTCAAAAGTACTATGTAAACTATGACATGTTTTGCATTCCCACGCACTTGGCGCAGAAATATTTTCCTCTACCGTACCATAAGTAGCAAATTCAATAAAACCTTCACTTGAGTGACACCTAGCACAACTGGCACGACCACCTGCATAATCTACAGCTATCTGACCCGCACTATGCACAGATTGGCTAAACTGTTGTTTCACGTTTTGTATGTTTTCACCTGAATGACAAGCTAGACAAGTCACATTACCAGCAACACCATCAGTACCATCAGTACCATCTATACCGTCAATGCCATCAGCCCCAGGAAGACCTATAGGACCTTCACAACCCACCACAAAGGTAAACGCAATTACATATATACTAATTATTAAAAACTGGAGGATTGGGTTTGTTTTCATGATCGTGCGGTTTAAATGAATTGATAGTTTTTTTCTTATTGTACTAATTTAAAGACACTGGGTGTATTTATCAATTAGTTTTCATGGATATGCTATCGAATAATTGGGGGTATTTATTTACGATAAACTGATATCGGTGTGTTAAATTTTGATTTATTCCTATACCATTATTACATATCTCAATCGAAAATTGATTTAGATTCTTTTAAAGTTGAAACACACACAGTATAACATTATTGTATAGGTGAAATGTTATGTCAGATGTCAATGTGGAAAGAATGACTGAAGTATGCCTGATTAGGCATAAAATTCTAAGTTTATTGCATAATAACGAAATTTGCTCTAGAAGCTTTCAAACTCCGCCTGCATACTGCAGGCAGGCTACCATTGATACTTTTTGCAAATCACTATGATAAGAAAGTTATTTCTTTCGTTTAAGTGGTATGGGCAAGAAGCCATGCCAGCAGAATTTAGGTCAACCTTTTTGCTCTCACATGCGCTTTTGTGATGACACAAATAAGATAAAGTTTTTAGCAAAATGAAGGTAAAAAGCAATCATTATACCTGTTCTCTACCTAGTTTTCTAATTTGAAAAATTTTATAGATGATGTAAACTATTATTCCCCAAACTGCAATAATTAAACTATTGATAAAAATTAGTAAAGAAATAGGAGCGTTTGCACTTGATGCCCATAACGATCTTTTGGATGCCTTATCTTCGATGATCATAGGAATACCCCATTGTACGACTTCCGAAACTTCTACTGTTCCATAATCTTCATTTTCTATGATACGTACCATCACCTTCAGGTGTCCTTCCGTATCTCCTGGTAAGTCATCTGGGAATTCCATAGACACTCTCCCTTCCTTATTAGTAACGTTATAATCTTCTCCTACAGGCAAAGGGCTTAATGGGCGATCTACTAGGAATTTAATTTCTACGCCTTTTTTCGGGATACTATTCCCAATAGAATCTGTTTCTGATACGTATGCATACACCTTTTTGATTGAATCTTCCACCGCCAATCGAATGGTGAAATTCACTTTCTTGATGGTAATTTCTGCTACCTTGCCTTTAATTTTTTCATTTTCATTGACAACAGCAAAATATTGGGCAACTTCCGCATTCTCGGCATACTCAAATTGCTCATGATTGAAGGTGTAAGTAGCTGTTCCATTTTCAGTTGTCAACACGGTTTCAAGTAAATTTTCCGAAGAAATTTCAGATGCGTATAATTCCACTTCTATACCAGCAGTGGGTAGATACCGCTTGTCTTCTTTGGTTATTACCCTTACAGAAAGTTGATACGTTTCTCTATTTTTAAAATGTTCAATATAGACTCGAGTGGTTGCTTTGTTTTGTGCTTGAAGATTGTTTAACCCACTGCAACTAAATAAAATAATGCCAATAAATATTTTTAGTATTGCTTTCATGACTCCTGTAATTTTTCTTCATTTTCTTTTTGTATTTCCCATATTGGTATCACTGGCAGTAATCGGATAAGAAATGTGATAATTAATAAACAGCCTGCAAAAGATGCAAATGTGATTGCCCATTCTTCCCATGAAGGAATATAGTGCCGATACGAATCTTGAACATCTTGAATTGGTAAATAAGGGTGTTGGAGAGATGGAATCACAATCAAAAATCGTTTAAACCAAGCTCCCAAAAGAACTAATATAGATATGATAAGCATAGGCAAGGGTTTTCGCCCCCAGGCAAAAATCAAAATAACAATTGGAAGTATAAGACCAAATATTTGTACGATCCAATACATTGGAGCATATGCTCCAAAAAACAGTTCGATAATGTGTTCACCTTCTACTCCAACCATTTTAAATGCTGGTCCCAAGTATTCATTAATATTGAAATACAAGTAAACTAATGACAACAACACAAGTAATTTACCCATGTGGTCAAAAAGCTTGTCAGTGAGGTATTCCTTCAGGTTTAATGTATTTCTAATAAAATACATTGCTACGATAATTATCGCTGCACCAGCCATTAATGCACCTGATACAAAGTAAGGGCCAAGGTTTGTACTGTCCCAACCTGGTCGCCAGGTTGTGGAAAATAGCCATGACGTTACTGTGTGAATCGCAAAAGCCACGGGTATTACGATTACCGCCAATATATAAGATATCTTATGTAACAATTTATATTGCTCGGGTGTACCTTTCCAGTTTATCGAAAACACCCTGTAAAACCACTTCTTCCAACCCACAACGTCAGTCAATTTATCACGACAAATAGCCAGATCAGGGATCAATGAAATGTACAGCAACAAGAGGCTTATGGTTAAATAGGTTGAGATAATTATTACGTCCCAAATAATAGGAGATTGAATACGGCCATGTATCACTACATATATAAAACGATCTGGGCGTCCCATATCTACAATGATGATTACACTTGCACAGATAATGGCTCCTATTGCAATTATTTCAGAAATACGTGTGAGTGGTGTGGACCAGGGGACTTTTGCCAATTTAAGAATTGCGCTAAATAGTGATCCTACTAGGCTTATAGCAACTAAAAAAACAAAATTTGATATATATATTCCCCAGGAAGTATAATCCCGCATGGAGGTAACTATCAGACCGTAGCGAACTTGGCGATAATAAGCAAATATTCCTACTAGAATGATGGCAATGAGTATAGACAAGAAAAAGTTGAATTTTTTCTTGTCGGCTATCAAATGGGCGAGTAAATCCGTTTCAACTTTCTGGTTGAATGCTTCGTTTGATGAGATATTATTGTCTTTCATCTGGAATTATTTTTTAGCTAGATTGTCCTTCAGGTGCATCTTTGAATGGAAATAACCTATCGGTTGGTGGTAAATAATAGACATTGGGTTCAGTTCCCAACTCTTCATGGTATCGATAAGCAGCTTTTTCTCGAAGTAAAGTACTTAATCTCACGGTTTCACTACTATTAGTTACCGAGTCAGAATTGCGGTCTCCAAAATATAATGCTCCATTTGGGCAAGATGTAATGCAATGAGGCACTTTATTTTGGCGCAACATGTCGGGGCAGAAATCACATTTTTCAACTGTTCCAATCTGACTTGGAATACTTGTTTCAGGTGAGTACCCATGATGAGTTTCTTGAGCTTTAGGTTCACCCCAATTAAAAACCCGGGCAGAATAAGGGCAGGCAGCCATACAGAACCGGCATCCAATACAACGCTCATTATCAATAAGCACAAGTCCATCAGATCGTTTATAAGTGGCTCCAACTGGGCATACTTTCACACAAGGAGGATTGTCACAGTGAAAACATTTTTTTGGCATCCAATAGGGGGCAGATTCTTTATTGTCTTGCATGCGTAACACTTTAATATAGGGCCGATCAGGAGTAATTTGGTGGTGATGTTCACATGCACTTATGCATTTTCGGGCATTTCTGCAACGTGCTAAATCCACTACCATAACAAAATGTTTTCCTGGGATTCCTTTTCTGGCCTCATCTGGAGAGACGGGAGGAACGTTAGAAACTGGCGGTAAGGCAGATTTGTCCACCTGAACAAGTTTGCCGTCAGGAGACAAGAGTGAGACTGTCTCACCTGAACTTTCAGACTGTTTACATGATTGTGCTACCAATCCGGTTCCTCCGATTGCACCAATGGTAGCAGAAACTGCCTTTAAGCAAAAATTTCTCCTC
>JAOUKH010000207.1 GCA_029882685.1 Cyclobacteriaceae bacterium
ACAAACATGAAATAAAAGTAGAAAACGAACCTGGGTCACCCAAATTAACCAATTAAATCAATGTAATTAATTGATATACTGATAGATATGATTTTACACACTAAGAAGTGTCGAAGTCAGGAAAAAGCCATCAAAAACGGATTGTCATTCAGAACGTAGTGAAGAATCCCTAAATTTCTTGAGCAATTATTAAGAAAAGATTCCATCCCGACTTGTCTGGACTCTGAATGACATTTATTTTGGTTTTTGATGCTTTTTTGATCTAAAATAGGATGGCTTATCCCGAACTCACGTTAACATTAATTGAAATTTATCCTGCTATTCAAACTTTTTGCTTTTATTACTGTGTCTTAACAAATTAAAAATGTAAAGACAAATATTAATAAGGAGTTAAAGGGTACAAGCGTTACTAGTAACTTATAACTTAATGAATTAGGAACAATAATAGAAATGCAAATGAGTTAAGTAATAGTTTGTTGTCATTTTTTGAAATCAAATCATAGTTTTGTAGTTATGAGATATCAAATTATTTTAGTTTCAATTTTACTACTTGTAGCTTGTAATTCAAATAAAAAGGAGAGTGATAAGCAACGTTTTTTAATTAAAGGAAATGACGCTTTAAGCAGGCAAGAATATAAGGAAGCACTTCGTTATTATAGCGGTGCTCTAGCATTAGATTCATGTTATGTGGATGCATTGAACAATATTGGAATAGTTTATTTTGAATCTAGAAAATTTGGAGAATCAGTAAAGTATTATGATGCAGCCTTACAATGCCAACCTGAATATTGGGATGCCTATCTCAATAGAGCATCAGCTTTTTATGAATTAAATGAGTTGTATCGAGCCTTGGATGATTTAGAATATTTACAGCGTAAAATACCTGATTCTTCTAAAGTGTATTTTGGACTGGGTCTTGTAAATACTAAGTTAAGAAAGTTTAATGATGCAATAATAGCATTTGACGAGGCCTTAGAAATAGATAACTTAAATGCAGAAATTTTGGTAAATAGAGGAACGGTTAGATATTATTTAAAAGAATTTGAGTTAGCAGAAAATGACTTAAGAGCTGCTTTAGCGATGGATTCATTAGAAGCCAATGGTTATAATGCATTGGCTTTGCTTTATTCAGACATGAAGCAATATGATAAAGCTCTTGAATTAGTGAACAAAGCATTAGTAATAGAAAAAAACCAGCCTTATTTTTTGAATAATCGAGGTTACATCCATTTACAAATGGACAAAATTGAGGAGGCTGAAAAAGATATCAATGGAAGCATTGTTTTTGACCCTCAAAATGGGTGGGCATTCCGTAACAAGGGGCTTTTGTATATGAAAAAAGGAAATTATAAGGCTGCTATTGCTGCAATGGAAAGAGCCATTCAACTCGATGATTTTATTGATAAGATATACTTGTATCTGGGGAATGCTTACCAAATGGACAAAGAGATTAATAATGCTTGTGAAGCTTGGAGGGAATCTAAACAAAGAGGAGAAGAAGGAGAAGATATGATTCAACAATACTGTAATTAATGGATGTTGAAAATTTAGAAAATTTTATAAATACTATTAGAAAAGCATTGGAGAATCCTCCAGGGATTGAGGCATATGAGAAAATGATGCCTGAAATCCGTGATCGATTAGAGCATTTAGATGTTTCAAAAATTGATGATGCCAAACTCAGTAGCGTACTTATTTTGTTATATCAATATGAAGAAAAAATTTATATTCCTTTAACAAAACGACATGACTATAAAGGTACGCATGGAGGTCAGATTAGTTTTCCTGGGGGGAAACATGAGGAGGACGATGAATCAAGAACACATACTGCGTTGCGTGAAGCACATGAGGAAATAGGTGTTGACCCTTCGGAGATAGAGATAATAGGGTTATTGTCAGAAATATACATATCACCAAGTAATTTCAAAGTGCTTCCTGTAGTTGGTTATATCAATGTAAAACCATCATTTGTTCGTGAAGAATTTGAAGTAGAAAAAATAATTGAAGTAGAAATTTCAGACTTTCTAGACAAGGCAAATCACAAAATTAAAGACATGGAAGTAAGAAATTCATTAATAAAAGATATTCCTTATTTTGATATACAAGGTCATGTTGTTTGGGGAGCTACAGCCATGATTTTAAGTGAATTGGTGTATATTATTGAAAACATGGATTAAATATATATTTTTGAAAGTTAATGGAATTTAGTCTAGTAAATTATGGTAGAAGAACAAGTACACGAAGCTCTTATCAATAATGATGCAGTAATATTTGGAATACTGATCTTAATGTTGGCGTTTATTTTTAAGACGTCCTCAAGTAATCATCCAGGGTGGAAGAAGTTTTATAAATTCGCACCAGTAGTATTATTGAGTTATTTTCTTCCTTCACTGCTCAATACATTTGGGTTGATAAATGGAGAGGAGTCACAACTTTATTTTGTAGCATCTCGATACCTACTGCCTGCTTGTCTAGTACTTTTAACAATTAGTGTTGATTTAAAAGAAATTTTTAAGCTAGGACCTAAATCCTTGATTATGTTTGGTACTGCTACAGTTGGAGTAGTTATTGGTGGACCATTAGCGATATTAATTACTTCTACATTTGCTCCTGATATTGTAGGAGGTGTTGGCCCTGAGGCAATATGGAGAGGAATGACAACTATTGCAGGAAGTTGGATTGGTGGTGGAGCAAATCAAGCAGCTATGTATGAAATTTTCAAGCCTTCTGATCCGTTATATTCAGTTATGATTACTGTAGATGTAATTGTGGCTGAAGTATGGATGTTCTTTTTATTAATTGGAGTTGGTAAGGCTGCGGAAATAGATAAGTATTTCAAAGCTGATTCTTCTTCAATATCAATTCTTCAAAAAAAGATGGAAGACTTTAGCTTAAGTATTGCGAAAATACCTTCTTCTACTGATCTGATGGTTATCCTTGGTATAGCGTTTGGTATTACTGCTTTTGCACATTTTTCAGCAGATATAATAGCTCCTTATGTAGTTGAAAATGCTCCTTATCTTAGTAAATATAGCCTTGATTCAAAATTTTTCTGGTTAATAGTACTAGCAACTACGGTAGGTGTTATTTTATCATTTACAAAAGCCAAAAAATTGGAAGGTGCTGGAGCATCTAAAATTGGTACAGTGTTTATCTTTATTTTAGTAGCTACTATAGGGATGAAAATGGATGTTATGGCCATAGCTAGTAATCCAGGTTTATTTATGGTAGGTGGAATATGGATGGCTATTCATGTTGCATTATTATTCATAGTAGGAAAAATTATTAGAGCACCATTTTTCTTTTTAGCTGTAGGTAGCAAAGCCAATATAGGAGGAGCGGCTTCTGCACCAGTTGTAGCTGCAGCATTTCATCCATCATTGGCTCCAGTAGGAGTATTACTAGCAGTATTAGGTTATATTTTAGGTACTTACGGAGCTTGGCTATGTGGTATGCTTATGCAAGTAGCTGTACAATAGTAGATAGTAAATAATTTACTTAGTAAGTAAAAATTGAGCTTCGTGAGAAATGTGATCAGCATTTTGGATACTTTCCCATTCTTTTATTTCGTCTCGGTATGTATCGAATAATTCCAAAAATAATGGTATAGATTTTCCTATGAATCTATTCGAAGAATTAGTTAACACACAAATTCCGATATCTTCAGAAGGAATAAGAGCTATTTTACTGGAGTAATTGTTAACAAACCCACCATGATAAATTACCGTATCATTACCATTTTCCACTACTCGCCAGCCTAAACCGTAGTATGCTTTCTTTACTTTAGGCCAACTCCCAAAGTATTTATAACGGATATAAGAACGAATATGTGGAGTAAATATACTGTCTAGTGTTGATTTATTTATGATTTCATCATTGTGACCAAGTAATGCTTTTAACCATTGCCCCATGTCTGTTATGCTGGCATTTATACCACCAGCTGCTTTTGTATTATAATAGTTTGGTGAAATGGGTAGTTGATACCAACCAGTTTTTCCTCTTGAATGAGGGCTTGCTTTATTGTCGGAGTGCAAAATACCATCAAGCGTACTTGATGCATTTTTCATATTTAAAGGTGTAAATATTCGGTTTTCTAAAAGTTGAGAATATGATGCTCCTGTATTGTTTTCCAGTACTTTTTCTATTACACAATACCCTACATTTTGGTAGCTATAATATTGACCAGGATACCCAATTAAATTCACCCCTTGTAATGAGGCTATCATAGTTTCTAGAGGTAGACCATCTTCAATTAAAGTGGTATAAGCCTGATACATTAAGCCAGTAGAGTGAGAAAGTAAATGATTAAGTGAAAGGGATTGGGTTTGTTCTTTAGTTTTTAGCTTAAAACTAGGGACATGATCAGTTACTAAATCATTGAATTGAAGCAAACCATCTTGGGCAACTATTCCTGTTAATGTGGAGGCAAATCCTTTTGAAAGCGACCCAATTCTGAACACAGTATTTATATCAACAGGTACACCTGAATTAATGGATTTTATGCCATACCCCTTGCTAAAGATAATAGAATCACCTTTTACAATTACAATTGCTGCTCCAGGTGTTTTGTGCACTATGGTCTGAACGACACTATCATATTTGACCATGAATTCCTGTAAACATGGATTTACAGGCACTATTTTTTTTTCAACAGGTGTAGAATTAAAATTTTCATCTTGTACACCCTCTGTAGATCTAATAAACAATGCAGGACCCAAAAGTACAACCAGTCCTGTAAAAAAATATCGTTTTTTAATCTTCAAAAGCTAAATTTACATTACAAATGTAACAAATTATTGTAAATAAGACTTTTATACTATGAAAAAGTGTTTTATGATGCACTTAAGAAGATGCATGTAATTAGAAATAATGATAGGACAGTGCTTTTTATAGTTTTTGTTAGGGTATAATTTACATATAAAAGCATCTTAACATACACCTATTTATCCGAACTTAAATTAGTGAGTAATATTCTTTCCATGTAAATGGAATTGTTGTCAATGAATTTAATAATGTAAACTCCCGAAGGAAGTAACTCAAAATCCAATATTACAGTGGTGTCCTCCTTACGGTAAATTGGTTGTACTTCCTGCCCTGATAGATTTAAAATTTTGAAACTGATATTATTTTCTATTTCAAATTTAAAAAAGCGTGATGAAGGATTAGGGTAAATTTTAACAGTAGGAATGTTAATATCATTTACTGATGTAGCTATTATAGTATCTTTGAAATAAGGTCTCATCATAAGGCTTCCTACAATTTGGTTATTATTAGGCTCCCAAAACCCAGAAGTATTTAACCAAATTTTATCTTGAGAATTGATGTTTTTGTCTAACCCAATAAATACTCTTTGTGAATTTAATTGTTCCCAACCAATGTAAAATGTATCTGTTAATTCAATAGGGTTATAAAAAGGAATGCGTATAAAATGATTAAGGCTATCTATTCTGGGAATGGTTAGAAATCTACTATAAAGAACTTTATCGGGACCCTCATTAGCATGTGACCAAATTTTTATTTTTACTTGCTCCCCATGTTGAGTATTACCAACCGCCTGAGGGAAGTAAGCATCTATCCCTATTAAGCTACTTTCTATGCTGCCCAAAAATGGAAATTGATAAGCTATTTCATTTCCAGCACTGTTTACACCAGCACCTTTTTCAGCTGTACCATCATCATATGCATAATAATCTTTTAAATAATA
>JAOUKH010000208.1 GCA_029882685.1 Cyclobacteriaceae bacterium
AAAAATTCAATGATTTTCAACAAAATTGGGGTTTACGTTCTTCGACCTTGAGAAAATTGTGTTAAGAAATTTGTAAGAAACCACATAAAAATTCAAACTGTTTGAAACGTCTGCAAGACGTTGAGTTTTTGAATTTTAGGGGTTTAAAGCAAATTTTAACCTATTTTCTCACAGTCTTGATTTCTTTGCCTACTTTCTTTATCAAGAAAGAAAGTAGGAAGAAATATGGTTAAAAGTGTCAAAATTAATTATCAAGTACTCCCTTTGTAATTAGACTTCTCTCTCAAAAGTGCCTTCTATTAATTTGGAGGTGTTTATTAAATTTATTTAACACTTCAAAACCATATATTTTGACCAAATATGTGTAAAAAAGAAAATATTATTGATTGGAGCGAAGATTATAATTACAAGTAGGTTCTATTTGATATTCCTTAGGTTTTGTTCCTTCACAAACCGAAATATTATGATAAATGTTCGTGAGGGTACGAGCATTAGCGAGTGATTAAAACATGATAAGTGAGGTTTAAACTAAATCTTTTTTAAGATGTTGAACGAACTGCTCAATTTGACCTTTGTTACAAGCAGATTTGAAGCTTTCAAGAAAAGGGATAGGCTTAACTGCGATTGATTTTATTTTTCTATTTTCTTGATTTAGTTTGTCCTTAGCTCTTGAAAATAGTTGTCGCAAATTATCTTTTTTCTTATCAAAGATCTCTTGTAAATGGTCGTATTCTAAATCAAAAAATTCACGAAGAATATATATGGATTTCTCTAAGGGTTCTAATTTCTTATGCATTACCGAAAGAGCTGCAGCTATTTCGTTTTCGAAATCGAACTTAGCGAAATCTGATTCACGATACTTTTCCATCAGCTGTGATTGATTGATGGTATCCAAAAGTTCATTTTTCTTTCGTTTTAGCGAATTCAAATGATTGATGCTATTATTGGTTACCGCTTGAATCAGATATGATTTAGTATTTTCTATTTTTTTTTGATCTGTAGAAAGCCATTTCAAAAATGTATCTTGTACAATATCTTCTGCATCGGCCAAAGAACCCACTATTCGAAATGCAATGGATTTCAAAACAGGTTGGTATAGTGATATAGCTTGTGCTTGATTCATATTGTAAGTGCAAATATACGGATTAATTACCCTTTATAAGTTTTAGATATCAACTTGTTTGAAAAATTATTAATTTAACCTGGATTATGTAGTAGATTCTCTATTGCATAATGTGGGTTTAAACAAAAATATAGTTAGATATGATAACAATAATCAGTTTGTCAATTGCAGGGTTAATTGTCATTTACCTTATAGTAGCATTCAATTCGCTAGTAAAACTTAAAAATATGACAGAAGAAGGATGGAGTGGTATAGACGTACAACTCAAAAAACGTTATAACCTAATCCCAAATTTGGTGAGTACTGTTAAAGGGTATGCTACACATGAAAAGGAGGTGTTCGAAAATGTAGCAGCAATGCGTAGTACAGGAATTAGTGCACAAACTGTGAAAGAACAAGCCAAGGCAGAAAACATGATTACGCAAGCATTAGGTAAGTTGTTTGCTGTTGCAGAAAATTATCCAGATTTAAAAGCAAGTGATAATTTTGCTGATTTACAAAATCAACTTGCTAAAATTGAAAGCGATATAGAATTAGCTAGACGCTATTACAATGGCACTGTGCGAGAAAATAATATAAAAGTGGAATCGTTTCCAAGCAATATAGTGGCAAGTATGTTTAATTTTAAAAAGTTCGATTTCTTCGAATTAGATGATGCGGCTGCTCGAACTACTCCTAAAGTTGACTTTTCATAATAATGAAAAATATAATAATACTTCTTCTGATTTCTATTTGTAGCTTTTCTATAAAAGCACAAGAACGAATTATTGAATTCCATTCGGATATTACTGTAAATACAGATCGATCAATTGATGTTGTAGAAACAATAAAAGTGAATGCTGAAGGATATAGAATTCAACGTGGCATATATAGAGATATTCCAATTGTATTGTTAAATGAAAATGGAACTAAACGATATTTTGATTTGGAAGTGAAAAGCGTATTGAAAAATGGAGAACCTGAGCCCTTTTCAGAAATAGGCATTTCAAATGGAAGAAAAATAAGAATTGGAGATGCTAATGTATTTTTAGAGCATGGAGAATATGAATATACCATTGCTTATAACATGAACGATCAGGTGCGATTCTTCGATGAGTATGATGAATTGTACTGGAATGTAACTGGAAATTTTTGGCAGTTTGAGATCGAAAAAGCAAGTACAAAAATCACTTTACCTGAGGGAGCAGTTATTTCTCAATACAATGGTTTTACTGGAGAAGAAGGAGATGTTGGAAGTGATTTTGAAGTAGATAAATTAAACGACAATATTCTGCTCATGAAGACAACCAAAGCCTTGCCTACCTACCATGGATTGACAGTAGGAGTTGGGTGGCAAAAAGGAGTGATACCACCACCAACTGCTGAAGAGCTTCGTGCTATAGAAATGAAAAAATACAAAGGGGCAATTTATGGTGTGGTTGGTGTATTTATTATATTCTTATACTTATTGTGGGCATGGTTTAAAGTTGGTGTGGATCCCAAAGGCGGAGTGATTATTCCGCGATTTGATCCACCGAAAGGTTATTCTCCAGCAGCCTGCCGTTTTGTGTTGAATATGGGCTTTGATAATAAGTCGTTTGCTGCTTCACTAGTAAGCATGGCAGTGAAAGGATTTGTTCAAATTGATAAGACGAAAAAAAAATATAAGCTTAATAAAATCTCAAAGGATGAAAAATTGTTATCAAAAGGTGAACAACGTATTGTTAGTAAACTTTTTTCTGGAGGAAAAACATCAATAGAAATAGATCAGGGTAATCATAGTAGAATAAGGGGTGCTATTTCTGCTCTCGAAAAATTACTAAATAAGGATTTTATGAAATTGTATTTCAATAAAAACTACATATGGATGATCCCTGCTATATTAATGACAATAGCAACTAGCATTACGATGCTTGTTTCAGTGGCCTACGATGAAGAGATAATATTTCCAATGCTATTTGGAATGATAGTAGTTCTGTTTATAACAATATTCACTTATGTAAATATTAAGGCAGTAAAAAAAGCTAGTGGTTGGCAAAAAATACCAGTACTTATAGGTTTACTTATTCCTATTGTGATATTTATTGTTGCCCCAATAAACATAATTGTTCAACTTGATGTAATTACCCTAGATGGTGTATTGGTATTTGTGCCTTACTTTATCGTATATGTAGTAATGATCTCTTTAATTTCCTTATTTTTTCACCTTATAAAAGCTCCAACTGTTACGGGTAGAAAGGTAATGGATGAAGTAGAAGGGTTGAAACTATTTATGGAAGTGGCAGAAAAAGATAGACTTAACATGCTCAACCAACCTGATAAAACTCCACAACTTTTTGAAAAATTACTACCATATGCTATTGCATTAGGGGTTGAAAATGAATGGGGGAAACAATTTGAAAGCCTCATAGCTAAAGCAATTGAAAATAAAACATATCACCCAACATGGTATGTTGGTGATGTTCATATGTTTTCACATGTGGATAGATTATCTAATAATTTAGGAAGTTCATTTTCATCTTCTATTAGTTCAGCAAGTATTTCGCCTCAAAGCTCAGGTAGCTCTAGTGGTGGAGGTGGTTTCTCTGGTGGAGGAGGCGGTGGCGGAGGAGGCGGAGGTTGGTAGATATTACAAAAGTAGTATGGCTTATCGCTGCTAACCTAATTTGTATAGTCAGTACAAACGCATTTAACCTGGGTCATCAATGTCATCCCTTTTTGTTAAATTATAAGTTCATTTCGTAAGCCTGATTCCGTTTTATCAGGATCAGGACTGGAGAAATCTTAACCATTAAGAAAATTAAACACTAGATGATGAATGTTTAGGCTATTATTGAAAACTATTTTCTAGTAAAAATACCCTTCAATAGTGTGTAAAGATAGTTTGACATGTAAAATAATAAGTGTCAAAACCTAAAAATTCAATGATTTTCAACAAAATTGGGGTTTACGTTCTTCGACCTTGAGAAAATTGTGTTAATAAATTTGTGAAAAACCACGTAAAAATTCAAAATGTTTGAAACGTCTGCAAGACGTTGAGTTTTTGAATTTTAGAGGTTTAAAGCAAATTTTAACCTATTTTCTCACAGTCTTGATTTCTTTGCCTACTTTCTTTATCAAGAAAGAAAGTAGGAAGAAAAAGGGCTTAAAGTGTCAAAATTAATTATTAAGTACTCCCTATTTAAACGATTTCCCGTCCCAAGAATCGAGACGGAAACCTATAAATGGCAAATATTTTTTTAAATGCGTTTGCCCTGTTTGTATAGTAAAAAATTTGGTTCTGTTAGCTGAATTTTATCAAGTGCACTAAATTTTTACAAAAAATACTACTGTTACTCTTGTTCCTAATATTCTTTGTATAATTTAAGGCATTAAAAAATATTATTCTTGATTTATGCGTTTGTTGCCCTGTAGTACACTGTTTTTTGTTGTTTTAATTCAATTTTCTAATATTTCTAAAGTTAGTTCTCAAAGTTTTGATCCTTACACACAATCAGTTCCTGACGAATCAATTAATTTAAAGTTTGTACCCGTTCAAGGAGGTTATTTTGATATGGGTAGTTTAGAAAAAGATCAGTTAGCTCAAGCTGATGAAAAACCAAGTCACAAAGTAAAAGTTGATGATTTT
This sequence comes from Cyclobacteriaceae bacterium, assembly GCA_029882685.1. Lineage (GTDB taxonomy): Bacteria > Bacteroidota > Bacteroidia > Cytophagales > Cyclobacteriaceae > JAOUKH01. Next base: position 4,731 of record JAOUKH010000208.1, read on the forward strand.
TGGATGGGAGTCTATGAGGTCACTTGGGAGCAGTTTGACACCTTTGTTTTTCAGGAACTAGACGCATTAAAATCGTTTGATAAAGATAAGTTGAAATCTTTAGGGATTGATGGTGTTACAAGTGCTTCGACACCTTATGTTGATATGAGTTTTGGAATGGGGAAAGATGATTATCCTGCCGTAAATATGACTCAATATGGAGCTACCATGTTTTGTAAATGGCTCTCGGCAAAAACAGGAGTGTTTTATAGATTACCAACAGAAGCTGAATGGGAATATGCTTGTAAAAAAGGAGCGTTGTCAAATGGTGTGCCACTTGACGAACAGGCATGGTCAAAGAAAAACTCAGATTTTCAATATGAAGAAATTGGGACAAAGCGTCCAAACAATCTAGGTATTTACGATATGCTTGGCAATGTCGCTGAATGGGTACTAGATCAATATGACACAACTTTTTATTCTAATTCGCCAATAGATAATCCTTTAAATACACCTAAAACACTGTACCCAAGGGTAGTTCGTGGTGGTTCATGGAAAGATATGCCTGAGCAATTGCGGTGTGCAGCACGACAACCTTCAAAGAGTAGATGGAAACGTAGGGATCCTCAGATTCCTAAAAGTCAGTGGTGGCTTACCAATGCCCCATTTGTAGGCTTTAGAATAGTGCGGCCTAAGGTTGCACCTACAATAACGGAAATAGAAAATTATTGGCTCGAACCAATGGATGATTTTTAAATAATAATAAACCTAACAGATATGAGTGATAACAAAAAAGATTTAACACGTAGAGACTTTATGAAAGGATCTACTATGGTAGCAGGAGGTGTTATACTTGCTCCTTCAGCTTTTTCAGCTCCAATAATAATGAAAGATAAGCAACAACTAAAACTTGCAGTTGTTGGTTGTGGAGGAAGAGGAACGGGAGCAGTAAGTCAGG